>NZ_KV827347.1:0-76842 GCF_001836065.1 Corynebacterium sp. HMSC035E02
ACACCGCTACCATTTCAGTCTTCTGAACAGATTCCGCGCAGGCTGCGTCTGGCCCGGTCGTGGGAGTACTGGTAATGCGTCACCGTATTCGGGGTTGTGTGTTTGCGCCCATCGCTTGCCGAGGTTTGTGTCCAGATCTGGCCGTGGGTGTAGTCTTCACCGGGGTTGTCCCGCCGCCAGGTTTCAATTACCTCTGGCACGGTGGGGGTTTTCACCGACAAGATGTAGTGCAGCCCTGCATCTATCAATGCTTGTTTGTTCGACGCGGAGAACATCCCTGCATCGGCGACGACGGTGACCTCGTCGAGTTGGTAGGCCTCTTGGAACCGTGTGATCATCGGCAGCATCGTGTGGGTTTCTGCCGAGTTGCCAGCAAACGCGCCCACATGCAGTGGAAACCCAGTGGCATCAGTAAGCAGCCCGACAAGGATTTGCGGCTCTAGGCGGCGCTCTTTGGAAAACCCGGGTTTGCGAAGCTCATCAGGAGTATCGGTTTCAAAGTACAGGGTGGTCACGTCGTACAAAATAAAAGTACCTGGCCCGATACCTGCATGATGGGCCAACACTTGGGTTAGTGTCTGCCCAAACGATTCGGTCGCGAAGGTGGGAAGACGCCTCTGGAGAGTGCGGTAGCTTGCGCTGGTGATGCCCACCTCGGCAAGAGTCTCGATGGAATCCAGCTTGAGCCGGGATGGATGATCCGGGCACGCACCAGATCACGAAACACCGGATCATCACCGCTTGCTGCAGCAAGGCCTAACTCGTCGAAATACGCATAATACCGTCCAGCAAGTAACCGGCCCGCTGACCGACTACCGGCAGCGGGTGGCAAACGCTGCCTGTTGCCGATGGGATGTGTTCCATCTCGCCGAAGTCCATTGCGAGTTGGTCACCATCGACGATGCGTTGAGCTTCAGCTCTTAAAAGCGCAAGCTCAGACTCTGAATGTGCTGAGCCGATATGCTTCATCCTTTTCGCGCCTTTGCGTTCAGAGAACACCACCTGCACCGCCATCGCCCCAGAAGCGGTCTTGACAGTGCGAATATAAGGACTCACAAAAATCAGACTACTGAACACCCCCGGCACTACCCACTTAGTGCGGAAAAATTCCTCCCCACCAACGAAAACCAACAGGTAACCGTGCCAAGAGTGCCTTTGCTCACCCACCCATGACCTAAGTCAGGTTACAGTTTTACAGGTACTTTAAATCCGTAAACGCGGGGAACAAGACAGCATCGTGGCAAGCAGGAAACTTGATGATACCTCAGTGGGATTGGCTGGCCGAGACGCCCTTCTAGGCCGCCATGTCATATAGGCCAGCGAGGACCGCCAAATTAGCGAGGTCTACCGATGCAATGAGGATGGCGTGAGCCGGCGCAGCGGTTGGACATCATTTTTGCTTTGGACGAGTTTCCAGGATTCTCTGTTTGTAATAATCGCGATCCGCCTCTTGCATGCGAGAAAATTCCATGAGCACGCCCGGCCAAGTGGGAAATGAATCTACCAGATTCTCCGACATGTTCGATAACGGCGAAAAAGCGATCTCGCCCCATCTGACTCCTATGCCTACTCTTTCAGAGTAATCTGTGCTGTTTAGAGGACCAACACACCACTGGCTCCCTGATGCGGCATTCATCCATATCCCCGTTATGGCTATGATTCGGGAGACTGTGTCTTCATAGCTGTGTTTAGAATTGAGGATTTCGAGAAGGGGTTCGAAGGGAAACTCTTGTGCGCCATCGGTAACTTGCTTCTTCTGGGAAGATGTCAGCTCTGTGAGCACTGTGGGGACTGTTTCTGTGAGGAAGTCCTCTAGCCGGTTTCCGAATTGCTGTTGATATCCGTCAAGCCACATGGGGGTCTCCTAGGTCAAATAGGGCGGATGATCCAGGCTCCTGAACCGTTATTTAAAGTCCTGTCGAAAAAGCAGGTTGCAGATCTAGCCCAGTATCCAGTATTTTGTTGCTCTCTGAGGAAATCAAGTCGATTCCAGCATTCATTTTCGGCAAGGAAGATTTGAGTGTTGTGCCCCGACCCCGCAACCGGAACGCAGAATTACTCGGCGTTAAAAGAATAGCTCCCAGTCAACTCGTTATGGAGGACGACGGTATAGTCCTGGCCGTTGGCATTAGCGCCGTCGATAAGCGCCTGCAGCTCCTGTGAGTTGTAATGGCGGCTTAAGCCGACGTAGAACACTGCGAGGAGGATAAGCCCTGCCACGAGGATGGCGGCGGGGACAATAATGCTGCGGAATCGGGACATGTCGTCGACGTTAGTAGAGCGCTGGTTTAATCGCATCCCACGCCGGTTGCAATTGCTTGCCAAACATCACCCAGTCGTGGGTGCCGTCGGTGAGATAGTCGGTGGTGTGGGGGATTGAGGCGTCGTCAAGCGCGGCGGAAAATTCCTCCGTACAGCGACGCGATCCGGCCTCCAAAAGGGTGCCCCCGATGCGATCATTGACGGACTTTCCGGGGTAGGCCGCCAGCTCCTCGTCCGTCCATGCGCCCGAGGCAGCGGCGAGATAGAGCGCCGTGCCGCGAAGCCCCTCCGGATGCGACATGACGTCATTGCGCAACCAATCCTCCGAACCGCGCGGCCCCCACATGTTCGTCGGGTCACCGCCTTTAGTACGCACCGTCAAGTCCACCGTGCCCTGGCCCACCTTGCTGGTGGTGGAATAGCAGCCGGAAATGCCCGCCACGCCATTGAAGAAACCCGGGTTGTTGTTCGCCATCATCACCGCGCCCGACGCGCCCATGGACAACCCAATGAGCCCGCGCTTGCCGTTGTGATTGAGTTCCGCTTCCACGACGGGGGCGAGTTCGGTGGTGACAAAAGTTTCCCACTTGTGGCGCCCCAACTTCGGGTCATCCTCTCTCCAATCGGTCCACATGGATCCGGCTCCCTGCGAGGGGATGACGATGCTGGCGTCGGATTCGCCGAAGACGCGCTTCACATGCCCCTTGGTGATCCAGTTCGAGGTCTCCGGGGAGTCTACGCCCTCGAGAAAGTACACAACGGGCCCGCCGTTGCCCACGACGACGTCGACAGGAATGTCGCGCCCCATCGACGGCGAGGAGATGATCCACTTCTCACGGCCTGGTTCGTCGGTAGCACGCCGCTCCACGAGGGAAACCTCGTCGATTTCTTTAATCGGGTATGGGTACTCTTCCTGCTCCGTAGACCACGCGTCGGTAAGCAGATGGGAGGAAGTGCCTAAGCCATCGATGACGTTGAACATGGTGTCCACGGCCCACTGCGATGAGGCCTCGTCGCGGCTCGACAGTTGGTAGGAGGAGCCGGGCGTGAACATCAGGGAGCTGGCCACCAGCGCGGGGAAGAGCTTCATAAACGGCTACCTTAATACAGATTCCGGTATGCTCGGCGCACATGCTCGGAAAGGATGACACCATGAAGATGGCACCGCGCCACCGTCAGCAATTGCCACCGCTTCCGATGGTTTCGGCCAAGCTGGGGGAGCGGTTGGCCAGCCAGGTGTTCGTGGAGGAAGGCCGGGAGCTGCTTCCGGAGTTGCAGGAGTTCCGCCGCGATATGCACCAGAACCCGGAGGTGGGGCTGCATCTGCCGCGCACGCAGGAGAAGGTGCTCGAAGCTCTTAAAGGGCTACCGTTGGAGATTCAGCTGGGACGCGATCTCAGCTCGGTCGTCGCGGTGCTGCGTGGCGGCAAGCGCGGCGAGCGCCCCGTGTCGGTGCTGCTGCGTGCGGACATGGACGGCCTTCCGGTGCGCGAGCAGACGGGCAGCCCGTTTGCCTCGACGAATAACAACATGCACGCCTGTGGCCACGACCTGCACACGGCGGGGCTGATCGGCGCGGTGAAGATGCTGTGCCGTCACCGCGAGGAGCTGTTGGGCGATGTCATCTTCATGTTCCAGCCGGGTGAGGAAGGCCCGGGCGGTGCGCAGCCGATGATTGATGAGGGCGTGCTCGACGCTGCTGGCCGCCGCCCCATTGCCGCCTACGGCCTGCACGTCGGCCCGCAGGATCGGGGTACCTTCCACCACATCGCGGGCCCGATGATGGCCTCGTCGTCCAACTTGGGAATCACCGTCTACGGCAAGGGTGGGCATGGCTCGCGCCCGCACGATGCGATCGATCCGGTTGCGGCCCTCGCGGAGATCCAGGTGGCGCTGCAAGTGGCGCTGACCCGGCGCTTCGACGCGAACTCGCCGATTGTCATCACGGTGACCAACCTGCGCGCAGGCGACGGTGCGGTCAACGTCATCCCGGACAAGGCGGAGCTGGGCGCGACGGTGCGCGTGCTTCGCGACGAACACATCGACGCCGTCCGCCAAATGATCATCGAGGTCTCGAGCTCCGTGGCGGCTTCCCATCGTTGTACCGCGAAGGTGGACTTCGAGGTCCTGTACTCAGCCACCAAGACCTCACCGCGCGAAGACCAGTTCGCGGCGTCATTGTGGGCGGGTATGTTCGGCGCGGAAAACGTGCTGACCATGGACACCCCGATGATGGCCTCGGAAGATTTCGGCGCGGTGCTCGCCCAGGTACCGGGCACGTTCATGTGGTTCGGCACCGGTGATCCGCACACCCCGGAGCACATGCGCGAGTGGAACCACTCGCCGTTGGTGCGCTTTGATGATTCCGTCCTGGGAGACCAAGCCGCGGCCCTGGCGGCGGTGGCCTTTGAGCGCCTCGCCGCCGAGGACGCCCACCCCTCGCCGGCCACGAAGGCTATGCGTGCGCCGGTGCAGGATGCGCAGCCGCCTTCTTCCGCAGCGCAATAGTGCCCCAGATGGTGGCTACCCACTCGGCGAGCACGACGACCATGCCGGCGAGGAGGGGCCAGATGGCGTCGTCGAGCGCAGTGCTTAACGACGGGAAGAGATTCTTCGTGGCGTGCACCGCGATGGCGATAATGAGCCAGCGCACCGGCTGCTTCTGGGATAGGCCATAGGCGCTAAGCCCAGCGAACAGCGAGTGGGAGAGCGGGTTGGACGCCAGTCGGATGACCACCGCCCCGATCGACCCGGCGGTATCCGAGTCGAGGTTATCCACCGTCATGCGCGCGAAGGCGGTGGCGTCCTCACCTACAGTGAAGCCGATGCCCACGGCCACGCCCACGAAGACGTAGTCGAGCCAACTGCGGGGCCGGATGACGAAGGTGCAGATAAGCAACACACCGAGGAACTTGAGCACTTCCTCGATGAGCGGCGCATACCCCGCAGCGCCCAGCCAGTCCAAGCCAACGCGGGCGAGAAGGTGAGTCATGTTCGTATTGAGCTCCACCGCGAGCCCGGAGACAGCAAAGCCCCACACCACGCCGTGCGCAATTCCTGGGCGGCGGCGCAGGAAGAACAGCGCGAGGGAGACGAGTACGGCGGCGAAGGCCACCGCAGTCAGCGCGCTGGCGGGCAGAAAGGGTTCATGGGTGTAGTGAACAACGGTCACCCCCAACGCGCCGAGGGTCAGCAGGTAGTACAGGTACTTCAAGCTTCCTCCTTCTGAACCCGATCGGCGAAGTCACTTGCCTTCGGGCCCTCGATATACAGGAAGGAGATGGTGTTGTCGTGCGGGTGAGCCAGCGTGATGCCGTCGCCGTCCTCGACGCGGTAGAGCTCTGGCGCCTGGGTGGTGATGGGGGCGTCGGTGAGCGCGCGCGTCCCGATGAAGGAACGGTGCTGCCGCGGCAGGTAGGTCTCGACCTCGTGGGAGGAGCTGCCTTCCTCAGAAATGATGGTCGCACCACCGCAGTTCCAGGTCTGCGAGGAGGCGTACGGATCCTCCGGGCATTCAAGCCCCGGGATACCGCGTACGGGCGTGGTGTCGGGAGTGGGGTCGGGGAGGAGGGCGTCGGCAAGCGGTACTGCGGCGAGGACGCCGATGCAGGAATAAATCAGTGTGTTTCTCATGCTTTTGACCCTAAGAGCTGCGATTTTGCGCCGGTATCCTCCGCAGGGAGGATTTTGCGGAGTTTCACAATGCTGACAATCGTGGCGACCCACAGGCCGATGAGGATGAGGAAGGTAGGGAAGATGGGCCAGAAGGCGTCCTCAAACGCGGTAGAGATAGACGGGCCGAAATTGGCCGTGAAGTGCACCGCCATGGCGATAAGCAGCCAACGCACCGGTTGCCTGCGGGAGAGTCCATATGCTGCGATGCCGGTGAAAAAGGAGTGCATGAGCGGGTTCGCGATGAAGCGGACAAGGAGCGCCAGCAACGTTCCCCTGAGATCAGAATCGAGGTTCTCCAGCGTCATGTTGGCGTAGTAGACGGCGTTTTCGCTCACGCTAAAACCCATCCCCACGGCCACGCCGACGAAAACGTAGTCCGCCCAGTGGCGGGACCGGATGACGCAGGTGCAAATGAAGATGACGCCGAGGAATTTGAGGACTTCCTCGGTGAGTGGGGCGATGCCAGCGATGACCAGCCAGTCCGGGACCGTACGGATGAGGAGGTGGTACATGTTCTCGTTGAGCTGGCCGGCGACAGTGGAGACCGCAATACCCCACACCACCCCGTGCGCAATGCCCGGGTGCTTGCGCAAAATCAGCAACGTGAGACCGATTGCCACGGCCGCGTACAACACTGCGGCGAGCGCGCTGGTAGTGACGAAAGCGCCGTGGGAGAAATCATAAGCGACGAACACCAGTCCGGCGGCGGTGAGCAGTTCGTACAAAGTCTGTGTTCTTCTCATGCGGTTTAGGTTATGAACCGGGCTTGGGGTGCCGGTATCCTCCGCAGGGAGGATTTTCCGGAACGCAGGGAGAACTATCGTGGCAACCATGACGAGAAAGACGCGACCACTGTGGATCACGGTGCTGCTCATTCTGCTCTGCGTGGTGGCGGATTTGGCGGCATGGATCCCCCATATCGAAAACTTCGAGGGGACGGATCAGGAAGCCCTTGTTATGGGCTTGATGGGTCTATTTAGCTTCGCCACGTGGATTCTGCTGCCCTTCGCCCTGCACCACTCACGGCGGGAGCGCAACATCCACGAGGAGTACCCCGGCCACCCGGTGGTGCTGATTGCGGCTCTGCTCGTCCTGGTACTAGGCGGGTTTCGCCCACTGTCGCTGTCAGTGCTGGTGGTGTTGATTTCAATCATCTCGCGCGGCCGATTGCGGTGGTCCCTGGCGGGGACGGCGGTCTTCGTGGCCTCGTGTGTGACCGTTATCTCTGTGCCTTACATTCGGATGAACATCTTCGATCCCTTTGGTTACGTGTTCTATGGGAGCCTCTTTCTTATCGTTGCCTGGATTACGGGCTCGGTGCGCGCGCAGCGCCGCCAGCGCGAGGTCACGCTGGTGAGCTTGGCGGAGCTTAATGAGGACCAGCTGCGCTCGCGCGAGGAGCGGGCGCGTCTGGAGGAACGCAACCGCATTGCCCGCGATATCCACGATTCCCTCTCGCATCGGCTCAGCCTTATTTCCGTGTACGCGGGTGGCCTGAGCTACCGCAAGGATGCGGACCCAGAGCACATCGCCGAGGCGGCAGACACCATCCAGTCGGAGGCGAAGGCCGCTGTGGAGGATCTGCGCGGGGTGATCAAGGCGCTGCGCGTGGACGATCGGGTGGATCCGCGCGCGAGCATCGAAGAACACATCGAGCGCGCACGGGCGACGGGGACGAAGGTGCGGTATGAGAAAGGGGACGCGCATGAGAGCATCGATAGGCTTAGCACGATGGCAGCTCACACGCTGGGCCGCGCCGTGCAGGAGGGGCTGACCAACGCGCGCAAGTACGCGCCGGGGCAGAAGGTAAGGCTCACCG
This sequence comes from Corynebacterium sp. HMSC035E02, assembly GCF_001836065.1. Classification (NCBI taxonomy): domain Bacteria; kingdom Bacillati; phylum Actinomycetota; class Actinomycetes; order Mycobacteriales; family Corynebacteriaceae; genus Corynebacterium; species Corynebacterium sp. HMSC035E02. Next base: position 7,757 of record NZ_KV827347.1, read on the forward strand.
TGGAGAACGAGGAGGATAAGGTGCGGGTGACCATGCAGAATAAGAAGGTGACGCACCAGCCGAAGTCCGGCGGCGGCAATGGCCTGTTGGGGCTGGAGGAACGCGCCCGGCTGGCGGGAGGCACCTTCACAGTGCTTGACGACGCCTCCACCTTCACCTGGGTCCTCGAGCTACCGGAGGAGGCACACGCGTAATGATTTCAGTGGTGTTAGTCGATGACGAGCAGGCACTGCGGCGCGGTATCCGCTTCATCCTGGAAGGCGCAGCAGACATCGAGGTGGTGGCCGAGGCCGGCAATGGGCGCGATGGCGTGGCCCGCGTGCTGGATCTGCAACCGGATGTCGTTCTCATGGATATCCGCATGCCCGTGATGGACGGCATCGAGGCGGCCGGACAGCTGCGCGCGAGCGCGGCAGACCTTCCGGTGGTCATGCTCACCGCTTTTGATACGGATGAGTTCATCGTGGATGCGCTACACGCCGGCGCGATGGGGTTCTTGCTGAAGACCATCGAGCCGGAAGGACTGGTCTCGGCGGTGCGGGCCGTGGCCGCAGGACAGCAGCTGCTGAGCCCGAAGGCGCTGAAGAATTTGCTGGCGCTCAAGCGTCCTGAGCCTGCGCCCACAACCGCAGCCAAGTCGCCTGAGCCCCGCCCACTGGAGGGCTTAAGCCAGCGCGAAAACGAGGTGGCGGAGCTGGTGGCCCAGGGCCTAGACAACCAGGAGATTGCCGGACAGCTCTACGTTTCCGTGACCACGGTGAAGACCCATATCAAGCACATCTTGGACAAGCTGGGCGGTACCAACCGCGTGCACATTGCGATTGCGGTGTTGGAGTCGCGCTAGCCTCGGCGGAGGAAGGCGGAAATGATGCCGATGATTGCGATGACCACCACGATGATGGAGGCCGCCGGCCAGTACCGGGGGTAGTACTTCAGCGTGTAGCCAAAGACCTGGCTGTCGTTGAACTGTTGGGCCAGTGCGATGGGCATCCACCACAGCTTGGTCAGCGTCAGGATCGCGCCCAAGAGCCCGGCGATGATGCGGACCGGCCTGCGCAGGAAGAAGCTGGCCGCCACGAGGAGAACACCAACAATCGTGAGTGCGAAAAGCAGAGGCGTATCCACGGCGAGCGGCGAGCCATTGATGAGGAACTCGTGGTCCACTTCGTGCTGTTCGATAAGCGTGTAGCCGTCGAGGACGACATCGTCGGGGATGCCCACTTAGGTCTCCTTCTGCTCAGAGTTCGGGTCGTAGCCATCGGCCCAGGTATCGGTGTCGAAGTCGTAGTCTACATTCTCGCCCTTTTCATCGGTGCGCTGGTACCAGTCTGTGTAGCGGTGCGCTGAGGAGTCGAAGTCGGAGCCGGCACCGCGGCCCTCGTCGGCGTGCTCGACGGTGATCTCGAAATCATCGCCGTGCTCCTCGATGCCACGCACGACGGCGTTTTCCACCGCGGCACGCGCGTAGGCGCGGCGGATGAATACCGGGTCGGAGCGCAGGTCCTTGATGAAGGCCACCATCATGACGAGCAGCACGATGCAGAAAGGTAGCGCTGAGAGGATTGTCAGGTTCTGCAGGCCTGTGAGCACGTCCTCACCACCGGTCAGAAGCATGACAACAGCGATGCCCATCATGCACAGGCCCCAGAAGATAACGATGATCTTGTTCGGGGCGGGATTGCCCTTGGAGGACATGGTTCCCATGATGACCGATGCGGAATCCGCAGAGGTGATGAAGAAGACCGCCAGCACCAGGATCAAAATGAAAGGCGTGATGCTGCTCAGCGGCAGGTTGTCGAACATGGCGAAAAGAACCTGCTCGCCGGAGGCGGAGCCATCAAAGTTGGGTAGTTCTTCGCGCTGGAAGGTAATGGCCGTGCCGCCGAAGATGGTGAAGGCCAGGATGAGGATGAGGGAAGGGGCGAAGACGGTCACGGCCGTGAATTCGCGCAGCGTGCGGCCACGGGAGATACGGGCCACGAACATGCCGACGAACGGCGTCCAGGCAATCCACCACGCCCAGTAGAACGCAGTCCAGTAGGACTGGAACTCGACGGTTTCATCGCCCCAGGACAGGCCTTTGGCCATCATCGGCAAAAGCTGGTCGATGTAGGTCACGATGCCGGAGGGCACGAGATTGAGCAGGAGCAAGGTCGGACCGGTGAAGAAGACAAAGATGACCAAGCCGAGTGTCACCGTGATGTTGAAATTAGAGAGATAGCGCACGCCGCGGGAGACACCCGAGACCGCCGAGATGATGAAACCGCAGCCCAGGACCGCAATGATCACGATGAGCACGGAGTTGGTCAGCGGGCCGGCACCACGGATGATGGAGACGCCTTGGCCGATCTGGATGGCGGAAAGACCCAGTGTGGCGGCGGTGCCGAAGAGCGTGGCGACGAGGGCGAGGACGTCGATAAGCTTGCCCAGCGGGCCGTCGGTATCGCGGGAGCCGAACAGCGGCTTGAAAATCGAGGACACCAGAGGGACGCGTCCGCGGCGGTAGGAGGAATAGGCGATGGCGCCGCCGACGAGGGCATAGGCTGCCCAGGGCGAGATTCCCCAGTGGTAGTGCGCCTGGGCCATGGCCTGGTGCAGGGCCTCGACGCTGTTGCCGTCGACGGTGTGCGGCGGCGGGGTGAGATAGTGCGACAGCGGCTCTGACGGGCCGTAGAAGAAGATGCCGACGCCGATGCCGGCGCCAAACATCATGGCGACCCAGCTAAACCAGCCGAACTCAGGCTCTTCGTCATCGGTCCCGAGCTTGATGCGACCTAGACGGGAGCAGCCGATGTAGAGCATGGTGGCTACGGCCATCATCATGGTGATGTTGAGCAGCCACCCGGCGTTCGTGATGGCCCAGGAAAAGGCGGAGGAGGATGCGGCTGAGACGGATTCTGGCGAGCTAATGCCCCACACGATGAAGGCTACGACGAAGGTAGCGGTGCTGAAAAAGGTGATTTTGTCGAGGGCGAAAGCGTTGCGTTGGTCCTCCACGCCGATGCCAGGGACCAAGCCCGGGTGCATGTCGTGGGGATAGATGCCTACTGGGGGACCGGTGGCTTGTCGAGAGTTCATGGTGACCATTATCGCAGGTGCGCGAAATGACAGTGTTGTGAGCTAGGATGAAGGAACCTATTTCTGCGTCGATTGGAATGCCATGTCGCTGCCTAATTTTGATGAGAATGTCCGTGAGCTGGAGGAAGCCTTCGCGCTCTTCGAACTCGTGGAGGAACACGTACTCGATCCGAACCTGTTGCTGTCGGTGAAATGATTCGCGGGCAACCGGGGGTTGCCCGTGCTAGGAGGTCAGGACCGCATTTCCGCTGCGGTGATTTTCTCGATGAGCGTGTCCAATTCCGCGCGGCTGGGCTGCGAGAGCGGATTGACCACGCAGAAATCTAAGAGGAAGTAGCCGGCCGGTTGCAAGGCGGTGTGGCGCTCCCAGAACTCGCTGATATCGGAGTGGTTGGTCGCCAGCGACTGGATGCTACGCCGTTCCGAGAGCAGCTCGTAGTGCAGGTCGCGCCGCTGTGCCAGCGCTTCCTCGGGGGTCTTGATGAGTAGCGCGCCGAGCAGGGCGGCCATCGCCTCGAAGCAGCGCGTTTGCAGGCGGTAGTGGTTGGTCAGCTGGGCGCGCGGCTTCCACAGCCACAGGAAGAGCATCGCCACGACCACGGAGAGTCCAATCTCCGCCATGCGCGAGCCGATGGTGTGGGCCATGTGCTCCGAAGAGTTGCCCATGAGCAAAGCGAGCGGCGTGGAGAAGATAACGCACAGCGCGTAGTTCTTCACCACCAGAATCTCTGCGCAGAACTGGCAGAAGGCCAGCGCGAGCACCAACCCCCAGCCGTGCGGGCTGAAGGACGCAATGAGCGCAAAGACGCACACTCCTAAGACGGAGCCCAGCATACGTTGCACACCGCGAATCGTTCCCGGAACCCGGTCCGGCCCCCACTGCAAGAGCAGGAGCACCGAGACCGCGCCCCAGTCCGGGCGGTTGAGCCCCAGCGCCATGCCAATGAACGCGGTGGCCAGGCCACCGAGCGCGATCTTTTCCGCCGTCACCACCGCGTGGGAATTGCCCACCGCGGCGCGGTAGAAGCGGTAGCGCATCGTCGGCTTGGTGTGCGGGATGGTGGTGCGGTCCGGGTCCACGTAGGTGGGGGAATCAGACAGCTCATCCGAGTTGCCGCCCACCTGCTTGTGGTGCGCCACGATGCGCTGCTGGGCCGCCAGGGCGCGGTGTACCAGCTCCGCCTGGGCGGGGTGGCGGATGCGGCCGCCGCGGATGACGCCGGCGTCGGCAAGCGCTTGCCAGGCGGTGGAAATAGCAGACTGCGCCTGGTGGTGGCGGGCCAAGAAATCGCTATCGGAGTTCACGAAGGCCTCGGCGGCCTTTTCCAGCGCGGCCACCGCGCGGGTCTCCGGGCCGTGCGGATCCCGGAAACGCGGCAGCATGCCCAGCACGTAGCCGGCCGCCACGCCGGCCAGGCTCCACGCGGCCACCTCCCACGGCGAGACCCCGCGCAGCATTGTGGAACCACCGGCCACCATCACGATGAAGAAGGAACCCGGTGGCGGCAGCCGCAGCGCATTCTGCACGAACGCGCCGATGGTTGCCAGAGCCACCGTAAACACCGCGGACAGCGCCAGGCCATGCACCCCGACGAGGGAGCCGGCTGTGGCCGCCAGCGTGAGCAACCCACCGGCCGTCAGGATCACGTGGCGCCGGGTGCGGTAGGGGTGTCCCTCGCCGTAGATGACGGAGAAGGCGCCGGCGGAAATGAGCAGCACCGCATCCGGGTGGCCTGTCGCTACAGCGATCCCGCCGGGGATAATGATCGCCAACGCCGCGCGCAGGGCACCGGGCCAGCGGCGCGCGGAGGTGTTAAAGGCGGTAAAGAGCTGAAGGGCGTTAGGACGTTGTGGCAGAGGGTGTTCCATATCGGGAGAACACCTTACTCGCTTCGCCGCGCTCGACCAGCCGGCCGTCCTGCAAGACCGCCACCGTGGGGCACAAGTGGCGCACGACGTCAATGTCGTGGGAGACAAAAACCAGCGTCATGTCCTTCGTCACGCGCTGCAGCAACTCGAGGACCTGGGCTCGCGAGGTGGCGTCCAGTGCCGAGACGGCCTCATCCGCCAGCAGGATCTCCGGCTTGCCCACCACGGCGCGCGCCAGCGAAATACGTTGGCGCTGCCCGCCGGAGAAGTCCCGGGGATAGCGCTCGAAGCCATCGATGCCGACCTCACGCAGCACGGCCTCGGCCTCTTCGCGCGTCCCGCCGCCCTCGGCCACGATCTTCCAGATGGGCATGCGCGGGTTGAGCGAGCCCTTGGGGTCCTGGAAGACCATGTGCACCCGCTTCTTCACCGCCACCGTCCCCGAGGTCGGCTGCGCCAGCCCCGTGAGAAGCTTGAGCAGCGTGGATTTGCCGGAGCCGGAACCGCCGACGATGCCGAGGCGCTCGCCCTCGCGGACGGTGAGGGAGACGTCGTCCAGCGCGGTCACCCCGTGGTAGGCCTTGGTCACGTTCTGCAGCTCGATGACGGGGTCGCCCAGGGTGGGCATGGGCGGCGGGGTGAGGTCGGGAGTGGTGAGCTCGCCGATGCGCACGACGCGGTCGCACACGCGCTTGACGACGTCCCGGTCATGGCTAATAAACAGCAGCGCCGTATCCTCCTTATCCGCGGCATCCACGATGGTGGAGAGGATCTCCTCCTGGGTGAAGGGATCCAGGGCGGTGGTTGGCTCATCGCAGATGAGCAGCTTGGGGTGGCGGGCCATGGCCATCTCGATGAGCGCGCGCTGGCGCTGCCCACCGGAAAGCTGGTGCGGGAAGCGGTTGAAACCGGGCACCTTCATCAGCGGGTCGAGCGCGGTCATGGGCTCTTGGAAGACCATGGCCAGCGGCAGCTTGCGCAGGTCGCGGTCGCGCATGCCCAGCAACTCCTGGCCGTTGAAGCGGATGGAGCCGGTGGCCTGCAAGTGGTCGGGCAACAGCCCCATGATGGCTAGGGCGGTGAGGGACTTGCCGCTGCCGGAATCGCCGATGAGGCCGACGCGCTCGCCGGGTGCGATGGAAAAGGAGAGGGGGCCGACGGGGCCCACGCGCAGATCAGTGACGGTCAGCATGGCTTCCTAGCAGGTTGAATCCGAGGACGGTGCCGGCGATGGCCAGCCCGGGCCACAGCGCTTGGAGGGGGTGGGTGGCCAGGAGGGGTTGGGCGTCGTGCAGCATGCGACCCCACGAGGCGGTCGGCGGGGCAGTGCCCAGGCCGAGGTAGGAGAGGCCGGCTTCGGCGAGGACGGCCAACGCAAAGTAGACGGAGGCCTGGATGGCCACGATGCCGCCGAGGTTGGGTAGGACGTGGCGCCACGCGATGAGCGCCGGCGGCACGCGCGAGATGCGGGCGGCGGCGATATAGTCCTGCGTCATGATTTGCAGCGTGCCCGAGCGCGTGACCCGGATGAAGGAGGGGATGCCGGCGATGCCGATGGCGATGGTCGCCGTGAGCGTCGACGAGCCCCACACCGCGCCGGCGACGATGGCCAGAAGGAGCGCGGGGAAGGCGAGCAGCAGGTCGGTGGCCGCCATGATGAAGCCACCACCGCGCATCCCGGCGATAATGCCCAGCGGTACCCCGATGAGGGCGGCGATGGCCACCGCCACCACGCCCACCAGCACGGTGATCTGGGCGCCGGCGAGGATGCGGGAGAAGGTATCGCGCCCGAAGCGGTCGGTGCCCATGAGGTGCTCCAGGCTGGGGCCGGCCAGGCGGTCTGGGGAGATGAGGTTCGGGTCATAGGGCGTCCACACCAGGGAGACCATAGCGAGCAGGATGGTCAGGCCCACCAGAATATAGCCGGGTTTCATCGCGCCTCCTTCAGCCGCGGATCGATGACCCGGTAGGCCAGATCCGTGAGCAGGTTGACGGTCAGCGTGAAGGTCACGAAGACCATGATGAGGGTCTGGACGGTGGTGAGGTCGCGGGTGGAGACGGCGTCGAGAAGCATTGAGCCAAGACCTGGGATGACGAAGACGTTCTCGATGACCACCGCGCCCACCACCAGGGTGCTCAGCTGCACGCCGGTGACGGTGAGCACCGGCAGGGCGGCATTGCGCAGTCCGTGACGGATCAGCGCCCCGGTGCGGGATTCACCCAGGGAGCGGGCGGTGCGGATATAGTCCTTGTCCATTTCCTCGCGGAGGGTGGCGCGCACGTAGCGGGTGAGCATCGCTCCTTGCACCAGCGCCAGCGAGATGACGGGAAGCACGAGGTGGCTCAAACCCTCGCGAGGCAGCTGCCAGCCGTTGGCCGGCAGCCATCCCAGGTGCACGGAGAACACGGCAACCAGCAAAATACCGACGAGGAAGCTCGGTACCGCGATGCCCAGCTGCGTGGCGGCATTGAGCACGGGGAGGCGAAAGCGGGCGAGCAGGATGCCCATGGGGATAGCCCCGGCCAGCGCGAGGGCGATGGCCAGCCCGATGAGCAACAGTGTGACCTGCGCGCGGTCAATCACCAGCGGGGTGATGTCCTGCTGCGAGGACAGCGAGACGCCGAAGTTGCCGGTCAACAGCCCTTTCATCCACTCCAGGTATTGCACGAGAAGCGGGCGGTCCAGGCCCATGGCGTGGGTCAGCTCCGCCACGGATTCATCGGTGGCGTTGACGCCCAAGGCCACGCGCGCCGGGTTGCCGGGCACGGCCCGCATGAGCAGGAAGATGATGATGGAGGCGGCCCACATGGTGCCGAGGAAGCGCAGTATTCTCATCGCACCCCTCGCAATTCAATGGCATCGGTGATTTGGTTCGGCTGCAGGCCAGTTAGGCCTTCGCGGTAGAGCACGATATTGGGCATATTCATCAGCGTCAGGGCAGGCATGTCCTCCATGATCTGGTCCACGGCCCCTGTCATGTCATCCTGCTCCAACAGCGTGCGGGCCTGCGGCGAATCATAGCCGAGGTAATAGTCCGGGTTGCCAAAGATGGTGGGGATATCGCGCGGCTCGACGTGCGCGACGAGCGACATCTGATAGTCCTTGGCGCCCATGACTTGGCTCAGCCACACCGCGGGGAACTCCGCGGTTTCCAGCGTGACCTCAAAGCCCATCTCTGTGAGCTGCGAGTAGAGGAACTCGGAGAGCGTTTGTGCATAGGGCAGGCTCGGCACCGTGAGAGTGAGCGGCGTGCCCACCGCGCCGGCCTCCTCCATCAGCGCGCGGGCGCGCGCAGGCTCATAGGGGTAGTAGTCCTTCCCGCTAAACCAGGGGTCAGTGGGCGGGACGGGTGCTCCGCCAGTGTCCTGCGCGCGGCCTTCCCAGAGGATCTCGTTGGCGGCCCGGCGGTCGATGCCATAGGCCACGGCGCGGCGCACGCGGGGGTCGTCGAAAGGCGCTGCCTGGTTATTCATGGACAGCAGCACCTCACCGTTCGTGGTGCCCACGGCGGTCTCGATGGAGTCATCGAGGGTGTCGAGCAGCTCGGGGTTCTGCACGCCCCATACCGCATCCACCCCGCCGGAGCGCAGCGCGTTAACCGCGGTGAGGGAATCCGGGAAGTAGCGGATGGTGATGTCTTCCTTCGCCGGGGTGCCCCAGTAGTCCGGGCGGGCGCGCAGCGCGATGTATTCGTTGGGGGAGAAGCCCGCGACGGCAAAGGGGCCGGTGCCCACCGCTTCGGTGGGGGTGCGCATCGCGCCAATAGCGGTGCCCATGGACCATAACCACCCAGCGGAGGGACGGCTTAGGGTGACGAGGAGCGTGTGATCATCGACAGCCGTGGCGGATTCCACCACGTCCATCTGGGCGCTAATGCCGTTCGTCCACTCCGTCTTCACCGCGTTGATGGACCACGCGGCGGTGTGCGCGGTGAAAGCCTCGCCGTTGGAGAAGGAAGCCTCACGCAGGTGGAAGGTGTAGCGCGTGGACTCGACCTCCCAGGACTCGGCGAGCCCGGGGACAATCTCTCCTTCCGGGGAGATGCGCACCAGGGTTTCGTAGACGTTGCTCATGAGTGCTGCCGGGATGGCGGCGCCGCCGACGGTGGTGAAATCCAGGGAGGTCGCCGGCGTCGTGGTGGCCAGCGTCAGCGCGGCGGAATCAGAATCAACCACTGCCGTGGAGCCAGCAGAACACGCGCTTAACGACGCCCCCACGACCACCCCCAGCGCACCAATCCAGGCCCTCATCATCCTTCCGACAGCTTGACCTCGAGCGGGGACGTGGTGCCGCGCACGTTCGTCATACCAAGCGTCATGCGGTCCCCGAGGTACAGGATTTCGGTGCACTCGACGGGATGCCCGGAGTGATCCGAAATGTCTAAGTGGAGGCGCCACAACGGGGTGCCGGGTTCGACGTTGAGGGAGCGCGCATCTTCCTCGCTGGCGTAGGCAAGGGAGAGCTCGCGGTTGACGCTGTCGAAGTCCACACCCTGCTTGCGCAGGTGATCGTGGATGGACTCATTGTCGGCATCGAAGCTGAGGATCTGGCTGCCCACGTCCAGTGGGAAGAACATGCGCTCGATGGCGATGGGCATGCCGTTGGCGCTGCGCACGCGGTGCACAAAGATAACGGGGGAGCCGGTTTCTACCCGCAGGAACTCGGCCTCCCTATCGGTAGCAGGGCAGCGCCCCAGCCACAACGTGGACGCGCCGGGCTCGAAGCCGCGCTCGCGCAGCCAGTGCGTCACGGAGTAAATGGAATCGAAGGACTCCGAGGTAAAACGGCCGAGGACGACGGAGCGGCGGCCACGGCCGGAGGAGATGAGCCCTTCCGAGCGCAAAGCCGCGACGGCTTGGCGCACCGGGCCGCGGGAGGAGGAGAATTGCTCGCAGAGCTCGGCCTCGCTGGGCAGGAAATCGCCAGGAGAAAGTTTCTTGCTGCGAATGAGGGTGCGCAGGTAGTCAGCGATAATGCTGTGCTGCTGAGTACCGCGAAGGGCCACAGGGATCCTCCTCTATGTAAAACGCTGTGACGGGCAACGATGCGCGTACGCCTACAATTGCCACGCGCGCGCCAGGTTACTCATGTTACCCAACGCGGCCTTGTGGCTTGTGGATTGCAGGGAAATCATGAGTTCGTCCGCCTGAGCCAACTTCTGGAAGTCGGTGAGATACTCGCGCACGTGCTCTACATTTCCGACAGCGGAGTACTGCAGCATGCTGATGATTTGCTGGCCCTGAGGGGAGTCGATGATGCGGGCGACGTCGTCGTCGCTGAGCTGCCTGCCGCGGCTGACGAAGGCCTTCACGCGGCGGAAGCAGACCTTTTCGAATTCCTCTTCTGCGTCATCCCCCGCGGTGACGTTGACGCCGGCGATGACATAGGGTTCGGGGTGGGCTTCGGAAGGCTGGTAATTCTCGCGGTAATACGCCGTGGCGGCTTCCAAGTGCTGCGGGGCGAAGTGCGAGGCGAAGGCATAAGGCAGCCCGAACTTGGCGGCCAGCGAGGCACCGAAAAGCGAGGAGCCCAGGATGTAAATCGGCACGTTCGTGCCGTGGCCGGGGATAGCCTGCACACCGGGGACGAGAGATTTGCCGGAAAGGTAGCCTTGCAACTCCTTGACGTCCTCGGGGAAACGCTCGGCGGCGTTTCTATCGCGGCGCAGGGCGCGGCCCAAGGTCTTCATATCGGTGCCGGGTGCGCGGCCCAAGCCTAAGTCGATGCGGCCGGGGTAGAGCTCGGCGAGGGTTCCGAATTGTTCAGCGATAACATAGGGCGCGTGGTTCGGCAGCATGACGCCGCCGGAGCCCAAGCGGATGCGCTCGGTCTTCGCGCCGATGTGTGCGATGAGCACCGCCGGGGAGGAGGAAGAAATGGAGGGCATGTTGTGGTGCTCGGTGTACCACATGCGCTTAAACCCCAAAGCCTCCGCGCGTTGCGCTAGTTCGACCGACCTAGCCATGGACTGAGAAGGGGTCTCCCCCTCATAAATGGTGCAGAAATCGAGGATGGATAGAGCCGCGCGAGGCGTCATGGACTACTCACTTTTCTTCGACGAGGATGTAGATACAACGTCGATGATAACGCCGATGGCAAATGCGAGGAGCGTGGGAACCACCCAGCCCAAACCAACGTCTTGGCCAGGGGAGAAATCAAGCGGCACACCGAAGGAGGTGGCGGCGGACCACAGCACGGAAACCCACAGCGCCAAGCGGAATCCCCAGTAGAAGGTGACCCACTTCTTGACCGCCGGCTGCAGAAGCGTCAGCGCGATCAACGAGATAGCCGGCGGGTACAAGAACACGATGAAGGGCACCGCGATGGCAAGCACCGTGTCCAGACCCTGGAAGGCGAAGGCGATGGACAGTGCGGTAAACAAGCAAGCCCAGAAGTGGTAGGTGGTCTTCGGTACCAGCATGGCGAAGAACTCCGAGGTAGCGGAAATCAGGCCCACGGCGGTGGTCATACACGCCAGGATGACGATGGCGGAGAAGACGGCCTGGCCGACGTTGCCCATGGTGAGATTGGAGGCGTCGGCAAGCAAGGCGGCGCCGGAATCGTAGGAGGCACCGTTCGGCATAGTTTGGCCGATCCACGCCAGGCCCAGATAAATGGCGGCGAGCAGCGCGCCGGCGATGACGGTGGAAGTGATGGTTCCGCGCAGCAGCGCCCGGTCGGTGGAGAAGCCCTTGGAACGCAGCGAGGTCACGATGACGATGGAGAAAGCCAGGCCGGCGATGGCGTCCATGGTGTTGTAGCCCTCAAAGAGACCCGTGACGAAGGGCGCGGAAGCGTACTCCTCAGTCGGGGTGCCGGGAACGCGGGGATTCGCCACGGTAGCGAGGGTGATGAGGACGGCGAGCAGGATGACCAGTGCCGGGGTCAGGAACTTTCCTAGGGTGTCGATGATGTCATTCGGGCGCCAGGCCAGGGCCAAAGCGATGAGGAAGAAGACGACGTTGAAGGCGCCGTTGGCAAAGGTGCCCTCCCAGCCAAGCAGCGGGGTAATCGCAGTCTCCATGGACACCGCGCCGGTGCGCGGCAGGGCGTAGAAGGCACCGATGGCCAGGTAGGCGATGACGGAGAAGGCCACGCCGAAGATCTTGCCGCCGTGGTTTCCGATGTCTCGCACGGATTGACCGGAAATGGCCACCGCGATCACCGCTAAGACCGGCAGTGCCACGCCGGCGGCGAGGAAGCCCAAGGTGGCCGGCCAGAAGTTGGTGCCGGAGGAGACACCGACCTCCGGCGGGAAGATGAGGTTGCCCGCTCCGAAGAACATGGAGAAGAGCATGAGGGAGGCAACGATCACGATGCCGATGGGCGAGCTCGTCTTTGAAGCGGACTGGGCGGGGGCCTGAACGTCATTTATGGACATTTTTCTAAGGATAATGCCCATGGCATGAGATGTAAATTTTAGCTAAATGCTTTCTCCAGCCGGTCGAGTGCCTCTTCCAGCAGCTCACGTGAGGTTGCGAAATTAAGACGGGCATGATGCTCGCCGCCCGTACCGAAGGTGACACCCTCGTTGAGGGCTACCTTGGCGTGCTCGCGCACCCAGGCCGCGGGCTTCGGGTCATCCGCAATGGCGGTCTCGCTAAAGTCCAACCACAGCAGGTAGGTGGCCTGCGGGTGGGAGGTCTTCAATCCCGGCACGCGCTTGGGCAGCTCCTCCACCAGCCAGTCGCGGGTCTTCTTCAGATACTCGATTTCCTCGTCGAGGAACTCGCTGCCGTGGCGGTAGGCTGCCTCTGCCGCCAGCACGCCGAGCGTGCCGGTGCCGTCCTTGGCCACGCCGGTCAGCGAGTTCCAGCGCTCGACGTCCGCGGTGTTGGAGAAGATCACCTGCGCGCACTTCAAGCCCGCGGTGTTCCACGCCTTGGACGTGGCGGTGACGGTAATAACGCGGTCGGACAAAGCGCCGAGCGGGATGTGGCGGCCTTCGTAGACCAGCGGGGCGTGGATCTCATCGGAGAGGATGCGGGCATCGTACTTCTCCGCCAGCTCCACCAGCCCTCGCAGCCAGTCCTCATCAAAGACAATGCCCAGCGGGTTATAGGGGTGGGAGAGCAGGATGGAGCCGGCGCCGGCCTGGAAGGCGCGCTCGATATCGTCGAGCTCCAGCGTGGTTTCAATCTTCTCGCGCCCGGCGGTCTCCGGCAGCTCCAGCAGCGGCGGGTAGGAGGGAACCGGCACGGCCACCGCGCCTTCGGTAAAGTACTGCACGCCGAGCAACAAGCCGCGCACCACATCCCCGATCCAGAAGACGTGTTCTGGGCGCCAGCCGTAGCGCGATTCGTAGAAATCTGCTATTGCCGCGTTGAGCTCGGAGGCCCTGGGCGCTGGGGTGTAGCCGAAGGATTCGGCGTCGACCGCCTCCTGGATGGCCTCCTTGACCGCCGGCGCGGTGAGGAAGTCTGATTCGGCGATCCACAGCGGGATGACGTCTTCGTCATAGACGGTCCACTTGCGGGTGCCGCGGGCAGAGAGTTCTTTCAGGCTAGGGAAACGCATGCGTCCCACCTTACTCGTCGGTGGCTTGGACGAATCCGTATTTTTTCAATCGCTGCCGGTCGGCGGCGGAGGCGGATTGGGTCAGGCGCAGCAGTTCAGCGTAGATTCCGCCGGACTGGGCTAGCTCCGCCGGCGAGCCGATCTCGGAGATGCGGCCGCGGTCCAGGGTGATGATGGTGTCCACGTCCGCGATGGTGGACAGGCGGTGCGCGATGATGAGCGTGGTGCGGTCCTTCATTAGCTCGTCCAGACCCGCCTGCACGGCGCGCTCGGCCTTGGTGTCCAGCGCCGAGGTGGCCTCGTCGAGGACGAGGATGGGGGCGTCTTTCAGCATGGCGCGCGCCACGGCCACGCGTTGCTTCTGCCCGCCGGAGAGCTTAAGGCCGCGCTCGCCGATGACGGTGTCGTAGCCATCGGGGAATTCTTCGATGAAGCCGTGTGCATTGGCGCGCTTGGCGACGTCCACGATCTCCTCCATCGTCGCCCCCGGCTTGCCATAAGCGATGTTTTCCCGAATGGTGCCGGAGAAGAGGTAGGACTCCTGGAAGACCACGCCGACCGAGGCGCGCAGGCGCTCCGCAGTAAGTTCCGCGGCGTCGTGGCCCAGTACCGTCAGTTTTCCCTCCGTGGGCTGGTAGAGGCCCAACAGGAGGTTGACCAAGGTGGACTTGCCGCCGCCGGACTCACCGACGAGTGCCACCTTATGGCCTTCCTGGGCGGCGAAGGTGATATCGGCGACGACCGGCTTATCCGATTCATAGGAGAAGGACACGTCCTCGAAGGCAAAGACCGGGCCTTCGGTCGGGCGCAGCGGCTCGGCCGGGGTGAGGTCGAGCTCCGGCACGTCGGAGGTTTCAGCGGCGGCGACCAGCTGCGGGTTGACCGTGGGCTCCGGGACTTCCTCCATGACCTTGAAGTAATCCTTGGAGCCGGCGATGGCGCGCTGGCTGACATCCACGATCCAGCTCATCATGAACACCGGCTGCTTAGCCATGTTTACCAGCTGCAGGAGCATGACCATGTCACCGATGGAGAAGTGTCCCTCCAAGGTGCGCCAGAAGATCAGGCCATAGATGCCTAAGAAGATCAGCGCCATGGCCGCGCCGCGAGCGGTATCCATGGAATGCCACCAGCGCGACTGCGGCTTCGTGGTATCCACCACCGTGCGGTAGCGCGAACCGAAGGAGGCCAACTCGCGGGCCTCAGCGACGAAGGACTTAGTCACCTTCACCTGGCCGATGACCTCCGCGAAGCGCCCATTGGCCACGTCGATGTTTTCGTTCTTGATGGCCTCAAACTCCTGCCAGCGCTCCGAGGTCAGCGCGGTGAGCCACATATAGATAGGGAAGAGCGCGGACAGCAGGATGGCCAGCGGCCAGTAGTACACCGCGGTGATGACCAGGACTGCGGCGGCCTGGATGAGCATGACGAAGAAGTTATTGGAGAAGGACTGCAGGAATTGCGTGATATTCGCAATCGAGCGGTCCAAGCGCGCTATGATGGTGCCGGTGACCTGGTTATCGTAGTAGCCCTGCGGCACGGAGAGCAGCTTGGCAAAGTAGCGCGTCGAAAGAATCTGGCGCAGGCGTGCGACCATGACATCGCCGATATAGCCGCCGATATTCTTCACGACGTTGCCCAGCGCATCCGCCACAAAGAGTGCCACGACCCACCACAGGATGGTGCGCAGCGGGCCGCCCGCGACGACGGTGTCGGTGGCCTCGCGGAGGATAAATGGGGTCAGCAGCGAGAGAATCGCGGTGACTGACGCGGTGATAAGGACGCCAAGATAAAACGGCCACAGGGCGGATGCGCTGCGGACGATGCGGAGAATAGAGTTCATCGCCGGCCGATGTTACGCCCTTAATAGGAATATCCAACCCGTCGACTAAGGTAGGGGAGAAACCGAAGTCGTGATGGAAAAGGATCCGCGGTGAAGAAATACCTCCCCCTAGCGTGCGCCCCGCTGTGCCTGGCTGCTCTATCAGGCTGCAGCATCCTCCAGCCGCCGGACGTGGGCCCGCAGGACAACATCGTGGTGTCTAGCTCGGAGCCGCCGACCTTTGAGGCCAAGGATGTAGATGCTCATGAGGTCACCTCCAACCTGGCGGCACCCGTCAAAGATGAGGGGCTCAACGTGGAGTTCGAGCTCCAGGGGCTGTACTCCGGCGGCGGTGGAACGGTGCTGACGGTGAAGATTCACAACCTCAACGAGGTGCCCCTGCCTGCCGACGCCCTTGCGGAACCCACCCTCGAGCGCGCCGACGGCAACGGCGGCTGGGCCACCGTGGATCCTGTCCCTTATGACCCGGAGGTCAACGTGGACCTAGCCGCGCCGGGCTTGGATCACCCGCTGGGCGCCGGTGCGTCCACCAACCTTCAGTATGTCTATAACGTTGCCCCCGGAAACTTGTGGAACGCGCGCTTTAGCATCGGCAACGTGCGCTACGTAGGAGACCTCAATCTATGACGGAACTCGTCGTTCTAGCCTCGCCGGAGGGCAAGCCCGCCGGCACCGCTGACAAGGCCGCCGTACACACCGCAGATACCCCGCTGCATTTTGCCTTTTCCGCGTGGGTGGTACGCGATGGCCAGCTGCTGCTGACCCGCCGAGCCCTGTCCAAGCTGACCTGGCCCGGCGTGTGGACCAATTCCTTCTGTGGGCACCCGGGCCCCGACGAGCCGACTGGCGACGCCGTCGTGCGCCGCGGCCGCTTCGAGCTTGGGCTGACCGGTACGCCGCGTTTGGTGCTGCCGGACTTTGCTTACCGCGCGGTGGATTCCTCCGGCGTGGTGGAAAATGAAATCTGCCCGGTCTACCTCTTCGAGACCGAAGACGATCCGACGCCCAACCCGGAGGAGGTTGACTCCTTCGCGTGGGCGCCGGTGCGCGATGTGCTCGCTGCCGTCGACGCCACACCTTTTGCCTTTAGCCCGTGGATGGTGGAGGAGCTGACCCACGAGCCGCTGCGCGCGGCCCTTCTGGCCTAGAGCAAGCTGCCGTCCTGGGCAAAGGCCGCCGAAATATAATCCAAGCTGGAATACGCCACGCGATGCTCGTCGTTATCCAGGTTGTACTCCCAGATAGCGTGCTCCGGGCGGTAGGCCTCGAATCCGGGCTCGCCTGTGCGCACAAAGTCCTGCAGCCACTGGGCCAGCGGCGTCCTGCCGAAGAGCGGACGCAGCTCCTCGCAGTGCAGGGCCGGGCCCGAGGATCGGGTAAATTCCACCATCCAGGTCTTCCCCGGAGCCTTCTCCGCCACTTCGGCCGCCCACCGGCGGATGATGGAATCGCCCACCATTCGGCCCATCGGGCGGTCCTTGTCCATGTGCTGCGCCACCTGATACCAGGGTGTGAAACCGTTGCGGGGAAAGCCGAAGCGCGGCGCCGCATAGCGCAGGATGAGGGCACGGAAAGGGGAGCGGTCGACCTTCTGCGTGGCTGGGATGTTGTAGAACTCGTCGCGGGTGCTGGCGAGGATGAGGGGGACGTCGGCAAGCTGCCCACACTCCAGCGGGGTGGGGCCCAGCGCCATATCGAGGCTGTACTTCTTGCGGAACTTGGCGTAGCCGGCGGCGAGCTCCTCCTGGCTCATCGCCGCCAGGGAGGAACGCGTGATGGGCTTTTTCATCACCTGGCGCAGAGTGGCACTGCGCTCCTCGAAGCTCTCTCGCGGGAAACCAGGGGACAGAGCTAGCGCTCGCCGAAACGCCCCTCGGTAGTGGTCGCGCCGGCACAGCCACAGTACGGCGTTGGCGCCGGCGGACTGGCCCAGGATGGTGACGTTGGTGGGATCGCCGCCGAATGCCTCGATGTTGTTCTGGATCCATTCCAAGCCCAACTGCAGGTCCTCGATGGCGCGGTAGCGGTCGGGCTCGTCATCACGAAAACGGGCAAGCCCCGGCAGCCCAACGCGATAGCCCAGTTGCACGTGGACGATGCCCGCCTGTGCGGTCGGCGTGCCCTCCGCGCGGGGATCCTCGTGGGAACCGTGCTCATAGCGGCCGCCGTGGATATAGACCAACGTCGGCGCCAGGGACGTCGCGCGGCTGCCGGGCGCGGGGGCGGTGATGGTCAGCGCGATCTTCTCCGGGTGCGGGGTGCGCGCATCCTGGTCACGTGGCGGTGCGGGTTCGGGGTTCTCAAAATCCCCGGGGATGTGGGAGTACTCGATGGAATGGAAATGGGCCACGTCCTCATCGAGGTAGCCGGTGATGGTGCCCGCGGGGCAGGTGACAGTGAAAGGTGCACGGCTCATGCACAACAGGCTACCCTGAGGGCATGGAATGGCTCGTGCAGGCGCCGGTGTGGGTGCAAATGGCGGTGCTCGCCGTCACGGCGGTGCCGGCCGCAACCGTCATGGGGTGGCTCCTGATGTGGGCAATCGACCGGGTGTATTCGTGGCTTGTGCCCGTGACTAGGATGAAGAACCATGACTCCCGATGATCACCGCGAAGGCCTGTGGGACCCCGAGCGCTCCGAACACGTCCACCGCAAGCGGGCACTGCCTAAATCCCGAGTGAGCGTGACCCTGTGGCTGATGATCGCGCTCATCGTCGTGGTGGCAGTGGTGGGCGTCGTCCTTTAAAGGGACGACGCTTTAGCGTTCGTCCCCTGGCCTCTTGGCGGCTTGGGCGAGGCGCTGGTAGAGCTCCTGCTTCGGTAGATCCTCCAAGAGGACTGGCTCGCCGGCGGTATTGCACAGCGGGATGCACCAGTTGGGGTACTGATCTTTCGTCGTGCCCGGTTGGTTTTGCGCGCGCACGTCACCGACCATATCCACCACGTTGGTGACCGTCAGCGCGGAGGGGGTTCCCGCAATGTAGCGGTGCAGGGCAACCAGCACGTCCTCTTCGTTCTCGCGGTTCTCCAACATGCCATAGGCATGCAGGTTATCCTTGACCTCATCCTGCCACGCGCGATCCTCGGCTTCTTCCTCCGCCACCGGGCGGGTCAACAGGCCCAGGCGGGCGCGCAGTGCGATGTGGTCGCCGCGCAGGTAGGCCAGTGTGGGCGGCAGATCGTGCGTGCCTACAGAGGACATCGCCATGTGGCGGTATTGATCCTGCGGGCGCGGGGTGGGCCCTTCGTTGGCGTGCTCAAACCAGATGATCGTGGTGCCGAGTACCCCCATATCGCGTAATGCATTTTGAACCCAGGGCTCGAGGGTGCCCAGGTCCTCACCCACGAGGACCGCGCCGGCGCGCTCGGCCTCGAGCGCGAGGATGCCGAGCATGGCTTCCCAGTCATAGGTCACATAGGTGCCGTTGAGCGGGGTGGACTGGCGCGGGATCCAGTACAGGCGGAACAAGCCCAGCACGTGGTCGACGCGCAGACCGCCAGCGTTGCCCAGCATCGTGCGCAGCAAATCGCGCCACGGCTCGTAGCCGGCCTCTGCCAGACGGACCGGGTGCCACGGCGGCTGCGACCAGTCCTGACCCTGCTGGTTATAGTCATCCGGCGGAGCGCCCACCGAGCACTGGGGAGCCAGGTACTCGGAGAGGTTGACAGCATCGGCACCAGCGGGGTGGATGCCCACGGCCATATCGGTGATAAGCCCGATGCTCATGCCGGCGTCGAGCGCGCGGCGCTGGGCGGCATCCAGCTGCTCATCGCAGAGGAACTGCAGCCAGGAATAGAACTCGGCTAAGTCGTTGACGTCGAGGCTCAGCGCGTGGCGGCGACCACTGTGGCGCGAGAGTTCAGTCTCTGCACACCACAGCGCGAAATTGCGCAGGCCGCGGCCCTCGCGGCGCTGGTACTCGCTGAAGGCGGTGCGGCGCTCCGGGGTCATTCCCTGGTTGAAGAGCTCCTGCAGCACCTGCAGCTTGGCCTCGAAGATGGAATCGCGGTCGATCTCTTCGGCAGACCGGTTGCGCTCGCGGAACTCGGCGGCGAGCTCGGCGACGTCCTCCTGAAGCTCCGGGCTGAGCTGTTTCAGCTCCGGAATATCCTCGATGCGGATGTAAATCGGGTTGATGAAACGCCGCGTGGTGGGCAGGTAGGGCGAATCCTCCACAGGCGGGATTGGCTCGCCCGCGTGCAGCGGGTTGATAAGGAGGAAGTCATAATCCGGAGCCAGTACCTCCGCGAGCTCGGCTAGATCTCCGAAATCGCCCATGCCCCAGGACTTCTCGGAGCGCACCGAATACAACTGCGCCATCGCGCCCGCGGCGGGGCGCTCGAGGAAGCGATCTGCTGTGCTCAGATGGTTCGGCACGACGATGAGCGGGCATTCGTGTTCGCCGATGCCGGGCGAGGATAAGTGCAGCTTGTGGAAACCTAAGGGCAGGTCACCGGGGACGTGGAAGCTGGCCTCGCCCCACATGGTTCCGGCGACGTCGGCAGCCGGGGCGTTGTTCGGATCCTGGTAAGTCGGCCGCGTCTCGCCGTTTTCCAGCTCGATGGTGACGGTGACGGGGTCGCCGTCGTGGACGTGGACGACGAAAGACTTTTCGGCACCCTCGCGGGCCACCACGCACGGCGGCAGCGGGCGGGAGGCGCGCTCGAGATAATCCTCGAACAGGGCTTGGGTTAGCTCCTCATCGTCCGGACGGTCGGAGATAGAGACGCCGAGTGCGCGCAGCGTATAGGTAATTGTTTCCTCGCTGACGTACACGGGCTGTCCGTTCTGGGCGGTGTACTCGCAGGCCACGCCGTGGCGTTGGGCAAGTTCTTGAAGCAGATCACGGGTAGTCACATCCCCCAATTGTGCCACGCCCTCCCTGCGCGCGGGAGAAATCCGGTTGGTAGAGTGGGCTGGAATTTAATTTTTGTGGGAAAGGACACAACTGTGACTTTGAATGAAGCGCATACGAAAGCGGAGTTCGAGATCAAAGACGGGGAGACCTGCCTTACCGCCATGATGGCTACGGCACACGCCCGCCCACATGGCGTGCTGTTTACCCGCCCCGCGAACTACGAGTGGGTCAACGTCACGGCCAAAGAGTTCGTGGAAGAGGTCTACGCGGTGGCCAAGGGCCTCATCGCTTTCGGCGTGGAGCAGGGAGACCGCGTGGCTCTTATTTCTACCACCCGCTACGAGTGGTCCCTGTTGGACTATGCCATCTGGGCCGCCGGTGCTATCTCCGTTCCGGTGTACCCGTCTTCATCGATGTCACAGGTCCAGTGGATCATTGAGGATTCCGGCGCGATCCTCGCCATTACGGAAACCCGCGAGCACTCCGAGCTGGTTAAGCACCTGAAGCTGCAGGAGGATGGCACCCCGCAGCTGCACGGCTCGCCCTCCCAGCTGCGCCGCGTGCTAGAGATTAACTCTTCGGCCATCGATACGCTGAAGTTTGAGGGACGCGACATCAGCGACGACACCGTCGACCAGCGCATCGAAGCCACGAACACCGATGACGTCGCCTCGCTGGTCTACACCTCTGGCACCACCGGTCGCCCCAAGGGCTGCATGCTGACCCACCGCAATTGGCTGGCAGAGGCGCGCGGCCTGCTGACCAACCCCATTGGTGCCATCGCCGTGCCGGGTGCGCACGTTTTGACCTTCCTGCCTTTGGCACACGTCTTTAGCCGCGCGGTGTCACTGGCGGTCACCATCGGCGGTGCCTCCCAGAACCACTGGTCCGATTTCGGCACCATCACCATCGAATTCGCGCGCTCCCGCCCGAACCTGATCCTCGGCGTGCCGCGCGTGTTTGAGAAGGTACGCAACGGCGCGTCCGCGAAGGCCCACGCCTCCTCCGCATTCAAGGGTGCAATCTTCGACCAAGCTGAAAAGGTCGCCATCGAATACTCCAAGGCGCTGGATACTCCGGAGGGGCCTAACCGAGTCCTCAAGGCCAAGCACAAGGCCTTTGACAAGCTGGTCTATTCCGCCATCCGCCAGGCGATGGGCGGCGAGGTCAAGTACTGCATCTCCGGTGGTTCGGCCATCTCGCAGGACTTGCTGCACTGGTACCGCGGCATCGGCGTGACCATCTACGAGGGCTATGGCCTGACGGAGACCGCAGCGGCTGCCGCCGTGGACTTCGTGGACCAGTCCATCGGTACCGTCGGCCCGCCGCTGGGTGGAACGACGCTGCGCATTAACGACGACGGCGAAATCATGATCAAGGGAGATATCGTCTTCAAGGGCTACTGGCAGAACGAGGAAGCCACCGAGAACTCCCTGCAGGACGGCTGGTACAACACCGGCGACCTGGGTGAAATCGATGAGGACGGCAAGCTCGTTATCACCGGCCGCAAGAAGGACCTCATCGTCACCGCCGGCGGCAAGAACGTCTCGCCGGGGCCGATGGAAGATATCCTGCGCTCCCACCCGCTGATTTCCCAGGCCATGGTGGTCGGCGACGGCAAACCCTTCATCGGCGTCTTGCTCACCCTCGATGAGGACGCGCTCAAGCGCTGGAAGGCCGATCACAACATTTCCGCGACCAAGGGCATGCGTGAGGTAGCTGCTGATCCGGCACTGCGCGCGGATATTCAGGACGCCATCAACCAGGTCAACGCTACGGTCTCCCACGCCGAGGGCATTAAGAAGTTCGTCATCCTCGACCAGGACCTCACCGAGGAAAGCAACGAACTCACCCCCACGATGAAGGTGAAGCGCTATGTCGTGGCGCAGCGCTACGCAGCGGACATTGAGCGCCTCTACGCCGGCAAGAAATAAGGCTGGATGGAGTCTGTGAATTCCTTCGGAGTGTCGCGCAGACCCACGGGAGAATCTCTAATAGAGTCAGCGGGGTCAGAAAAACTCTAAACCTCAACTAGAGGTTCTCGCGGAAAGGGCAGCCTATGCACAAAATCGCAGCCGAGCTGCGCCACCGTGAGCTGACCCAAGAAATCTATAACATCGGCGACGAAGTCGTTGACTACATTGAGCACCTCATCGAGGCCATCGAGGACTGGGATGATGAACTCTCCCTCGACTGCTTGGCTGAGCTGGGGGACATCGTCGAGGACGCCCGCGTGGATTCCGGGCGTTGTGTCGGCGAACTCATCGGCCTGCGCCACGCGCTGGTCTCCGGGCTGAAGTCCGGCACCATCTCGGCTGCCTCCTCCGGCGACAACGACGTTGAGGAACCGAAGCAGCTTACCGCCCGCGCGCTCGCTGAGGGCCTGCCCATCTCCGGCCCGCCCGTTGTGGTTTCGGAGCTGGCAGAAACCCTGCGCGGCCGCACCGCCGCGGTGGCCGCCTACCTGCGCGAGCTGGTTGAGTACGTGCTGGCGCAAACCGACGCCGTGGCCCGCAACCTCGATGTGGTCTCCCTGCCGAACCTGTACAAGCGCGCCGGCGAGTCCGCGCTCATTGCAGTGCAGGCCTGGCGCCACACCGTCGTTGAGGCACACCCCGCCTTCGTGCGCACCATGCGCGGGCATAACCCGCCGCCCTTCCTGGAGGAGCGCGCGCGTATCGACGCCGTTGTTGCCCGTGTGCGCGCCAAGCGTCAGAAGAAGGCCGCCACGACTGCCTAGTCGCCGCATCACAGACTTCCTTGTTGCCAACACACAAGGATTACCTAAGAAAAGCGCCACCGAGATTCCCTCTCTCGGTGGCGCTTTTCGCTGTTAGCGTGTCACGTCTAGCTTCGTGTGCCACGCCTAGCTTTCCGTGTCACGCTTAGCTTCGTGTTCCCCCGTTTAGCGCGTAAGCGCTAGACCCCCGGGTTCTTCGACGCCGGCACGGCCTGGTCCAGCTGCTCCGTAATCTGCGGCCACAGCTGGCCCATGATGTCATCCCAGGTGAGGATCCACACCGTCTTGTCCTTGGTGGGCTTGCCCACGACGACGAGCTGCTCATTGCGGGCGCGCATCTGGTCCAGCGTCTTCTGCACGGTGGAGGAGGAGCCCACCGCCAGTGCGGGGCGCGAGAAATCTAGCACCGGAGTTTCCGGGTCCGCCAACAGGGTGTCGCGCACATGGACGATGCGGGGGATGCGCGAGGTACGCGGGTAGACCAGCACGCGCATGATGGACTTGCGTACTACGAGCTCGTGGAGCTCGGCCACGGTGGCATCGGAGGAAAGCGGCAGGATTTCCGAGCCGTGCTCGCGGGCCAACTGGGCCGCGGTGGAGGCTTCCAGCTCGATGACGCCGGTGATCTGGTTCGCGGAGTCGTCGTCAAGCGTGCCCGTCAGGCGCGAGTGCTCGACCAGATGGCGCAAGGTTTCTGCGTCGTAGCCGGCTGCACCGGCGCGGTCCACAGGTTCTTCACCAGTCATGCGGACCAGCTTGTTGGCCATCTTGTTAATCCAGATCAGCAGCGGGCGGAAGAGCCAAATGAAGCCGCGAGCAGGGACCGCGATGAGCTGCAGAGCCGTTTCCGGGTGGGCAATGGCCCAGGACTTTGGCGCCATCTCACCGATGACCAAGTGCAGGAAGGTCACGACGAACAGCGCAAGGAGGAAGGAGACGACGTCCGCAACGCCCAACGGCAGGCCCAGCGCCTCAAGTGGGCTCATCAGGAGGTGATGGACCCAGGGCTTGGTCACCGCACCAAGGACGAACGTCGCGGCGGTAATGCCCAGCTGCGCGCCGGCCAACATGATGGTCAGCTCGTTGAGCGAGCGCAGGCCCGCACGCGAGGCCGCTGAGGACTCCGCGGTTTCTTCCAAGCGGTTGCGGCGAGCGCCCATGAGGGAGAACTCGATGACCACGAAGAACGCGGAAGCAGCGATGATGAGCAGGGTGACGATGAGGTTAAACCACCAGGTATCAGTCATTAGTCATCTTCTCCTTCCGGGAATTCCTCCACCAGCTCGAGTGATAGGACGGAGGGGACGTGGCGGTCGATTTCCTCGACGCGCACGTTGAGCGTGCGGATGGGGGCTTCGTCGCCATCGACCCAGTCTTCCGGCTCGGCCTCAAGCTCGATGGAAAGCTCTTCGCCTTCCTCCGGCAGCGTGCCGGAATGAGCGATGAGCAGGCCGGCGACGGTTTCGAAATCGCCCTCTGGCAGGTCGTGGCCGATGGCGCGCTCCACCTCGTCGATGGGCGTGTCACCGTCGACGATCCAGTGCGTCTCGTCCTGCTCAGTGATTTCCTCGGTTTCTTCGAGGTCGTGCTCGTCGGTGACATCGCCGAGGATTTCCTCGGCCAAGTCCTCCATGGTCACGATGCCGACGAAGCCGCCGTATTCGTCGATGACGCAGGCGAGTTTCTCGTCGGCGTCGCGAAGCTCCGTGACGACGTCGGGAAGCGGCATGAGCTCCGGCACCACCACGGGGGCCTTCATGATTTCGCGGGCCGGGGTGGCCGCGGGCAGCTCGGTGCCCAGCACGTCGTAGAGGTGCACCACGCCGATGGGATTGTGTTCATCGTCGATGATGGGGTAGCGGGTGTGGTTCTCCGACATCATCTCGCGCACCTCGCCGATGGTGGTTTCGGGCTCGATGACATCCACGCGCGAGCGCGGAATCATGGCGTGTCCCACGTCGTGTTCGGGGAAGTCGAGGAGGCGGTCGAGCACCAGGTAGGTGTCCTCATCCAAGTCGCCGGCCTCGTGGGAGGCATCGACGATGGACTCCAAGTCATCGGTGGTGGCAGAAGAATCGACATCCTCCACCGGCTCGATGCCGAATAACTTGAGCAGGGCATTGGAGGAATACTCGAAGAAGTGGATGAGCCAGCCAAAAATCTTGAGGTACCACATCGTCGATGCGGACAGCCACAGCGCTGACTTCATGGGGGCTGCGATGGTGTAGTTCTTCGGGAAGAGCTCGGCGAAGAGCATGGTGAGAACCGTCGAAATAGCAAGCGCCGCCACGGTGCCTACCGCGACGGATACACCCGTGGGCACGCCCACGCCGCCCAGCAGCTGGCCCAGGCCTTGGCCCACGAGGGGCTCGGCCACATAACCGATGAGCAGGCCGGTAATCGTGATACCCAGCTGCGCGCCGGAGAGCATGAAGGATGTCTTTTGCGTGATCTTTAAGGCGCGCTCCGCGGGCTTATCCCCAGTCGCTGCGCGCTGGCGCAGCTGCGTGCGGTCCACCGACATGAAGGCGAATTCCTGCGCCACGAAGTAGGCGTTGGCCACGATAATGAGAGCGATGACGGCGAAACCCGCCACAATCATCAGGATGGCAGATAACACGGCTTACCCCACCGCCTTAGGGAGGCGGCGGGGACATCGACTCGGAGGTTCCACTTAAAAGAGGCCTTTCTTCACTATCGGGGTTGCAAATCTGCACTATAGACTACCGCTTTAACGGCGCTGTCGGATACTTTGTTCCCATGGATCCCTTTGGTCTCTACATTCACGTTCCTTTCTGCGCCTCCCGTTGCGGCTACTGCGACTTCAACACCTATACCCCGGGTGAGCTGGGAGGGGACCTGACCAGCGATTATCTGGCTGCTCTGGAGAAGGAACTGGAGATGGCGGCGGCCCAGGTGGGGCGCGAGGCCGAGACGGTTTTTATTGGCGGTGGCACGCCGAGCCTGCTGGGCGCCGACGGCCTGGGCCGTGTCTTGTCGAAGGTTCGCGACACCTTCGGCCTCGCCCCGGACGCGGAGGTCACCACGGAATCCAACCCGGAATCCACCTCGCCGGAGTACTTCGCTGGGCTTCTCGACGCCGGCTTCACCCGCCTTTCCCTGGGCATGCAATCCGCCTCCCCGGGGGTGCTCGCCGTGTTGGAGCGAGCCCACACGCCGGGCCGGGCCTTCGATGCGGCGCGCGAAGCCATCGATGCGGGCTTCGAGCACGTCAACTTGGACATGATTTATGGCACGCCGACAGAAGAAGATGCGGATGTGGCCCTGACCTTGGAGCGTGCCTTGGAGACCGGGGTGGATCACATCAGCGCGTATTCGCTCATCGTGGAAGATGGCACGCGTATGGCCCGCAAGGTATCGAAGGGTCTGCTTCCGGCCCCGGATGAGGACGTGCTGGCCCGGCGCTATGAGATGATCTCCTCCACGCTCGAAGCCGAGGGTTTCGAGTGGTATGAGGTGTCCAACTGGGCCAAGCCGGGCGGGGAGTGCCAGCACAACCGCATCTACTGGATGGACGGCAATTGGTGGGGCGCGGGCCCGGGCGCGCATTCGCACCTGGGCAACGAGCGCTTCTTCAACGTGAAGAACCCGCGGACTTACATCAAGGCCGTCGGCGAGGGGGAGCTGCCCATCAAGGAGCGCGAGCAGCTCAGCGCCGCCGACCGCCACACCGAGCGCATCATGCTGGGCCTGCGCCTGCGCGAGGGCATCCCGGCGTCCTGGCTCGCGCCGGCCGCCGAGCCCGTGGCCGCGCGCTTTATTGAGCGCGGCCTGCTCGAGCTTTGTGACGGCCGCCTCCGCGTGACCAAGGCGGGCCGCCTGCTCGCGGACGGGATCATCACCGACCTCCTTGTGGCTGAAGACACCGCTCGTTAGCGGCTTGCCCCACCTGCGGGCCGGCCTCCAAGTCCGCATCAGCTGGCCCACTAGCGGCTGGCTTCGACCCTCGTAGATGGTTCCAGTGAAAAGGCTCCAGTCAGAAGGTTTGTTTGGGGGGCAAACAAACCTTCCTTGGGCTGCAAGAAGGTTCGTTTGGGCACAGGTAAACCGTATGACCCGAACCATTTGAGTAGAACCACTTGGAAGCGGCGGTGAACTACCTGCCCGTAGTCGTTGATTTCCACAGCTTTTCCACCCCTGACCGCCAGAACGGATAGCCTTAAAGACATGTCTAGCTCCACCGATGCCCGCCGCCAAGAAGTCCTGCGCGCCATCGTCGCGGACTACATCGCCTCGCAATCGCCGGTCGGCTCCAAGGCCCTGCTCGAGCGCTACCAGCTGGGCGTGTCCTCGGCGACGATTCGCAATGACATGGCCGTGCTCGAAGCCGAAGGCCTCATCGCCCAAGAACACGCCAGCTCCGGGCGCGTGCCCACGCAGAAGGGCTACCGCCAGTTCGTCGACACGCTCCACGACGTCAAGCCGCTCTCCAAGGCCGAGCGCCGCGCCATGCTCACCTTCCTCGAAGGCGGCGTCGATTTGGAAGACGTCCTGCGCCGTTCGGTCCAGCTGCTGGCCCAAGTGACCAAGCAAGCTGCCGTGGTGCAGATGCCCAACCTCAAAGTCTCCCGCGTCAAGCACTGCGAGGTCGTAGCTTTGTCACCGGTGCGACTGCTGCTGGTGCTCATTACGGATAATGGGCGCGTCGATCAGCGCAATGTGGAGCTCGATGACGTCATCGACCCCGAGCAGACCCACCGCCTGCGCGATATCCTCAACACCGCCCTGGAGGGTAAGACGCTCACCGATGCCTCGGCGGAGTTGGCCGCGCTTGTCGACGACTCCCCAGCCGACATCCGCCCCCACCTCCTCAAAGCAGCCACCACGCTGATTGAGACCCTCGTCGAACAGCCCTCCGATCGCCTGATCATGGCGGGAACCTCTAACCTCACCCGCGTGGCCCTGCCCGAGGGCCTGCCGTCGATCATCGAGGCCCTGGAAGAGCAGGTCGTGGTGCTGAAATTGCTGGCGCGCGTGCCAGACCTGGGCAATGTTTCGGTCTCCATCGGCGAGGAAAACGAGGCCGATGAGCTGCGCCAAACCTCCGTCGTGGCCACGCGCTATGGATTCGGCACCGGCTCGGAGGCCGCAGCACTCGGCGGGCTCGGTGTGGTGGGGCCGACGTATATGGACTACTCGGGAACAATCTCCAAGGTCTCTGCCGTTGCACGCTATGTGAGTGAAATTCTGGCGGGCGAGTAAGCTGGCCCGTCGGATTAGATTTAGCATCAACGAGATATAGAAGGATGACAGTACGTGGCTCGTGACTACTACGGCATTCTTGGTGTAGAAAAGTCGGCGTCGGATGCCGAGATTAAGAAGGCCTACCGCAAGCTGGCGCGCAAGTACCACCCGGACGTGAACCCGGGCGATGACGAGGCCGCGGAGAAGTTCCGCGAGGCTTCCCTTGCACAGGAGGTTCTGCTGGATCCGCAGAAGCGCCGGGTTGTGGACATGGGTGGTGACCCCATGGAGGAGCGCGCAGCCCAGGGCGGCGGCTTTGGTGGTTTCGGTGGCGGCGGCCTCGGGGATATCTTCGCCGAGTTCTTCGGCGGGGGAGCTGCCTCCCGCGGTCCGCGTTCCCGCGTGCAGCCGGGCGATGATGCGCTCCTGCGCACCACCATTACCCTCGAGGAGGCCTATAGCGGCGTGAAGCAGCAGGTTAAGGTCGATACCGCTGTGATCTGTGACCGCTGTGAGGGAACCGGTTCCGAGTCCAAGTCCAAGCCGGTGACCTGTGATCACTGCGGCGGCATGGGCCAGGTTCAGGAGGTCCAGCGCAGCATGCTGGGCAACATGATGACCACCCGCGATTGCCCGAAGTGCTACGGCTTCGGCGAAGTCGTTACCGATCCTTGTGGCCACTGCGGCGGCGATGGCCGCGTGCGCAAGCGTCGCGATATTACGGTGAATATCCCCGCCGGCATTGGTGATGGCATGCGCATCCGCATGGCTTCCCAGGGCGAGGTCGGCCACGGCGGCGGCCCCGCTGGTGACCTGTACGTTGAGGTGCACACCGAGCCGCACCCCGTCTTTGAGCGCAATGCCGATGACCTGCACTTGACGGTTCGCGTGCCCATGGTGGATGCAGCTTTGGGCTCTTCCTGCACCGTCGAGCAGCTCGACGGCGAGGAGCTCACCATCGATATCGCGCCGGGCACCCAGCCGGGCGAGTCCATCACCCTCCAGGGCAAGGGCATGCCGCGCCTGCGCACCGATGGCTTTGGCAACCTGCACGCCCACGTGGATGTGGTGATCCCGACGGTCCTGGATAAGAAGACCCGCGAGGCCCTGGAGAAGGTCCGCGCCGCTGGCCACGGTGGCACCGAGGTGCACCGCGCCGGTGACAACCAGGGCGAATCCCTCTTTACCCGCCTCCGAGGCAAGTTCCGCCGCTAATGTCTCTGCCCGTCTTCCTCCACCCGGACCTGTCCCTCGCCGAGGTCGGCCAGCCCGTGGGCCTCGATGGCGCGGAGGGCCGCCACGCGGTCACCGTCAAGCGCATGGGACCAGGGGAGCACCTGGCCCTGATCGATGGGTCCGGGCGCCGCGCCACCGCCACCATCACCGATACGCAGGGCAAGGACACGCTGGCCGCGCTTGTCGACGACCTCGTAATCCTCCCCGAGCCCTCCCCACGGGTGGTCGTGGTCCAGGCCATCCCGAAATCGGAGCGCGCCGAGTTGGCCGTCGACCTGGCCACCCAGGCCGGCGCGGATGAGATCATCGCCTGGCAGGCAGACCGCTGCGTGTCCAAGTGGGATGCCAAGAAGGCCCCGAAGGCGCTAGCCAAGTGGGAATCTGCTGCCGTGGCGGCCGCTAAGCAATCGCGCCGCGCGCGCGTGCCCGCCGTGCGCGGCCCGCTGACCACCCGCCAGCTGTGCCAGGAAATCTCCGGTGCTCGCGCGCTGGTCCTCCACGAGGACGCCGAGGCTCGGCTCAAGGATCTTGCTGACCTCGACTCCGCCGAGACCATCTACCTGCTGGTGGGCCCGGAGGGCGGCATCGGCGCGGAGGAACTAGCCCGCCTACAGGACGCCGGTGCGACGGCGATCAAGTTGGGGCCGGAGGTGTTGCGGACGGCGTCGGCAAGCATGGTGGCGTTGGCCAGCATCGGCACCCTGACCGCGCGCTGGTAGCCTTTTGGGCGTGCCTATTATCACCACCAAGTTTGATCTCGATTCCGCCTACCTCGCCACGGTGCTCGGTCCGGCGGACGATAACCTGCGCGTTTTGGGCAACCTCGTGGGCGTGGACCTTTTCGCTCGCGGCACCACAGTCACCGCCGCCGGCCCGGACTATGAGGTGGCCCGCGCACGCAAGGTCTTAGAGGAGCTCGAGGCGATTGCCCGCCGTGGGCATCCGGTGAGCACCGATACCGTTAAGCACACTCTGGACCTTGTCACGGTGGATGCTCCCGCTTCCGTGTCTGAGACGCTCGCGGCCGATATTGTCTCGCGCCGCGGTAAGGCTGTGCGGCCGAAGACTCTTGGGCAGTCGCGCTACGTGCAGGCCATCGATGAGAACACGATTGTCTTCGGTATCGGTCCGGCCGGTACCGGTAAGACCTACCTGGCGGTGGCCAAGGCGGTGCAGGCCCTGCGCGCCAAGCAGGTCAGCCGCATTATCTTGACCCGCCCGGCAGTTGAAGCGGGGGAGAAGCTGGGCTTTCTGCCCGGCACCCTCAACGACAAGATCGACCCTTACCTGCGCCCGCTGTACGACGCTTTGCGGGACATGATCGATCCGGAGATGATTCCGAAGCTCATGGAGGCCGGCATCATTGAGGTCGCACCCCTGGCCTATATGCGTGGCCGCACGCTCAACGATGCCTTCGTCATCCTCGACGAGGCCCAAAACACCACCCCGGCGCAGATGAAGATGTTCCTGACGCGCCTGGGCTTTGGCTCCACCATCGTGGTGACCGGCGATATTTCCCAGGTGGACTTGCCCGGTGGCCAGGTCTCCGGACTGCGTCTGGTTCGCCGCATCCTGAAGGGTGTGCCGGATATCCACTTCGCGGAGCTGGGCTCTGCTGATGTGGTGCGCCACCAGCTGGTCGGGCGCATCGTGGAGGCCTACGATAACTTTGCTGAGCAGGAGGAGAAGAAATGAGCATCGAGTTTATTAACGAGTCCGGTTATGACGGCGTCAACGAGGAGATGCTGATCGACGTCTGCTCCTACGCCCTCGGCCGCCTCGACGTGAATCCGGATGCCGAGTGCACGATTACCGCGGTGGATCTGGATACCATCGCGGAGTTGCACGTGCGCTGGATGGATCTGGAGGGCCCGACCGACGTGATGAGCTTCCCCATGGATGAGCTCACCCCGGGTGCTACGGCTGGCCGCCCCGACGCGGTGGAGGCCGGACCTGCGATGCTGGGCGATATCGTGCTTTGCCCGGAGTTCGCTCAGCGCCAGGCCACGGCCGCCGGCCACTCACTGGGCCACGAGCTGGCTCTGCTCACCGTGCATGGTTGCCTGCACCTGCTGGGCTATGACCACACGACTGCGGCGGAGGAAAAGGAAATGTTTGGCCTGCAGAATGAGCTGCTGGCGGACTGGTACGAGGACTTGGCAGCACGCGGCGTGAGCTACCAGCCCAAGCCTTCTGGCCCGAAGGCCTTCCCGGATGCGGCCGAGCGCGCCGAGCTGGATAAGGAAGTCCCCGGCGGCGGTCTGTAATCCGGATGCGGGTGGGCCCACCGCCTGTGTCAGTTGCGGCCAAACACAGGCAGTTCGTTTGCTTAAATGAGGCCAATCGTTGAGGTGCTGCGTGGGGCGTAGCACAATAGGGGATTATGAACATCCTCTCCATTCAGTCCCACGTCACCTTCGGCCACGTGGGCAACTCCGCAGCAGTCTTTCCACTTCAGCGCGCTGGCCATGAGGTGTGGCCGATTCACACGGTGAACTTCTCCAACCACACCGGTTATGGCGATTGGGGCGGGCCGATGATCCCGGCGGAAGAGGTCACGGCGATTGTGGACGGCATCGAGAAGCGCGGCGCCTTTCCGCGCATTGATGCGATTTTGTCTGGCTACCAGGGCGGCCCGGACATCGCCGGCGCCATCGTGGATGCCGTGAACCGCATCAAGGCGGTTAACCCGAGTGCCCTCTATGCCTGCGACCCGGTGATGGGCAACGCCAAGTCCGGCTGCTTCGTCTCCGATGAAATCCCGCCGCTGCTGCGCGATAAGGTCGTTCCCGTCGCGGACATCATCACCCCGAACCAGTTTGAGCTGGGCTACTTGACGGACTCCGAGGTCGGCACCTTGAAGCAGACCCTCGCCGCGGTGAAGCGCGCTCAGGAGATCGGACCGAAGACTGTGCTGGTGACCTCGGTGCAGCGCCCAGAGACCAGCGAGGACGAGATTGAGATGCTCGCCGTTGATGGCGAGCGCGCCTTCCTGGTTACCACCCCCAAGCTGCCGTTCAAGCGCAACGGCTCGGGCGATGTCACGGCCTCGCTTTTCACCGGCCACTACGTGGAGACGCATGATGCGAAGGAAGCGCTCAAGCGCACCGCGTCTTCCGTCTTCGACTTGCTGCAGAACACCTACGAGGCGGATTCCCAGGAACTGCTGCTCATCGAGTCGCAGGACGTCTTCGCTCACCCGCAGCTGCAGTTCCAGGTCACGGAGCTCTAGCTTTCACGCCTCTTTCGCTGCCCGCGCGCCTTTGCAGCCTTGGGCTCTGTCTGGTTTTCTTGGTCTCGCGCACCAGCCTGATCCTTGGTTTTGCTTGGTCTCGCGCGCCAGTCTGATCCTTAGCCCCGCAAAAGGCGTCCGGCAAATGGCATCCCGCAGAAGGCATCTGTCAGAAGGCGTTTTCACTCCTGAAAACGCCTTTTGCGGCGTCCAGATGGCGTTTTTCCTACCAAAGACGCCTTTCGGAAGATGCCGTTTGCAAGATGCCATGTGGCGCAAGCTTTTTCGCAGTCGCCATGCGGCGGATAACCTCGCGCCACCAACCTTCACCCGCACCTCGTTGCTGCTTTCGCGGCCCACCTTCAACGATGTCGTTTCCAGCTATAAGGTTCTACTCACATGGTTCGGGTCAGAAGGTTCTCTTGGGGGCAAACAAACCTTCTGGAGGCCTCTAGATGGTTCGTTTGGGGGCAAAGAAACCTTATGACTAGAACCGTCTGACTGGAACCCTCTGCAGGGCGGATAAACTCCGCGAAAGTGCAGAAGGTCCCTTTAGTCTGGTCCCTTCGCACACTAAAGGGACCATTTAGCACGCGAAAACCGGCACCAGATGGTCCCTTTGCACAGAGAAGGGACCAGAGTAGAAGGACCAAACTACAAGGACCATCTGCCGGTGCATCGGCAGGAAGCTCTCGGGGCCGCACGTCGAGAGTCAGAGCAGCGCTTTACAACAAGAACGGGACTCGGCAGCTGTTGCGTTATGATATGAGGCAATATGAGCACTGATTTCGATGCCGCCTTCGCCGACCTACCAGCCGAGGGCGAAGCCAACCCCGCCGACTATTCGCAGTACACCGACACGCCCGAGGGCTTCCACTCCGGCTTCGTGTCCTTCGTCGGCCGTCCCAACACCGGCAAGTCCACCCTGACCAACGCGCTGGTGGGGCAGAAGATCGCCATCACGGCTGACCAGCCGGAAACCACCCGCCACCCCATCCGCGGCCTGGTCCACCGCGAGGATGCGCAAATCGTCCTCGTCGACACCCCCGGCCTGCACCGCCCGCGCACCTTGCTCGGCGAGCGACTCAACGAGGTCGTCAAAGACACCTACGCCGACGTCGACGTCATCGGCCTGACCATCCCCGCGGATGAAAAAATTGGCCCCGGTGATCGCTGGATCCTGGAGAACGTGCGTAAGGTC
Organism: Corynebacterium sp. HMSC035E02; assembly: GCF_001836065.1. Taxonomy (NCBI): domain Bacteria; kingdom Bacillati; phylum Actinomycetota; class Actinomycetes; order Mycobacteriales; family Corynebacteriaceae; genus Corynebacterium; species Corynebacterium sp. HMSC035E02. The sequence goes on from NZ_KV827347.1 coordinate 41,538, forward strand.
GCCCCGAAGACCCCCATCATCGGCATCGTCACCAAGCTGGATAAAGCATCCAAGGACCAAGTCGGCGCCCAGCTGCTCGCCCTGCATGAGCTGCTCGCCGAAGAGAACCCCGATGCCGTGGTCATCCCAGTTTCCGCCACCGAGCGCGTGCAGCTGGATGAGCTGACCCAGGTCATCGTGGACCACCTCCCCGAAGGCCCCAAGTTCTACCCCGATGACCATGTCACCGACGAAGACCAGTCCAAGCGCATCGCCGAGCTGATCCGCGAGTCCGCGCTGTCCGGCCTGAAGTACGAGCTCCCGCACTCCGTCGCCGTCGAGGTCGATGAGATCCTGCCCAGCCAGGAACGCCCAGACGTCCTCAACGTCCACGCCATCCTCTACCTGGAGCGCCCCGGCCAAAAGCGCATCATCGAGGGCAAGGATGGCCGCCGCTTCCGCCGCATCGTGGGCACCGCCCGCAAGGAAATCATCCAGCTGCTGGGCCAGAACGTCTACCTTGACCTGCGCATTAAGGTTTTGAAGAACTGGCAATCGGACCCGAAGGCGCTGGGCCGCCTGGGCTTCTAAGAGCTGGCGAGCTTCTACATGCGCGAGAATTTCCGCGACCGCGCCCTCGTCATCCGCACCTATGATTTCGGCGAGGCAGATCGCATCATCGTGCTCTTGACCCGCTACCACGGCCTCGTGCGCGGGGTGGCCAAGGGTGTTCGCCGCGCCAAATCGCGCTTCGGCTCGCGCCTGCAGCTCTTTGTCAACCTCGACGTGCAGCTGTATCCCGGCCGCAACCTCTACACCATCTCCCAAGCCGATACCGTTGACTACTTCGGCGCGCGCATCATCGAGGACTACGAGCGCTACACCGCCGCCTGCGCCGCCCTCGAATCCGCCGAGCGCCTCGCCGCCGCCGATGCCCCCGGGGACCCCTACCTCTACGATGCCTGCGTCGATATCCTCAACCAACTCCAGCACGGAGATCCGCTCATGCTTCTCGACGCATTCCTCCTCAAAGCCATGTCCCACGCCGGCTGGGCACCCAGCCTTTTCGATTGCGCCCAGTGCCAAAGGCCCGGCCCCCACCACGCCTTCCACCCGGCCGTGGGCGGAGCTGCCTGCCACCAATGCCGCCCGCCGGGAGCCGCCGAGGTGGACCCGGAAACCCTGCACCACATGTGGCTTATCGCTCACGATCACCCCAGCCAGCCGACGAACGCCCAAGCCCAAGAGGCCCATCGCCTCACCCGCGCCCACCTGCAATGGCATCTTGAGCGAAGCGTTGGCGCGCTGGGGATCATGGAACAGTAGACTGTAATCCGTGATTACGCCTGACCCGAACCGAGTCCTTCATCCGCCCGCTATCCCGCAGGAGTTCCTGCCGCGCCACATCGCACTGGTCATGGACGGCAACGGCCGCTGGGCGGAGGAGCGCGGCATGAAGCGCACCGAAGGCCACCGGCGCGGGGAAGCCGTGCTTCTCGATGTCGTCGATGCCTGTCTTTCCCTCGGCGTTCCCTACCTGTCCGCCTACGCCTTCTCCACGGAAAACTGGCGCCGCAGCGCGGAGGAAGTCCGCTTCCTCATGGGCTTTAACCGCGACGTGCTGCGCCGCCAGCGCCACTGGCTCAACGAGAGAGGAGTGCGCGTGGTGTGGGCCGGCCGCCGCCCGCGCCTGTGGCGCTCCGTTATCAAGGAGCTCGAGGCCGCCGAGGAGCTCACCAAGGACAACACCACGATGACCCTGGTGATGTGCGTGAATTACGGTGGGCGCGCCGAGCTTGTCGACGGCATCCGGGAACTCGCCGAGCAAGTCTCCCGCGGCGAGCTGGACCCGCGCTCCATCAACGAGAAGACGGTGAGCTCGGTGATGTATGACCCCGATATGCCGGACGTGGATCTGTTCTTGCGCCCCTCCGGTGAGAAGCGCACCTCCAACTTCCTGCTCTGGCAGTCGGCTTATGCAGAGATGATTTACCAGGACAAGCTCTTCCCGGATTTCACTCCGGAAGACTTGTTTGCCGCGGTGGAGGAGTACGCGCGGCGCGACCGCCGCTTCGGCGGCGTCAAGTAGCCAGCATCGTTTCTAACGCCCGAAACCCTGATTTCGGGCCTTAGTTTCGGGCGCGGCACTCGGCGCAGATGCCGAAGATTTCGGCATCGTGGCCGGTCAGCTCGAAGTCGTGCTTCTTGGCTACCGAGGAGGCCCACTCTTCAATAGGGCCGCCGTCGATTTCTTCGGTGCGGCCGCACTTGGTGCACACCAGGTGGTGGTGGTGCGCATCGCTTTCGCAGTGGCGGTAGAGGGTTTCACCGGAGGGCATGTGGAGCGCGTCGACAGCGTCGATCTCCGAGAGTGATTGGAGCGTGCGATAGACGGTGGTGAGGCCGACTTTTTGGTTACCGTCGATAAGCGCTTGGTGAATGTCCTTGGCAGAGACGAACTTGTCGAGACTACGCAGGACCTCAACGACGGCGGTGCGCTGGCGGGTATTGCGAGCACCGAGTTTGGGAATACTGTCGTGGATGGACATGGCCCCTAGTTTATCAACACACTTCCATTAAGCGGTGGCCAGTGAGGCGTCGCGAAGCAAGGGCAGCACCTTAGGCGCCACCAGAGAATAGCGAACCTCGCGGCCGGTGCGCTCACTGTCGACGATCTGCGCGCGCTTGAGAACCCGCAGGTGCTGGCTGATAAGCGGCTGCGATTTGCCGGTCGCGGACACCAGCTCGTGGACGTAGTGGTCGCGCTCGGAGAGGCGCTGAATGATATCGATGCGCAGTGGTGAATCCAAAGCGCTAATCACGGTGGCAGCCGCGGCACGATCGAAAGGGAGAGCTTCGCTCTGGGTGTTGGTCACGCCATTCACCTTCAGTCATATCTATTGATGGAGAGTTAAAAGAGAGCTATCGGTACTATAGCCGAAGAATGCGGAAATGTGTATAAAATGCACCACACTTTTGGGGTGACGGCACGCGGCGGTGAGGGGCACGCTAGACTAGGCCGCACTGTATAAAGACTGTCCCCTACCAGAGGAGTCCCATTAGCTATGGCATCCGTCATTGATACCGTCGTCAGCCTGTGTAAGCGCCGCGGCTTGGTCTACCAGGCAGGTGAAATTTATGGCGGTTCCCGCTCTGCGTGGGACTACGGCCCGCTTGGCGTCGAGCTCAAGGAAAACATCAAGCGCCAGTGGTGGCGCCACATGGTGCAGTCCCGCGATGACGTCGTGGGTGTCGATACATCCGTGATCCAGCCGCGCCAGGTGTGGGTGTCCTCCGGCCACGTCGAGGTTTTCACCGACCCGCTGGTGGAGTCCAAGCACACCGGTAAGCGCTACCGCGCCGACCACCTGATCGAGGCTTACGAGGAAAAGCACGGCCACGAGCCGGAGAACGGCCTTGCGGATATTAATGATCCGGAGACTGGCCAGCCGGGTGACTGGACCGAGCCGAAGGCCTTCTCCGGTCTGCTCAAGACTTTCCTGGGTCCGGTCGACGATGAGCAGGGCCTGCACTACCTGCGCCCGGAGACCGCGCAGGGTATCTTCGTGAACTTCAAGAACGTGATGACCTCGGCGCGTATGAAGCCGCCGTTCGGTATCGCGAACATCGGTAAGTCCTTCCGCAATGAGATCACCCCGGGCAACTTCATCTTCCGCACCCGCGAGTTCGAGCAGATGGAGATGGAGTTCTTCGTCAAGCCGGGCGAGGATGAAGAGTGGCACCAGTACTGGATCGATGACCGCTTCAACTGGTACATCGACCTGGGGATTAAGGAAGAGAACCTGCGCCTCTACGAGCACCCGCAGGAGAAGCTCTCCCACTACTCCAAGCGCACCGTGGACGTCGAGTACGCCTATAACTTCAAGGGCTCCAAGTGGGGCGAGCTGGAGGGCGTGGCCAACCGCACGGACTATGACCTTTCCGTGCACACCAAGGGCTCGGGCGAGGACCTGTCTTACTTTGACCAGGAGGCTGGCGAGCGCTGGACCCCGTACGTTATTGAGCCGGCTGCCGGCCTGGGCCGCGCCATGATGGCCTTCCTTATCGATGCCTACGACGAAGAGGAGGCCCCGAACGCCAAGGGCGGTACCGATAAGCGCGTGGTGCTGCGCCTGGACCGCCGTCTGGCTCCGGTCAAGGTGGCCGTGCTGCCGCTGTCGAAGAAGGAAGAGCTGTCCACCCCGGCCCGCGAGCTGGCCAACAAGCTGCGCGCCAACTGGAACGTGGAGTTCGATGTCTCTGGCGCCATCGGCCGCCGCTACCGCCGCCAGGACGAGATTGGTACGCCGTTCTGCGTGACCTATGACTTCGACACCCTCGAGGACAACGCGGTCACCGTGCGTGAGCGTGACTCGATGGAGCAGGAGCGCGTCAAGCTCGACGAGCTTGAGGCTTACCTGGCTGCCCGCCTGGCTGGCTGCTAATGCACTACACCAGCTGGGACCGCAGCGACCGCAAGAACCCGGTCCTCCTCGTGGGGGAGGGGCCGGCGTCGTTGGGCATGTTCCAGGAACGCTCGGCAGATGTGGAAGGCGAGCACTGGCGCTTGGGCCTCGATGACCTGGGCGCGTCGGTGACCCTGGAAGACGACCGCGTCTACCGTCTGGCGGGCAATCCCAAGCGTGATAAGCGCTTGGAGGCCTCGCTGGACGGGCGCACCTTTGCCTTCATCAACGAGGCCGGCGGTGACTGGATTGTCGAGGACCACGAGGGGCTGAAGATTGCCCAGTTCTCCTCCAAGAACTCTGGCGTGCGCAAGGCCATCCTCGAGTTCGAGGGCGAGAACAGCGATGACTCCGATGACCTCAGCCATTCGGAGATTGCGGCTTTGAGCTGGTTTACCCGCGTCATTTTGGAGGCCCGGACGCAGAAGACCGCGATCCCGATCATCGCCATGCTGTTGCTCATGACCATTGTCGCCATCATTGCGGTGCTCCTCTGATGCAACGCTGGGTGTGGCGCGATGGGGCGCTGGTGGATGGCGCGGGCGAGGTCATCGCCCGCGTGAGACCGACGGGCCTGCTGCTGCCCGGGACGGGCACCACCATCGCCTTCGAGCACATCCCGGGCGCTCGCAGCTTTACTGTACGCGGGCCCGACTTTTCGGCGGAGCAGACCAGCTTCACGGTGAAAAAGCTGCGTGCGGTCTGTCAGGGCCGCGAGTACTTGCTCGAGCGCACGAACCCCTTCCGCCGCGAGCGCCGCATCCTCGCTTTGTCTGGCCCCGCCGCCGAGGTTGCCCGCACCACCCCGCGCGGCCGCGACCTCGAAGTTGCGGTGGGCGAGCTCCCCCTCACGGACGCCGCCTTCACCAGCTACTGTTGCCTGCTTCTCGACGGCTCCATCCGCCCCTTCCGCACCTAAGCCCACCTTCCGCGGTGCCGCCCATTTGTGCACCGAACCCCTACTTCGCACTGCTGCCCGCCAAAGCCCACTTCGCTTTCTTGCTGCCTGCCTGCTCGGCGCACGTCCCCTTCTTGCTTCCTGCCTGCTAGGCCGTGCTTTCCGCTCTCTCACAGATGGTCCTTCTGGTTTGGTCCCTCCACTCTGGTCCCTTATGAGTGCAAAGGGACCATGTGGCGCAGCTTTTCGCCTGATAGATGGTCCCTTTACTAGGCAAAGGGACCAGAATAAAGGCACCAAACTAAAGGGACCTTTCGCGATATAACCTGCACCGACATGCGAGTAGTGGAGTTTGTCTTCGAAGAGGAGCTCTCCGAGTGTGTTTGCTCGGCTTGGTATGCCGGTAGAGGGTTCGAGTCAGATGGTTGCAGTCATAAGGTTTGCTTGCCCCCAAACGAACCATCTAGCGCATTGCAGAAGGTTTACTTGCCCCCAAGTAAGCCGTTTGACTGCAACCATCTGAGGCGAACCGTTTGGCCAGAACCATGTGCATGACCGGTTTACACCAATCATGTACGTGCACCAATCCCGTATCCGTGGATCTACTTGGCCGACAATCGAGTCGGTATCCAACCGCCCGATGCGTGCAAGGACATTCGGCAGAAGGCATCCCGCAAACGGCATCCGACAGTCCGGCAGAAGGCATCTGGCAGATGGCATCTGTCAAAAGGCGCCTTTGGGGCTGAAAACGCCATGTAGAGGGTGCAAAAGGCGTTTTTAGCTGTGAAAACGCCTTCTAGAAGATGCCTTTTGCCAGATGCCTTTTGCAAGGAGCCTTGTGCGAGATGCCATGTGGGACCGCCCTGGTTATGAGATGCCGGGTGTGGGCCGCGGGTCTCGAGGGCTCGCGCGGGGAAGTGGGTGAAGCCGGCTGGGAGGAACTGGCGCGGGGAAGGGGAGAGGACGGGGAAGTGGGTGAAGACAGCTGGGAGGGGCTAGCGCGGGGAAGGGGGAGAGGGCGGCTAGAAGGAGCCGCCGCGGAAGCCACCTCCACCGCCGCCGCCCGAGAAGCCACCGCCACCAAAGCCGCCTCCTCCGGAGAAGCCACCGCCGAAGCCGCCACCGTGGCCGCGGGAGCTGCCGCCGCCGAGGATTTGGCCCAGCACCATGCCGGTGAGGATGTTGCCTGCGGCATCGGTGGCCTGGCGGCGCTGCTCTTGGCGGCGGTAGGCCTCCAGGTCTTCCTTCGCGCGGTTGAGCGAGGTCTGCGCGGCAGAAGCGGCATCGCGGGAGTAGTTGAGCGCCGCGCGCAAGTCCTTCGAGGCGGAGTTCTGGGCTTGGGCGAAGAGGCGGGTGGCATCGGCAAGAGCCACACGCGCATCGGGGCCCACCACGCGGCCACGCGAGGAGAGCAAGTCCTCAGCTGCCTGGATAGCGGACTCGGCCGCGGCAATCTGCTGGCGGTAGAGCGCGATCTGGCGCTCGCGGGTGGCGTTGGTTTCGCGGACGGTGTCCAGCTGCTGGTCCAGTTCGCCATCGATAGCCGTCAGCGCCGTGTACTGACCCAGTGGATCACCCTGACCGTGCTCGCGGGCTGCGCGCAGAGCCTCCCGGGCGCGGGCCAGCAACTCCTCCAAGGCGGCCCAATCTGCAGTCGAGCCCTGGGCCTTGCCGCGCTGTTCGAGGTGCTGGGCTTCGGCGATTTCTTCCTCGACCTCATCGATGAGCGCAGGCAGGTTATCGCGAGCCGCCGTGATTGAGTTCTCCGCATTCTCCACGCCATTCAGCAGGCGGTCGGAGACCTCCAGCGCATGCTCGGCATCGCGGATATAGCCCACCAAAGGACCCTGTTGGCCAGCGGGCTGGGACTGCAGTTCGCGGCCGCGCTCCAACAGCTTCTCTGCCTCATTGAGGGAGACCTCCGCCATCTCCGGGTTATCCGCGATGGAGGACAGCACCTCCTCGGAATAGGAGCTGCTGAGAGCAGACAAGGTAGCGCGCGCCTGCGGCAGGCGCCCGCGCAGGTCGACCACCCGACGCGTCAGCTCATCCAGCTTGGAGCTGGCGTTAATGAGCAAGTCACGCATCTTGGCAAAGTCCGCCGCCTGCGCATCCAAGGCGTCATCGGCCTGCCCGCAGGAGGAGATAATTTCCACCAGCATCTGGCGGCGCTCCGCCGCGGTTTCCGGCAGGTTGTCCTGGATTTTCTGCTGGAGCTGGAAGGCCTTCTGCAGGGTCAGCGTGGAGTGGTTCATCGCGCGCGTGAACGGGCGAGTGCGCTCGGGGCCGAACTCGGCCACCGCGATGTCGAGCTCCTCCTTGCCACGGCGAATCGACTCATCCGTGGAGACCAGCTCCTCCTGGGCCAGCTTCTCCAACGTATCCATATCCAGGCGGTCCAGCTGCGCGGTATTCCCCGGCTCAATCTGGCGCGCCGACTCCAGCGTGGCCGCCGAGTCCTTCTTGGTCTTGCGCCGGCTGGCCACCGCGATTCCGCCACCCGCCAAAGCCAGCGCGCCCGCGCCGCCAGCTAGCCACAAGCCTCCCGAGCCATCGGAATCAGAAGAGGAACCAGCTGAGCCAGAAGAGGAAGAAGAACCGGAAGCGGCAGCGTCGACAAGCGCGAGTGCGGAAGCACCGAACTGGCGCCCGTCGGCAAGCTTGGCGTAGGCCGCCTCATACATCACATCCAGGCGCCCGCGCGGCCAATCATTACCCGTCTGCACGCCCACGGTGGAATCATCCACACCCACCACATAGGCCGCAGAATTCGGGCCCTTGGACTGCACAATCTGATCCGCATAGCTCTCCGCGCCCTCCGGCAGCGACGAGGCAAAGACCACGAAAATCACCACGTGGTTCTCCTGCTGCAGCGCGGCAATCTTGTCCTCCAACTCGGCCTTCTCCGAGTCCGAGAGCACCCCCGCCTCATCCGTCACCTTCTCCGTGAGCGAGGCAGCCTCCGGCGCGGCAACAACGAAGTCCGCAGCCACGGCCGGGCTAGCAGTGGCCAACCCCAGCACGAGGGCGGCGAGGGCGACGCGTCCAATACGAGCAGCAGTAGTCATGCGCACCACGATACCTGCCACCCAACGCTAAAGTGGACAGGCAGTGAAGTACGTTATTGTCCTCGGCGCCGCGCAATACGACGGGCGCCCCTCCCGAATCTTGAGCGGCCGCGTGCGCTTCGCCGCCGAGTACGCCACCGCGCACAACCTGCCCATCATCACCGTGGGCGGGAACTTGCCCGGCGATAGGTTCACCGAAGCCGGGGTGGCACGGGCCTTGCTTGACGACGAACCCCTTAAAGTCACCGCCCTCGAAGAAGGCCTTGACACCCGCAGCGAGCTGGTAGCTGCGCGCGAAAAGCTTGGTGTAAGCGAGGCTGTCATCATCACCGACCCGCTCCACCGCCTGCGCACTTTCCTCATTGCCCGCCAAGAAGGAATCACCGCGACCGTTATGGGTACGCCCTATTATCCTTCCCGGCGCTTCTCCATCCCCTGGTGGCGCTACCTGGCCCACGAGACCGGTGGCCTAGCCTACCTGGGCCTGCGCACCCTGCTGGGGGAGAAGCGCACCGAAGGCGTGCGGACGGCCTTCTACCGCATCGAGCGCCTCATCCGCCCCAACCAGGCCCTGCGCCACCGTGTTATTGGCGCGAGGCAGACCCAGGAAGACCAGGACTCCGCCTAAGCTTAAAACCCGTGAGCTATACCTATTGCGCAGAAGACGTCGCCCGCCTCGCCTCCGAGTCGCCGAAAGGCTCGGCCCTGCTAAAAACCGAGGAACACCGCGGCGCCTTCTCCAGGGACCGCGCCCGCGTCCTGCACTCCGCGGCGCTGCGCCGCCTAGCGGATAAGACCCAAGTGGTGGGCCCGCGCGATGGCGATACCCCGCGCACCCGGCTAACACACTCCCTGGAGGTCAGCCAGATTTCCCGCAGCATCGGCGCGGGCTTAGGCCTAGACCCGGACCTGTGCGATATGGCGGGCCTGACGCATGACATCGGCCACCCGCCCTACGGCCACAACGGCGAGAATGCCCTCAACGAGGTGGCCCTCGGCGGCTTCGAGGGCAATGCCCAGACCCTGCGCATCCTGACCAAGCTGGAGCCCAAGGTAGTGCTGGATACCCCAGCGGGCCCGCACAGCTATGGTCTCAACCTCGCCCGCGCCTCGCTGGACGCCGCCTGCAAATACCCCTGGACCAAGACCAACCCGGATGGCACGACCAACCGCAAATACGGCGCCTATGACGAAGACGCGGACGTGCTGGAGTGGCTGCGCCTAGGCCACTGCGACCAGCGCAAGTCCATGGAAGCCCAGGTCATGGACTGGTCGGATGACATCGCCTATTCCGTCCACGACGTCGAAGACGGCATCATCTCCCGCCGCATCTCCCTGAACGTGCTCTGGGATCTGGTGGAGCTGGCCAACCTTGCGGACAAGGGCGCAAAAGCCTTCGGCGGTACCGCCGACGAGCTCCTCGAGGCAGCCGACCGCCTGCGCCAGCTGGATGTCATCAACGCCATCGGTAACTTCGACTACTCCCTGCGCTCTTATGCCAACTTAAAGAAGATGACCTCGGAGCTTGTCGGCCGCTACGTCGGCGCCACCGTCTCCGCCACGCTGGCGGCCAACGACGGCCCCCTCGGCCGCATGCACGGCGACCTCGCCGTCCCACCCGGCGCAGTGGCGGAGGTAACGCTGCTGAAAACCATCGCCGTGCTCTACGTCATGGATGAGCCTGCCCATCTGGCCCGCCAAGACCGCCAGCGCGAGCGCATCTACCGCGTCTACGACTACCTGGTGGCCGGCGCGCCGGGCTCGCTGGATGCCACCTTCGCCCTGTGGTGGAAGCAAGCCGACACAGATCTGGAGCGTGACCGCGCCATCATCGACCAGATCGCCTCCATGACCGAATCGCGCCTGGAGCGCCTGGCCCAGCGCAGCGCCGATCTGTTCGGCTTCTTGAGCTAGCGCACGAGTGCTACACCCTGGTCCTTCAGCACCATGCTGATCGGGGCCAGGTCTTCCTCGACCAAGTCGAAATCCGCGGCGATAATCGCCACGATGTGCTGCTCCCGCAGGAAATCGGCCAAAGCATCGAGATTGCGCGGCGCACCGGACTGGCAGCCGCGCAGGCGCCCAAGTGCGCCATAGAAGTCCTCGCGCGTGCGGATAGGTTCAGTAATCAGGATGCGCTGCATGTCTTAGTCCTCCGCGTCCGGGATGCTGCAGAAGCTCTCGTAGTGGTCATCGGTGTAGTACCAGACATCCGGGTCGGTCTCGCTCCCGCCACCGGTGACAATCCGCTTGGCCCCGCGGTGCCCAATCCCCGGCGTTTCCACCGTGTATTCGCGGTAGTAATTCCTGTCCTGCTGCGGCAGCACGCCCTCATAGTTTCCAAAGCGCACGTTGTCATTATCCGGATAGTCATAGGGGCCGCCCGCCAGGATGTCGCTGGCCGTCTCGTGGGCCTCCTGGGGCAGGGAATCCATGGAACAGGTGGGCAGGTCGGAGCCGCCCTGCTTGGCGACGTCCCCCTCATCCCCACCATTGCCACCCGACGCACCAGCGGCAGAGGATGCGCCCGATGCAGCAGACGCATCAGGCGTATCAGATGAGGACGCTGCCTTCTGGTCCGCGCCATCGCTGGAGCCACCGAGGTCGATACCGAAGTAGCCCGCGACGAGGACGAGAACCGCACCACCGATGAGAGCCGGCAGCGACTTTTTGGAGGGGGAGGATTGGGCCATGGCCCCCATCATTGCAGGTGCGGGGGCCGAAATAGAAATCAAGAACCTGTACTATTCCGATTCCCACATATGGGTTCTTCCAGGATGTGGGACTCGCGGCTCTTGCCCACCCAGCCGTGGGTACCTGTACCTTGCGTGGGCGGGGTAGTCTGTACGCATGGCACGAGGCAGAATTCCGGACAGCGACATCCAAGCTATCCGTGAACGCGCGCCTATTGATGAGATCGTGGGCGAATACGTCCAGCTCAAGCCCGCTGGTTATGACTCTTTGAAGGGCCTGAGCCCCTTCAAAGATGAGAAGACCCCATCCTTCCACGTGCGCCCGCAGGGCGGCTACTACCACTGCTTCTCCACCGGCAAGGGCGGGGATGTCTTCAGCTTCCTCATGGAGATGGAGCAGGTCTCCTTCCCGGAAGCAGTCGAGGCCGTGGCCCAAAAAATTGGCTACCACATCAACTACCAAGGTGGCTCCACCGGTGCGCGCGATGAGAAGCCCGGCACGCGCCGCCGGCTCATCGCTGCCAACAAGGCCGCGCACGAGTTCTACCGCCAGCAGCTGGAAACCCCGCAGGCCGCCGCTGCTCGTGAGTTCCTCCTCGACCGCGGATTTTCCAAGGAAATCATCTACGAGTTTGAATGCGGCTATGCCCCGGAAGGCTGGGATACCGCCACCAAGCACCTGCTGCGCATGGGCTTTTCCTTTGAGGAGCTGGAAGCCGCCGGCATTTCCAAGATGGGCAAGCGCGGCCCCATCGACCGCTTCCACCGGCGCCTGCTGTGGCCCATCAAGGACCTATCCGGCAACGTCATCGGCTTCGGCGCACGCAAGCTTTACGACGATGACAAGCTGGGCAAGTACATGAACACGCCCGAGACCATGCTCTATCACAAGTCCAAGGTGCTCTTCGGCCTGGATTTGGCCAAGCGCAACATCGCGGAGCAACACCAAGCCGTGGTGGTGGAGGGCTACACGGACGTCATGGCCATGTACGCCGCGGGCGTAAAGACCGCCGTGGCCTCCTGCGGCACCGCCTTCGGCCCGGACCACCTCCAGGTGCTGCGCCGCCTGATGCTGGATGATTCCTACTTCCACGGCGAGCTCATCTACACCTTCGACGGCGACGAGGCCGGCCAGAAAGCCGCCATGCGCGCCTTCGAGGGCGAGCAGAAACTCACCGGCCAGTCCTTCGTCTCCGTGGCCCCCGACGGCATGGATCCCTGCGATCTGCGCCTTGCGCGCGGCGACGCTGCCGTGCGCGACTTGGTGGCGGACCGCATCCCCATGTTCGAGTTCGTCATCCGCTCCGTCATCTCGGAGTTCAGCATCGACTCGGCCGAAGGCCGCCTCCAAGCCCTGCGCCGCGCCGTGCCCGTCGTGGCCCAAATCCGGGATCAACCTCTGCAACGCGAGTACGCCCGCCGCTTGGCCGGCTGGGTGGGCTGGCCCGACCCGGAGGAAGTACTCCACCAAGTACGCCAGGAAGCCCGCAGGCCGAAGAAGGAGCAGCGCCCGCGTTTTGCCTCCCTGGAGCAGACCTCCTCCGTTCCTGCGCAGTCCAATGCCCCCGTCATGCACATCCCCGGCCCCCGCGAGCCGCACCTGTGGCCACAGCGCGAGGCCCTCAAGCTGGCCCTGCAGTACCCGCAGATCGCCGGCAGCTACTTCGATGGCATCACAGAGGATGCCTATTCCAACGAGGCTTACCGCACCGTGCGCCAAGCCATCTCCACTTTGGGTGGCGTGACCGCAGGCAGCGCCATGCCCGGCGTGGAGTGGCTGGCCGCCGTGGCTGGGGAGATGCTGGACCTCACCGCCCGTAACTTCGTCTCTGAGCTCGCCGTGGAACCCATCAAGCTGGGCGAGACCGGCAACCCCGATACCGACCTGGAGGCCTACGCCGATTCCGTGCTCTCCCGTCTCCAAGAAGCCCGCGTGGGCGATCAAGTAGCCCAACTCAAGGCCCAACTAGGCCGCATGCGTCCCTCCGACGACGAAGAGTCCTATAACTCACTCTTCGCCGACCTTGTCGCACTCGAGCAGGCCCGCCGCGAGCTCAATGACCGCGCCTTCCGCGGCGTGCGCTAACCGACGCACACGCTAATCTTCGTCCGGCTCGTAGATCCGATCCGGCTGCACCCCATCCGTGGCACCTTTGGGGCCACGCTTGCCGCGGCGTCCCTTGTTGTAATCCTTAAGCTCGCGCATGCGCGGTTCTGGGTCCAAACGGTTCGCCACAGCCTTGCGCGCGGAGCGCACCGCGGCCTTGGTGGCGGGGGAGTTCACGGCCTTTTCATAAGCGCCCTTAATTTGGTGGTAGCGCTTGCGCCCAGCCTTGGTTCCAAAGACGTATCCGGCGGCAGCACCCACAACAAATTGGATCATTGGAAACTAGTCATCCCCTTCTTCAGCCGGCTCGACAGCCAGTGTTTGCGTACAACGTACGGGAAACGTGCAATTCTCATGAACAGCCTACCTGTCCAAGTCTGCTGGCGTGGTGGGCAGTGCAGCCGTGGAGCGCAGGAGGGCAGCGAATGGAGCAAATAGAATTCGATCGAATGTATATGGTGCCAACTCTTCCCAAACACCATTCGCTTCGGTTAACTTAAGATCTGTGGAGAGTTCGAAGCGTACGCACGCGGCCTCGGCGGCCGTGGCGATGTCGGCGCTATTAACAGCCAGCGTGGCGGCAGCTGAGCCGCGCGTGGCTGCTTTCGAAGAGCCGCGGGAAGTCACCGTGAGCGAGGACTAGCGCTCACAGGACTAGCGACTGCTCGTTCACAGGACTGATGTTCGACTCTCCGTTATCGCCGGGCCATGTGCACGTGACACAATCACGGTAAACTCTGATGGAGATTCTCTCCCGGTAGTAAACGAAGGAAATTAATGTCTAAGCCGAAGATTATGACCGTGTATGGCACCCGCCCCGAGGCAATCAAGGTAGCCCCAGTCATTAAGGCATTGGAGAAGGACCAGCGCTTCGAATCTGTTGCAGTCTCCACCGGCCAGCACAAAGAAATGCTAGAGCAGGTCAACACCATGTTTGGCATTGAGCCGAAGCTGGACCTGCACCTGATGAAGCCGGGCCAGGGACTCAATGAGATTGTCTCCCGCGCGCTCATGGGTCTGGACGAGATTATCGATGCCGAACAACCCGACGTCATCATCTCCCAGGGAGATACCTCCACGGCCATGACCGCGGCGCTTGCTGGTTTCCATCGCGGTGTGAAAATCGTGCACTTGGAAGCAGGACTGCGCACCGGTGACATTCACTCGCCGTTCCCGGAAGAGGCGAACCGCAAACTTATCGGCCAGGTTGCAGAGTTGCACCTAGCCCCGACTGCAGGATCGATGGAGAACCTGCGCCGCGAGAACGTGCGGTCCAAGGACATCGCGGTCACCGGCAACACTGTTATCGATGCCCTACTTGAGGCTGCAAGCTGGGACACCGAATTCGAAGACTCGGCCGTCCAGGAAGCGGCGCAGTCGGCCAAGCGTCTTGTTGTGGTCACCACCCACCGCCGCGAAAACCTTGAAGCCATGAAGGAAATCGGTGGGGCCGTCAAGGATTTGGCAGAGGCCTATCCAGACATTAACTTTGTTCTACCCCTGCACCTCAACCCCAAGGTCCGTGAGGCCGTGCTTCCGGAGGTTGAGTCCCTGCCTAACGTCATCATCACGGACCCGCTGCCTTATGACCAGTTCACCAAGCTTCTAGATCGTGCCACCATTATCCTCACCGACTCAGGCGGAGTTCAGGAAGAAGCCCCGGCTCTGGGCAAGCCGGTCTTGGTCATGCGCCAGAACACCGAACGCCCCGAAGCGGTTGTGGCCGGAACCGTGAAGCTTGTGGGCACCAACCGTAGCCTCATCGTGGCGGAGGCTAAGCTGCTCCTTGATGATGATGCCGCCTACGATGCCATGGCCAACGCCGTCAACCCCTACGGCGATGGCAAGGCTGCTGAGCGCGCTGTGGCAGCTATCGCTGAGCTCCTTGGAGTAGGGGAGCGCCTGCCCGATTTCGCTCCCGAGATTGAGTCCTAACAAGAACCCAGGAACCAACGAATAAGCGCGGCGATGTGTTCAAAACCTTTCGCCGCGCTTAAATGCGTGCTTCCACGTAAAATCAAGACATGGAATCACGAGACATCAAATGCACGAACTCTGAGCGCACCACCGCTTCACAGGTGTTGGCGGATGCGATGTCGGTAGGCCAGCTCAGCGTCGCCGAATTCGAGGAGCGCTCCAGCCACTGCGCCGATGCCACGACGCGCGGTGAGCTGCTCGACCTCGTAGGGGATCTAGTTGAGGCCCCAGAAAAAGTTCTCTTTGGTAGCCACCAGATAGCGCGTCAAACCTCGCAGGCGGTCAACACCACCAATCGCGAAACATCCACCGTCGTTGACCGGGCCCTGGCCCAAGTGGAACCCTCGGTACACGGCGCGCAGGGGCTTTCTCTCGGTATCTTTGGCGGTAGCACTGTGCGCGGCATTCCCATCGCCGCTCATCACACCACGATGGGAATCTTCGGCGGCACCGATGTAGACCTTCGCGGTGCCTCCCTCAAAGAACACGTCACGACAATCCAAGCGGTCGGGGTATTCGGCGGCGTCGACGTGTGGGTCCCGGAAGGATTCCGCGTTCGTGTCAACGGCGTCGGCCTCTTTGGCGGCCACGACATCAAGGTCGAGGGCGGTGCCGTCGACCCCGCAGACCTGCCTGCCAGCGCCCCTGAAGTAGTGGTGAACTGCTTCAGCCTATTTGGTGGGGTAGATGTGCACGTGGTGAAGCGGTAGGAATCAGCTTAAAGCTGATGCTCGTTACTTCCGATAAGGAGAGGCATCTACTTGCGTATCTTCTTATTTAGCTGATCTAGGCGCGCGATGACTTTGTTAGCACGGTCCTCCCCGAGAACGCTGCGTACGTTGGTTACGATGCTCGTTCGGTTCTGATAAACGCTGTCGATGGCTTGGTCAACTAGGCCGCGTATGCCTTGGCTTCGCGCGGAATCCCAGTTTTCCTGGCTAACAAAGCGTGCTTTCCCGCCTTGCTGCTGCATGACGATCTTTGCGACCCGAACCTCCTTGGCCTGCTCGCTCTGCGCCAGGACACGGAAGCCGCGAAGGATATAGCCGTGCTCCAAATGAAGACTTAACAAGCTCCGAAAAGTTCCGATCTCTGTGGGGATGTACGCGAAATGCCCAATGCTCGGGTTATTGGAGGCGGCAAACCCCTCGACTGTCTTGTAGGAGGGAACGCGTCGCCCGCGGGAATCTTCGATCCAAAGGCTCACGAGGAGCTCATTATCGAGTTTCCACTCTGACTCTCCGTGGATGACGAAGCTGACATCCCCACTGGCCGGCTGCAGGAGATAATGCTGGCCGCCACCAACGATGCTATCGATATTGAGCGGTGCGCTCGTGCTCTGCATCTGCTTGGCCACCGTAGGAAAAGCAGCCTCCAAGGCAGCCACGTCTGTAAATCGAGGAAAGTCCGCCATGTTCTCCATGAGTCGAGCCATCACCAGGCCTGGCTCGTGACGCATGGCGTTGTCCTGCCCCGCGTGGATAGCGCGTAAGTACCCCACCTGGGAGGCGTCAAGAATCACGGGCGCATAGCGATCTGATTTATCATGCGGCCCGCTTTGGGGTTCCACTACGGTGCCGTCTTCCTTCACGGAGCAGATGGACAGGAGACCCATCGAGTTCATAGGTGTGTGGGCTTCACGCAGGTGGAAGAACTGACCATCTGCATAGACGGCTTCGATGCCAAGTGGCATGCTGACGAGCATTCCTTCAAACTCCGGTTTGATATAGGGAGCTGTAGTTTGAAAATAGTGAGCGGACAAGACGTCATCGTCGTCTAGACGGTAGCGACCAAACGTGCCCTTAAATCCTGTTGCTTGGACGTAGCGGCGTACTGCAGTCCATCCGCTATCACCATCAGGAAGCTCATCAAGGTGCAATATGCCGAAGCTGTCCGCTGCCTTTTTCAGCTGCTCTTTGAACTTCCGCGGTAAGGACTCAGAGAAGGAGACAACGTGCTTCACATCGAAGCCTTCGGCTGCCTTTGCAAGTGTAGGCACGGTGTGATTGAGGAAAATGTCCGTGCGCAACGACAGGCGCGCGTCATCGTAGAGGTAGTCGCGATACTCACCTTCCGAAAATCCAGTCTGTTCATTGCTTGCTCGCCACGACGCCGAATCGGGGACGAAGAGACTAAAGCGAGTGTGCCCAATGAACATGAAGAAACCTCTACCCCTTGCCTACGAGTGTTATCTGATGACAGTCTACCTTTGCTTGAAAACAGGAAGGAAAAGTGCCGAGCTAGGCGCATTTAATATGTGCTCTGTGCAGGCGATTTGTGTTCTTTGGAAAAGACCTTATATAGTTACATCTCGTTGCACAGAGCGAGGTCACTTGCTCGGCAGCATACGCATAATCCTCCATAGCTCAGTTGGCAGAGCATTCGACTGTTAATCGAAGGGTCACTGGTTCGAGCCCAGTTGGAGGAGCAAATAAGCCGCCTAGTAACAGGCGGCTTTTTGCATTTCTGTCTCCCTTAAGCCCAAAGCTAAGGTTAAGCCTAAGACAGAAGCCAAAGGTTCCCTAGACTGAGCTGACAAACATCTCGTCCTCGAAGAGTCGCCCCCAATCGCCAGCTAGTGATGCTGCGTAGCCGAGAATTCCGGTGAGAAGCATTTGTGGGGCAGGGGCATGGCCTTCGCCCCAATCCCCGAGGAGAAGCCTCCACTGCTGCGGGCGCTCAGCCACTGCCTGGGACCATGGAAGGTAATGCTGGGTGTAATGCAGCTCATCATCCTCGTTCTGAAGGTATGCCACGTAATTATCGAAACCCTTGCCGTATTCTGTAACCAAGTCAAAGGTCATCGTGGTCTCGGAAAGCTTCCGGCTACTCCAGCACTTCTTGCGGTATGCCTTTACCTGCGGCTCAAGGTAACGCCCGATATGGGTTTGGGGGTTTGACACCACGGCTAATGAACCGGGGAAGCGGTGTGAAAAATACAGCGCGGCAAAGCCACCGGCTGATGCGCCGAAGAAGATTGCCTTCTTGCCCAGCTCCCCGACAGGTGTACCAGGATGGAAGTTAGTGAAAATATGCGTTAGGCACGAGGTAAGGTCCTCCTGAAATGGGCGCGACTCATCTCCCGTGAACCACCCAATACTTGCGCCCCGATCAAGCGAGGGATCGGAAACATACACCAGGTTGGCATCAACACCTTCGACCATGTGCCGTCCAATGAAGACTGGGAGAGTGGTCTTGGCTGGGTCAATGGCCGCGTGAAACAACACGATAGTGGTATCGGCGCCGCGATCTTCAACGAGCACATCCATGAAGGCAGCACCATAGCGAATCGAAATCGCCTCAGCCTCCTCAGAAGAGCTACCTGGCACGGCTGAGTTGAGAAATTCCTCTACAGAATCGAAAAAAGTAGTTGAAGCGCCATAGCGCGTGTAGTTTCTCCTCAGTGCCATAGTCCGTCAGCTTATCGTGAAGAGGCGGCAAAACGGGATTTCTGTGGGCAGTGGATAAAGGGTCCGAAGGAAACTAAAAGCGGGGAAAGCTAAACTGGCAATAGATTTTTCTATTAGTGAGACTGTCGCGTTTGTGGAATGGCTTCGCGTGCTACCGTTGACTGAGCACAGTAGCGAGAAAGGTAAAAGATGACGCCTCAGGAGAATGCTGCCAATAGCTTTGACAAAGTTTGCGTTGTAGGCCTCGGATACATCGGACTACCTACGGCGGCTTTCATCGCCTCAAAGGGCGTCAAAGTCGTAGGTATTGACGTAAATGAGCGTTTCGTCAAGCTTATTAATGAAGGCAAAGTGCCCTTCTTTGAGCCTGGTTTCGAAGAACTTCTGGCCAAGGTGGTGGGAGAAGGAAACCTTGTCGCGCAGGCTGAACAGGTTGAAGCTGACGCTTACATTGTTTGCGTGCCGACCCCTTTCCAGGACAATCACCAGGTAGATACCAAGTACATTCGTGCCGCTTCTGAGGCGCTTGCCCCGCACCTTCGCCCTGGCGCGCTTGTCGTTCTGGAGTCGACCTCTCCTCCGGGCACTACAGAGGATATGGCGAAGCACCTCATTGAGCTGCGACCGGATCTGTCCCTTAACGATGAAGACGATAACGCCATCTTCGTAGCTCACTGTCCAGAGCGAGTTCTACCGGGCCAGATCATGGAAGAAATGGAAAACAATGACCGTGTTATCGGTGGTTTGACGCCCAAGGGCACTGAGCTTGCTCGTGATCTGTACGCAACTTTCTGTACAGCGGAACTTCTTATGACCAACGCTACGACCGCAGAGATGGCAAAGCTTACGGAGAACTCCTTCCGTGACGTCAACATTGCGTTCGCTAATGAGCTATCCCTGATTTGCGACCGTTTGGGGATTGATGTATGGGAGCTCATTGAGCTAGCGAACCACCACCCGCGCGTGAACATCCTGCAGCCGGGGCCAGGCGTTGGCGGTCATTGCATCGCGGTTGACCCGTGGTTCATTGTGTCGGCGGCACCAGAGGAAGCTAAGCTCATTAAGCTGGCACGTGATGTCAACGACGGCAAGCCGGAATGGGTTATTGAGCAAGTAGTCACGGCTCTAGAGGGTAAAGAGAATCCAGTTGTGGCGGCTCTCGGTATTGCTTTTAAGAATGACATCGATGATCTGCGTGAATCGCCTTCCTTGGAAATCGTGAAGCGTCTCGGTGTGGATAACCCAGAGCTCGATATCCGGGTCGTTGAGCCGAATGTGGATGAGCTTCCCGCTGTTCTCTCGAACATTTCTAACCTGACAAAGCAGGACACGAAGGAAGCTATTGAGGCTGCTGACGTAGTTCTCCTCCTCGTTAACCACAAGGAGTTTATCAACCTCGATCAGTCTGTGCTGGAAGGAAAGACTGTTATTGATACCAAGGGTATTTGGCGTTAAAGAAACATATTGTGCGGTCCAACTGTAGGTCCGCGCAGGATGTCGACACTTAGGAAGAACGGCGTAGGATGCGGATTCTAGTCCTCTCCCAGTATTGGGCCCCAGAGAACGGCGTGCCGCAACGCCGATGGTCGTGGCTGACAAAGATCCTCGTCGAGGCTGGGCATGAGGTGGCTGTGATTGCGCCTCCACCTCACTACCAACGTCAAATCCGTTTGAAGCAGTGGCTGTCTAAAAACGCCATCCTTGGCTGCCGCCGAGCTGAGCTAGGAAACTCGGGTGAGAGGATCTTCCGCTCAGGGTTTTTCCCTGCCGGTTCTACGTTAACTCGCCGAATACTAAACCAAGCCTCTGTGGCCTCTTCGATGCTGGCAATGCAAGTGACGCATCGGAAGAAAATTCAGGAGATTTCTCCTGATCTGGTTATCGGCACCGTCCCTGCTCTTCCAACATCGGTGGTCACCATGCTGGTCGCACGGCATCTTGGAGCTCCCTACATCGTGGATCTTCGCGACGCATGGCCGGAGCTTCTACGTGAGAAGGATGATTGGAACTCCGGAACGGGCAGACGCTCGATTCGCGAGGTGGTCTTGAGCAAAGGTCCCTTCCAAGTTTTGACCGCGCTTACGGAGAAGGCCATGATGCGCGCGTTGACCCATGCCAATGGAATTATCACGACCTCCAAGGACCTAGCAACGGATTTGGGTGCCACATTGCCTGCGAAGCGGGACGGCCGTAAACGTGTTATTCGCACCGTCCGTAATGTGTTTCCGCCAAAGACTAAGTATCTGGCCGCGGATATGAGCCGGATACAGCGAGATGAGCTTCATGTCCTCTACGCCGGCACAGTGGGGCGTGCTCAGCGAATCGATAATGCAGTCAGAGCGGCAAAAATTGCTCAGGATCGGGGCTATAAGGTGCGGTTACGCATCGTCGGCGACGGCGCTGCGTGGCTTGCTGTTAGGGACTTGATTCAAAAAACAGGGGCTGACGCCACGATCGAGCACCGCTATCCTGCGGAGGGATTGGAAGAGTTTTATGACTGGGCAGACACGGCCTTAGTCCATCTCACTTCATGGGAGCCTCTAACGCGCACGGTGCCTTCAAAGACCTATGAGTTGATGTCGGTTGGCCTCCACATTAGTGGTGTAGTGCAAGGAGAAGCTGCCGCATTGGTTGAGAAACTTGAGGCAGGGCATGTCGTGGAACCTGATAATCCAGAAGCTCTGGCAAACATGTGGATAAGCCTCATGGAGGACCGCACGATGCTTCACGTATCCGCGCGTGGACGTGAATGGGTTGCCAAACAACGTGATGAAGCCGTTCCGCACGTCATTCGGGAGATCGTAACGAGCGTTGTTTCGGAAAAGAACTAGCTGGGCAAGGACAACGTGCCGATGAAAATTGGATCGCTTGATGATTACAAGCCCGCCGATACCGACTATGCAGTGCTCCTGTGCTCTTCAGAGCAGCTCCAGCCCTTACCCGCTAGCCATGGGACAGTGGTGTTTTGCTTCAGCGAGGAGGAACTCGATCACGCGGTTAATATGCCGGCGGTGCTTGCTGACGTTCCCGCTGCCCAAGCAACTCCTATTCTCGCTCGGCTCATCCGGGATAGGGAAGTAGTCGAATACTGGGCGCCGCGCTCAGCGGCGGACAACCTCTATGACCTAGTTGATAGCGATGACGCAGTGAGCGAAGATCTAGGCGTCGCAGGATTGCACATTTCCGAAAGGTGGATTCATCTCAGAGTAGAGGAATCAGCTGGTACGTCTCGGCCCCCCGATGATTTTCTTCGGGGGCTTTCCGCGCCGCTTTCGGCGTCCAATGTCGGCCCACGCGACCAGGGTCCAGCCCCCGATGCCCCGACGCTCCGAGCACTAGTGATTTCACGCGTTGCAACCTTGGCTAAGCCAGTCAAGCAATATCTACCAAGTTCTATGGTGGTGTCGCTGTACAAAGTATTGGAGAAGATCCGATGAGTACCATTCTCCCAGGAATCAGCGTCATCATTCCTTCTTATGCGCATGATTTAACCAACGACGCAAGCTCGGGCCTCACTGCGGCGCTCGCTTCGCTTTCGAATCAAACCTTAAGCACCGATCTCTTCGAGGTCTTAGTCGTCTTCAATGGGCCAGCGGCACTAGACATAGAACTAGATCTGGAAGATCAATTCTCGCAGCTCGATTTACGAGTACTTCGGACCGCATCACCCGGCGTCGGCCGCGCCCGCAACCTTGGTATTGCAAGTGCTGGTCGCCATTTCGTTACTTTTCTCGATGATGATGACGCCCTTCAACCTCGATTCCTTGAGACGGGGTTAGAGCATGCTCGCAATGGCGTTTGTGCGCTTCTGCCGATCCTCGATAAGGGACATGATGGGTCCCTTCAAGAGAATTCGCTCAACGCGCGTATATCAACACTTCGCGGCACCACCGTTCCAGTAGCGAGAGCGCCGTGGGCACTCGGCTTTAACGCCTGCAAGGTATTCCCTTCGGTGCTGGCCCAAAACTATCGCTATGAGGAATCGCTGCGTTCGGGTGAGGACGTCGCCTACTTTGCACACTTCCTTGAAGAATCAGGACTCGTGTTCAACGTTCCAGCAGCACCAAGCAACTCATCGTATTTGAGAACCATCCGACACGATTCTGTGTCGCGCCAAGTTGAGAGCTTTGATTTCAACGTAGCGCAGCGTCTCGAATGCATTGCACAACTCCGAGAGATTCGTGAGGGTGACTCTAAGCAGCAGGCCCTTCAGAAGCTTGAGGATGCCCAATTCGGATTCATCGAGACTTACCTACGCGCCCATCCCACAGATGTTCAGCGGGCCATCGACACTGCCGTAGATATTGGTGTTCCTGGTTTGCGCTGGGGCGGTTTGCGTACCGAAAAAGCGAATCGACTAGTGTTCTCCTACTGTTTCCCGCCCTTCGCAGACACTTC
The DNA here is from genome assembly GCF_001836065.1 of Corynebacterium sp. HMSC035E02. Classification (NCBI taxonomy): domain Bacteria; kingdom Bacillati; phylum Actinomycetota; class Actinomycetes; order Mycobacteriales; family Corynebacteriaceae; genus Corynebacterium; species Corynebacterium sp. HMSC035E02. The sequence goes on from NZ_KV827347.1 coordinate 64,534, forward strand.
GGCCAACGTGACAGCAAAAGTGATTCGGAATGATGCGGAGCTTGTTGACGTCTTTTATGCAAATATGGGGCGCGTGCGCGGTCACGATGATTCGACAAAGCTCATCGTGGATCCTTATCTTGTTCACGCTGAAGAGCTCGATGTCGTCGCTTCTTTTGCACACTGGGGTGCTATTTGTTCTTATGCACGACAAGCTGCGAAGAAAGCCGCCAAGCGCGCGAAGGCCTACGGTCCCTATAAATCGATGTATTCGCGCGCTCTTTGGTCCGGTTCCCATGTGGCTGCGGCCCTTTTTAAAGACAACCATCCTGAGACACGATGGGAGGCGGAGTTCTCTGATCCATTCTGCATTGGTGTAGACGGAAAACCTCGGCCAGGAAAGCTCACTAGGGGAGTGACCACTCACAAGCTTAAGACGATGGTCACGCGATCTGATTGGCCGAACATCTCGTATACCACTCACTTTGAGCTGACTGAACTAGTAACACTGCTGTATGCCGACGAAGTCATCTTCACTAATTCCAACCAGCGACAAGTCATGTTGGAGCGTTATCCCACCGACCTCCAAGAGTTTGCGCGCGCTAAGTCGACGATTCGGCACCACGCAGAGCCGACAAAAGAGATGTATCAGCTCGTGGAGGCGGACTATGCCCTCGATGCAGATCACATCAATATCGGTTACTTTGGCAACTTCTATGCCAACCGCGGAATTGGTGACGTTCTCACCGCGCTCCAAGATCATCCGGTGCGTAACCTGTTCCGCCTTCATATCTTCACCGCGGCGCCCGAACAGCTTCGTCGTCAACTGTGGAATCATCCCGCAGCGGAATGCCTCTGCATCAACGGGTATTTGCCGTACCTCGAATTCCTTAACGTTTCCACGCGTTTCGACGCTCTTGTTGTCAATGACACCAACACAGCGGGGACAGCGTTGAGCCTTAACCCATTCCTTCCCTCGAAGTATGCTGACTACGTCGGTAGTGGGGCAGCTGTGTGGGGAGTCATCGTAGAGGGCTCGCCTCTGTCAGGGCTTCCACTTGAATTCACTTCGCAGGCGGGTGACGTCGAGCAAGCCCGTGGTGTTCTCGACGAACTTCTTAGACAGACTGAGTACAATTCCCTGTAGCAATTCTCAGCGTCCTCAGCGAAGATCGTGACTTATATGGACGTTCGAACACAATAAATCTGGAAGGGCTGATTCATATTGGCACGCCACAAATGGCGCGGTTCCAAGACTTCACAGCGAGGAGTCGAAGAGCTCAATGCCCAGGTAGCGCGACATGAAGGTCGCGTACAGATAGTCAACCCTGAAGGTCTCCATCCGTTGGCTACACGCCCTACTCTTGGGGAGTACATTTCACAGTTGGTGGACCGACGACACTTTATCGCCGCAGACGCACGCGCCAAGGCGCTGCGTACAACACGGGATTATCGTCTTTGGCAGTTGTGGCTTGTGCTAAACCCTTTATTCGATGTCGCGCTCTATGGTTTTCTCTTCGGCCTTCTCCTGAAGACCTCTCGTGGTATCGAGAACTTCATTGGTTTTCTTTTCATCGGGATTATCTTCATGTCTATGATGACGGGGCTCATGAACGCTGGCATCAGTCTCATGCAGTCCTCGCGCTCGATGATTCGGGCATTTCAGTTTCCAAGGGCATCAATTCCTTTCTCGACCGCATTGCGTTCACTAATAGATAACGTATTGCCAGCGTGTGTGGCGCTCATAGCGGCTTTTCTTTTTCAGTGGGGAACGTGGCCATCGTGGACTGTAGTTTTTGTGATACCGCTATTCCTTCTAATCCATGTTTTTGGCTGCGGCCTAATGATGATCACTGCTCGTCTCACTGCACAGGTCCCAGAGGCTAAGACCATTTTGGGACTTCTGACTCGTGGCTTGTTTTTCTTGTCGGGCGTGATGTTCTCAATCGACAGGTTTACAGAGCATTCAGCGGTTCATCAGATAATGTCGGCTAACCCCTGCTACATCTTTCTTACAGCTGTCCGTGACTGCTCTATATACCGCACCGCGCCGAGCCTTTCGACGTGGGGAGAGCTCTTAGCATGGAGCGTAGGTGCCTTTGTGATTGGTTTTATCTTCTTTTGGAGAGCGGAGGACCAGTATGTTCGACTCGTCTAAGTTGCCGGCTGAACCCGGCGAGTATTTTTCTGCGAAGCGGAAAAAAGAAGCACAAATGCGTGAAGAGTCAACGGCTCCTGCTGTGAAGGAATCGGAACCTGACATCAATTATGTAGAACGGGCAAACGTTGTAGTGGACAATGTGTCCAAGAGATACGTGATAAGTCAGGGGCGTTCTTCAGATGCCAGTATGACGCGGGCAGGTCGTGGGAAAACAGTTGTGGACGCAATAGTCGATGCTTCCCTGATCGCCTTGCCGGGGGAGTCGATCGGAATTATCGGACTAAACGGTTCCGGAAAATCAACTTTGCTTAGTATGATTTCCGGAGGGCTCGCTCCTACCTCTGGTCGAATTCTCACACGCTCGCAACCTACACTTATGGGAGTCTCACCTGCACTTCAACCCGACCTTTCGGGGGAACACAACATCTATTTAGGCTGTCTCGCGCTGGGGATGAGTCCTAATGATGCGAAAGACCAAATCGGAGAGATTGGGGAGTGGACTGAATTGGGCGACGCGATCAAAAGACCGATGAAGACCTATTCATCAGGAATGTCTGCTCGCTTGTCATTCGCGATTTCAACTGCGGTGCGTCCTGAAATCCTAATGATTGATGAAGCGCTTTCGACAGGTGATGCTGCTTTTGGAGCTAAGGCGACGGCGCGAATGGAGGAGCTTTTGGAGAGAGCAGGAAATCTATTTCTGGTTTCGCACGCGCTTGGTGAAATTGAGCGAAACTGCAGTCGGGCTATTTGGATTTCAAAGGGGCATATCATTGCCGATGGTCCAACGGATCTTGTAGCCACTCAGTACCGAGAGTGGGCAAAGCTCATGGGCAGGGAGAATAAGGAACCTGCGCACGATTTCCTCAGCGACATTAAACAAAACTTTAAAAAGCCACTCGTCTTACTCGAAAATTCAGTGCGATGATGATTGTCAGTGCGGAAGACATAGAGTTCCTGGATTCAATGTGCGCGGGAACAAGGAAGGAAGGTAGACCGATGGTGCGTCGACGTTTCTCTAAGGAGAGCGAAAGTGCTTGACTTTTTTCGACGAGGCAGGGGACTAACGCTTCTTGGCGCTTTATCGGCGTTGTTGGCTTCAACAGCCATAGTTGTGGAGCCGACAGTCATGAAGAACCTCTTGTTCATCGGAGCCTTAGGCGTTATGTTCTTCTTCCTTTCAATGTGGGTGTCTTCTCAAAAGAAATCAGAAGGTTATACGCGCGAAATTCTACGGCGAGTGAGCAGTTTGGAGCAAGCTAATGAAGAGCTACGTGCTGGTCAAAAGAGATATGAACGAGAAGCCCGGCAACGGAACCTTAATGAATTAGTCGCTCCTGACCTTGTGCCGAAAGACGGGGCCGCCGACGCCAAGCAAGGGCTATTTTTTGCACCGCAAACAATTACCGCATCTGCAATCTTGGATCGTCCGTCAGCGCAACAAGCAGGACGGCTTGCAGCCATGCAGACAATGGACAGCGATGCGTTTGAAGTTTTGAGGGCTCTCGAAGGTGCTACCGATGAAACTCGTCAGCGTCGAATCGAAGTGATTGGGTCGGATTCTCTTGCGAAATCGTTAGGCGGCCTTGGCTTTGTGCAAAGAATTGAGGTTCCTCATCAACTTGGTGCATGCTGCAGCGGAACGTCTTATCTTATTGTGGATGAACGAGAATTGAAGTCTGGTGCCTGGGCGGGGACACTAACATCACAGTCCACCTCGCGGTTCTTAAGCTTGTCGGAACACATTCGAAAGGCGCAGGCACGGGGGGTGGTTGTCTTAGTAGTAAAGGCATCACAACAAGACCATTTCTCGAATGAATTAAGAAAAATGGCAACGGTTCTTATTGAAGGAACAGAGCCAAACTGGGAGTGGGAAGATGATGTTTATTTCCCAGTGTTGAAGGTCTTGACTTCTGTATTGCGAGGCGAAGAAGTATGAAGTCTATCGTCGTCTACGGTGATGTAAACGTAAATGCAATCGATGGTTCGTCGGTATGGCTAGTCTCTGTTACAAGAGTCCTGTCGCGTTTGTTTGATGAGGTGCATCTCATCCTGAAATACGGAGTCGTCAATGATATGCTTCTGAGCTCGATCGACGGCATTTCAAACGTGGTAATTCACGCACCTCGTGGTGTTGAAAATGGGGAGGGTCTGACGCCTGAAGCGGCTGCTGATTTTGTGGATTCAGTCGTCGTTGATTCGAATGCGTGCGCTGTCTTGGCGCGCGGGTTTGAGGTTTCCTATCAACTTGGGTTGAAACCTAAAGTGGCTGAGATTTTATGGGCATATGTTACCGATATTCCCTTTCCGCCGAAGAAGCTCTCAGAACGAAATGTAGATCGGTTGAGAAAGATCGCCATCGCTTCGCGCCGAATTCTGGCACAGACAGAAGCAGCACGGTCGTATTGGGAGGGGATTGTTACAGAATCAGCGGGGAAGACAGTGTTGATGCCCCCCATGATTCCGAGTGAATTGTTCAAGGAGCCTACGGAAGCGGCTGCTCCTGAGAATTCGCCGCTTCGACTTGTATATTCAGGGAAGCTAGCGAAAGAGTGGCGGACTCTGGAGATGCTTGAGCTACCGCGAGCATTGAGCAAGCTTGGCGTTTCGGCGACGCTCGAGGTTATTGGCTCCAAGATAAATGCATCTTCTTCGGAACCTAGCTGGGCTAAGCGCATGCGTGAAGCACTTGAGCGTGCGAATTCGGATTCGGATAGTGGTGTAACATGGGTCGGCGCTTTGACGCGTGAAGACTCTATGGCAAGAATTAGCGAGGCTGACATTGGCTTCGGCTGGCGAAGCGAAGAGCTTGACTCTAGCCTTGAGATTTCTACGAAGGCACTCGAATATGGAGCTGTTGGTACGGCACCTCTAATCAACCGGACGACCGAGCATTGTGCGGTATGGGGTGAAGAATACCCCTTCTATGTCAATTCCGGCGATTCGATTGATGAGATTGCACAGACCATTGCAAGCAATCTGGGGCAGATTCAGGTTGCGCGGCGTGTAGCTTTCGCCGCCAGTGCTGAATACTCAATGGACGCGGCTGAAACTCGTTTGGGTAACGCATTTTCTCGTGCTATCGAAATGAAACCTCCGACAAACGAAGGCAAGGTGCGTCCTTGTCGTGTAGTGGTAGCGTCGCATGACCTCAAATTCATGGGTGAGATCATGGACTACTTGCAGCTTTCGTCGAAGTTTGAGGTAAAGCAGGACAGATGGACGACACTGCATGACCATGATCCTGAGCAGAGTCGTTTGCTTGCAGAGTGGGCGGATGTGGTGTTTTGTGAGTGGGCTGGCCCATCGCTGGCTTGGTACTCCACCCACAAGCCTGAAACTACCCGTTTGGTTGCGCGTTTGCACCGGTTCGAACTGAATGGGCCGTGGATGTCTAAGGTCCAATGGACTAGTGTAGACACCCTTGTTTTCGTGTCTGAGTGGGTACGCACAGTGGCAAGGGACAAATTCGACCTAAGTACTGTCAAGGCTGTAGTTTTGCCCAATACAGTCGATTTGTCCGACTTTGATCGGCCAAAGCTTGAAAATGCTCGTTTCACCTTGGGAATGGTCGGCTTTGTCCCATTCCTCAAACGTCCTGACCGTGCCATAGATCTTCTTGAAAAGCTCGTAGAGGAAGATGATCGCTACATTCTGCGGTTTAAAGGGCGACTGCCGTGGGACTATCCACATGTATGGAATTCTGCGATTCAAAAGCAGCTGTACCTTGAATTCTTCAACAGAGTCTCGTCTTCCTCTCGTCTCAGGCCCCGTGTAGTCTTCGACGGATTTGGCGCAGACATCGCAGCATGGAATCGTGGAGTCGGTTTCGTTCTTTCGCCGAGTGAACTAGAGAGTTTTCATCTTGCGCCGGCCGAGGGGATGGCAGCACGAGGGATTCCGCTTTTGTGGGAGCGAGAGGGAGTAGAACAAGTCTTTGGATCCTTTGCCGAAGATCTGTCCATCGAGCATCATGTAAATACTGTACTGAGCATGCGTGATAAAGAAGCGTTTGCTGCTAGGGGAGAAGAGTGTCGCGAGTTTGCTGCTCGTTGGGACACTACAACAGTTCTTCCGCGTTGGGACGAAATACTGCTTTCCGTTTAGTACGAGAAAGCTCTGACAGTTCGTCGAAAGGAAAGTTTTGTCGCTTTATACTTCGCCCAACCGCGGCCGCCCCATCGTGATCTCTGGTGGCTTGGGACGTGCAAACAAGGTTTCGCGTGTGTTAAACGGAATGATTGTGATTCATTCTTATCCGGCGGTTTGCTTTGATCCTGAAGAAGCGTTCTGGCCCCAGATCGAGGCACAGCAATTGCATCCGACAGTGCGTTTTTACTTGCACTCACTGAACTGGATCGACTTCATAGTGGACCGTGCGGCGGAGCTTCCTGAGTCGGAGTGGACGGAGGAAGTTGCAGCCGGTGCAGAGTTCGCGTGGGCGGTGGCGTGGAATTGGTGGGAGATGAACCATGTAACGCTTGAGTGGAAGGACGATGAATACGTTTGGGGCGGGCATGCGGTGGCGATTAGGGCGGCGTCTCTATGCGCGCTTAGTGAGATCTTTCCTGAGGATGAATGGCTGCATGAGGCTATCGAGTATCACGGAAAGTGGCTGCTGGAACATTTTGATGGATACTGGAACCATGGGCTTTCTCAGGCTCTTGCGCTGCTCGTGGTGGGAGATAGGCTGGGCAATGAGTCTATGATTTCTACCGGTTCTGAGCGCGCTGTAGCGTGCCTTGAGGTCATGATTGACGGTGAAGGTGCTATCAACGAACAAGCACCGGAGTACTCGAACTACATTGAACGTTTACGACAGACTTCTGTTGGCGCTTTAGAAATGCTTGGGGCACCGGGTGTGGAGAAGCTGCGTGCCAAGCAAAAGCCTCTGGAAGAATTTATTGCCCATTCCCTTACCCCGGGCGGAACATTTGTGGAAGTCGGCGATTCTATGCCTCGCCGACCAGAGTTTGTCCGTGGCGGGGCACTGGAATTCTCGCTATCGAATGGTGCTACTGGAGCTGAGATACCGCGAGTCAAAGTTTACGAGGCGGGCTACATTTTTGGACGCTCGGGGTTTGGTCAGCGCAGGCCCAAGGATTTGGAAAGCTATTACACCTTGCGCTTCGGGCCGCCGCGGCAGATTCATGGGCATCTTGACCACCTGTCACTGACTTACTGGGACCGCGCGAGGAACATCATCGTTGATGCAGGTCACCCAGGCTATGTGAAGGGCCCGTTGCGTTCCTATGCCCAAAGCCGTCTAGCTCACAATGTAGTTACTGTTCGTGGAAAGGAGCACGACGCTGAAGCAGCCTCACGACTGGTCGATCACCAGATCGAGGAATCGTGGTCGGCGTTCGATCTTGAAGACACCGCTTGGGAAGGCCTTCACTGGAATCGCAGTGCGTGCTTTGTAGACTGCGGCCCCTTTGTGGTCTCAGACAGCCTTGAACCGACGCGCACTGTGGAGTACGCGGAGCAACGATGGAATGTGGCACCAGAGTTCGAATACGTGGGCTCGCAGTACGAGACAGTTCGATTCCGATCTGTTGTCGATGGAACCCAATTGGTGTTCATCCGCTACGGCATCGACGGCTCGCGCTACTTCGAGCCTACGGATACTAACCTCGCCCGAGGCGACCATGAGGGCCAGCGTGGAATTGTCTTCCGCAATGAGAAACCCACCGATACGTGGACACTCGGCTTTGGCCGCGCCAGCCGGGACTTCGGCGTTCTCACCGCAGTGGTTGTTGCCAAGCCAGAAGACAAGGTGGAGTACACCTTCAAGGAGAATGGGCCTGGCAAACGCATACTGCGCATCGTTCGTGGGAGCCAGACCTTCCTCTTTGATTATGACGTCAAGTCCAAACGAGTGCGGGCATTGTCCGCACCCGTTGAACGAGGGTACGCGGACGGTGGGCTTACTCCGCGCTGACGCGCTCCGCCACCGTACGGTTGATGCGCCAGTCAGCGCGGCCTTCGCTAAAACCGGAGTAGTACAGCTCGAAGGTGAGGTCGTCCCCGCTGCCGTGGGGGACTAGGGCGGATTTATAGAGGTTCGGGTAGCCGGACTCCTCGTGGGAGATGATCGGGGTGTCCGAGCGCTTCCAAGTGACACCGTCCTGAGAACGCAGAAGGTAGAGGTTACCTTGCTTGACCGTGCCCGGGATGATGTGGACGAGGCCGATGTATTCACCGTCGTAGAGTTGGACGTCGATGTGCCACAGACGCTGTCCAGACGTGAGGCCAGGGTCAAATGACACGGTGGTTGGTTCAGACCAGGTTTTGAGATCCGAGCTTTCGTAAAAGACCACGCGGTTAGGCACGCCACCGCCGTTGGCTACACCGTAGAGGCGCCACTTTTCTCCCGTCCAGATGAGGGCTTGAGACATGAACTGCGGCTCACCGGTCCAGATTTCCTGTTTTTCCGACCAGTGCACACCATCGGTGGATTTCACTAGGTAGATTCGGTTGGTCTTTCCGTTCGGGCGATCGACCATGCGCCAGGTCAAGTACATTTCGCCGCTGGGAGCCATGACGAGTTGGGTGTCGGAATTGTGCGGGTTAGGTTTGCCCAACTGGTCATCGATAGGGTTATTTAGCCCCTCTGGAGCCTGCCAGGTCCAGCCGTCGTTGGAAACGAGCACATTGGGATCCTCAGCGCCTTCATCGCTGGCTGGGTACGGGGTCATTGCCATCCAGTACTTCCAACCGTTCCAACCATTCTCAAAGTAGAGGACTGAAGGATGGGTGGCTTGGCCGCTGCCTTCGTGGGTGGGCAGGGTCAGCTGCGGGCCGCGGGGAGCGGTCCACGCCCACAATGGATTTTTCTCTTCACTGGTGGCGAGCCGGTCTTTGATGCCGGCTACGTGCTGCGCAAAACCAGGGGAGGGCTCCACGGAAGTAACTGGGGCGGGAGCTGTGCTCGTGGTCGGTTCCGCCGAGGAGCTGGACTCCTCAGTAGGTACCGGGGAAGTTGAAGGTTGAGAGGACTCAGGCGTGGAAGTGGGAGTGCTCGGAGTTGCTGTAGGGGTGGTGCTCGGTGCTGGGGCCGATGAGGAGCCGTTGGAAGAACCGACTCCGGGCAGTATGCCGGCGATGAGCGCCAAACCGCCAACACTTGCTGCAAGCGCTACGAGTGCGGCAACGGCCTGCCGGACCTGTTCCTCATTGAGCTGGGGAAGGGCGGGCATCTGGAAGGATGGGAATTGTTGTGCCTCAGCAGGTGCTGGGGTGGTTGCCTGTCCGGTAACCAGAGAGGCGGTGAGGGCTAGGGCAACGAGTGCTTTGCCGGTGCGCGGTGGTCGACGCATGAGAGGCTCCTTGGGGCGCGAGAATGAGACGAGGAAAAGTTTAGCGGCTCGTGATGCCTGAAGCAGGAAATAATGGGAACTGTTTCGAGTTCGTCAGTGCCGTTATCTGAGCACTGGGGGTAGAGCTCTAACATCCCGAATGGGGATGCTGATGCTCTAGCGAAGTTTCCAAGCGGCGCTGCTACTTCTCTTGGTTCAATACGATGCTGTGTGAGTGAGATAAGCTGTTTCCCTGTGCATCAGAAACGAGAAGAGGCAACGGTTTATCAGGCAGTTCGACGCTGGAAAGGCGCGAGTCTGTCGTCGTTGAATTTGTTGGCCGAATCAGTGACGGTAGCGGATGCTTCCCGGTTTCTCACTCCTCTCACTATCGCAATTCCGGTTCTTACCGCGTTGTGGGAGACTTCCGTGATACCCGATTCGGTGCTTGTTACCGCAACTGTGGCTATCGCGGTAGTCGTTCTGCTGTACTGGATGGGGGCTGTATCCAAGGAGCGTAAGGATCGCTATTCTTTCTCGGTAAGGTCGTTGGGCTCACGTACGGCGGAGTCACTCGAAAGGGCCGACTTATCTGAGTACCAGAAAGCCGTGGGATACAGCATGGCTAATTTGGAGGACGTCTGTTTCTGAAGTCGCCGAGTATCGACGAATATATTCAGCGAGGCGGTCTTCGAAAGCCTTGGGAGTACTCTTCTTTCAAGTACCGATTGCCGAGTACGCTTCAGCAGTTCAAGTACCTCAACTTACGCCGACACTATGCAAAAGGTCGCGCCATGTTTAACGGCAAATTGCTGGGGCTTGCTTGCGACCCTGACGAAAATAGTGCCGTAATCCAAGTTCATCCAATCGGGTATTTCGACCATATTACGAGCAACCTTGTGGTGGATAACCTCTACTTCACACCAGGGTATGAGGAGCTCATTTACGATGGCAATGATTTGATCATTGACTCTCAAACGGGAGAATTAGTTAATCTAATTGATAGTAGCGCTGCCAACGTTATAGGCTCATCTACCTTGGTAATCACCCAGGACAACAATCTCATCATTGGATTCCAAGGCGCGATGTCAGATGACTCAAGTAACTTGTTGATCCCTTCAGGATCAGGTTCGGTCTCTTTACTGGATGGAAAATATTCGGCAACATTCGCCGATATTCTAAGTATCGCAGCTGAACGAGAGTACTTTGAGGAAGCCGCGGTGCCAGGAACGCGCCGCTACCTCAAAAGGATTTCCAGCAACCGATTTAGCGCCTTCCGCTCATTGATAACGCCGCCAGTTCCAATCGTTACTAGGCCTATTGGCTATCTTCGCGATCTCACCCGTGCTGGTCTTCCAGACTATTTCTGTCTTTCCTACCTAGACCTGCCAGCTGACGGAGCAATCGGCACGAAAGAGTACCGAGAGGAGAAGGGACTGCAACGGGGGATGCATTGTGCGGAAGTGGGAGCGTCGGAAAGCGTTGCCGAGGCACTTGCTCGTGTGATTGCAGATGCCGAATCTAAGGGGCATGGAGTATCTATGCAGCTTCTTGCAATTCGCGACATTCTATTGGGCATGGAAGCACGCGGGGTGCACACTGAGTTTGTAGATAATTTGAAAGGTGAAGTGGCAGCCTCAGGCAAATCACAAAAGGTTCCCTCCTCCTGGGGTTCTTGTGGACAGTATTAGCCCATGGAACCCGTCACTGGAGGACTAGTCGACTGTATTCACCCTATCCGGCCAATCGTGTGCGGCGGAGTTGAAGGAACCGGAAACGCTGCGATCACCGGGCTTCTGGCAGGTTAGGTCAGCACTGTCGCTGCCGATTCGGCAGACGAGGTCATAGCTCTCACCAGTCACGGGGCTCTTGGCGGTGATGTGAGCGGTGTAGAGGGAGCCGACCGTGGGGTTTGAAGGCTCGAGCGGGGTCATGGTGTAAGTGGCCTTCGAGGCCGGGGCGAACATGGCTACCGCGAAAGTATTCCGTTGGGTTCAAGAAGAATGCAGTCCATCAGATCATCGATATGGTCTGCTTGGAGTGTTTTTCATTGCAGCGCGCCCACACGGAGGTCGGTAACCTCTTTGTATTATCTCATCACACGTTACGGGCGTGGTACCGTAACAGCGCTTCAGTACGTGATGACTCAGACGCGTAAGGCGGCGAAACAATGGAAGAAGGACTTGGGGTGTCTGAGCCGAGGAAAAACGCGAGCTGAAACGAGCAAACAGGATTCTTAAAACCACTTCGGCTTTTTCGCAGCGAAATTCGACCGACCCACGACAAAATGATCTTCTACATCGACGCGTACAAAGATTAGTGTGAGGCCCAAGGCTATCTGACGAGTCCTTAACCCAGCAGATCGTGGATTAATCACCTCCCGTGGTTACTGCAAAGCCGCCACACGCGTCCCCCGCGCAAGAGCCTGGAGCGATAGCCTGCTCTCCTAAGAGAGCCAACGCGTACATGCAAAGAATTTCTCGGTCTGAGGCATCCGCACAATATGGCTCATGATTAATTGTGAGGCCTTTGATATTGGTTGCGACAACACTGCACGTCTGATGAAGCTAGCCGGTGCTTTTGGCCGCAGGCGTGGACGTCTACAGCTGAAAAATGTTGGTGTTGCCACACGCTCGACGATGCGCACCGATGCACTGCCACTGGGGGCTTGGAGCATGCGTTAACGACTGCTGGGCGAATCCATGGAAACAAACTGATTCACCATAGCGAGTGGAACAGCCAGTACTTTACACTGAAATATTTCACGGCTTTAGCGGAATTCAGCCAAGCGGAGCAACAGTTGGCGATTCTTTCGCCAATGCTCTAGCGGACCTGACCCCTGTTAGGTAGACACCTGATATCCAGCCCGGT
>NZ_KV827348.1:0-348 GCF_001836065.1 Corynebacterium sp. HMSC035E02
GGATCACCGCAGAACTTACCGAGCGCTACCAGATCACCCTGAATCGCAAGACTGTGGCTAAGCGGATGCGCATGATGGGCATTGAAGGGATTTCACCGCGTGCGTTTGTTCCGGTGACAACGATTCAATCCAAGCGTAAGTCAACTCTTCCTGACCTGGTCAAGCGCATGTTTGATACTGGTGAGCTGAATCGAGTGTGGATGTCGGATATTACCTACCTACGCACCAGCGAGGGATGGTTGTACTTGTGTGCGGTCCGCGACGGCCATTCCCGCAGGGTGCTGGGCTGGGCGATGGATAGCGTTCAAGACACAAGTTTGGTCGAACGGGCCCTGCGGATGGCGCATA
>NZ_KV827349.1:0-363 GCF_001836065.1 Corynebacterium sp. HMSC035E02
CTTAAGCCAGGAATAAAGTGAGGAACGATTAACTCCTAGCTCTGCTGAAGCCGCGTGGAGTGAGAGGTCCTCATTGTTTTCGTAGAGGGCCACAGCATCACGTTTGAACTGTTCGGAGTACCTAGGCATGGTGGTAGATTACCTTTCTTCCCAACCCAACCGGGCTGGATATCAGGTGTCTACCTAACAGGGGTCAGGTCCGTGCCGTTAGAAGAAAACCGGTATGTATTTTTAGGGCGGGTGTCCTGGTAGGCGATGGAGTTATCGAGGGTTTTGCAGATATCGCGGACTTTGCGCCTGATTTGACTGCGTGTGGGAAAAGCCTGATTGGGTTTAGAAGGGGTGAAGAAGTCAGCCAGGAGG
>NZ_KV827349.1:463-127094 GCF_001836065.1 Corynebacterium sp. HMSC035E02
GGTGTCTTGTATGGCTTTGACTTTCGGCAGGCTATCCAGGCGGTGGATAGCGCGCAGGCCGGATTTGATGTGGCCTTCGGGCAGTGACCAGGCAGCGACTAGGGATAGTGCGGTGGTGTTGATATCAGCCTGCAGGCTGGGCATAGCCCCGACCCAGGTGTCATAGGCAGCTCGTCGTGCTGTGGCGCGGGCTATGGCGTGTGGGTTATTCGGGTTAGTAGTCGAGAAGAAGAAGGTTGGTGGGCGTGTGGCAGTGGTCATGGGTATCTCCCCCGAGATAAACATGTGTTAGAAGAAATGTTCTAACCATGATTCTAGTGTCACGCACCCAGTATGGCCATAGCCTACGGTGAATTCATGTCAAGTCATTACTATAAACGGGGGTAGCCACCCCACGTTAGCCAGCACGTTCGACGCAAAAATGTTGGAGCCTTTGCCCGCGCGAGGACGTAAAACGCCCCTCCAGCCGTCAAGGACAGCGTGAAGGGGCGTGGGAGGGGGATCTACTTGGCGTCGGAAAGCGCGTAGGCAGCGCCAGCGCTCGCGGCAGTGACGGTGAGGACTGCGGGCCAGGAGCCCATTTTCTTAGCCAGCGGGTGGGAGAGGCCAAAAGCGCCGGTGTACAGAGCTGCCAGGCCAGCGGTAGTGGCCGGGTTCGTCTTAGCCCACCAGCTGCGGCCCGCCCACACGCCAGCGGCGGCAAGCACCACGCCGCCAAGCGGGCGAATGCCAGTCTCCCGGGCGGTGAGCCAGCCGCCGATAAGTCCCAGCGTGACGGTCGCTGCCGTCGATACGTCCTGCGGTTTCTTGATATCAATCATTCCCATGCGCCTCAGTTTAGGCCGCGTGAGCGTGCGGTGGCTAGACTTCGCTGCATGAAACTCGCAGGAACGCCGCCGTCGGAGAAGCAAGGGTGGCTCGCCATGGCCGCGCTATCACTGGGCTTTTTCATGTCCTTGCTCGACCAATCGATGATTGCCGTCGCGCTTCCCGACGTCCGCCGTGAGTTCCACGCCGATGTCAACCAGGTGCTGTGGGTTTCCGCCATCTATTTGCTCGCCGTGGTCGTGCCGCTGTTGTTTACCGGCCGCCTCGGCGATATCTACGGCCAGAAGAAAATGTTCCAGCTGGGCGTCGGGCTCTTTGGCATCGGCGCGCTGTTGTGCGCGTTAGCGCCCTCGGTGGAGTTTCTTATTGCAGCAAGAGCCTTGCAAGGTTTCGGCGCGTCGATTCAAATGCCGCAGACTATGGCCGTCATCAACCGTATTTTCGCGCGGGAGCGGCGCGGCCGTGCGCTCGGCGTCTGGGGAGTGGTTGGGTCTTTGGCCACACTTGCCGGACCGCTCTTGGGAGGCTTCGTCGTCGCTGCATTTGGGTGGCAGGCTGTTTTCTGGATCCATATTCCTTTTGTTGTCGCCGCGATTGTCTTATCCGGCCTGTGGGTGCCTTCCTTGCCAACGGCGATGGGGAAGATTGACTTCGTGTCGGTGGGGGCGTCGTTTATCGCGTTAACGTGCTTCGTCTTCGCAGTGCAACAGGGCCCAGAGACTGGTTGGCCGTGGTGGATTTGGGTCCTGCTCCTTGCTGGTGTGGTGGGCATCTACCTCTTCGTGCGCTTGCAATCATCGCGGGGGAAGGCGGCGCTCGTCCCGCTCGTGCTGTTTAAGGACCGCAACTACTCCGCAGGTTCAGTGGCCATCGTGTCCATGGGCTTTATGGCGGCGTCGATGATGATTCCAATCATGATGTGGCTGCAGGTCGAGCAGGACATGTCGGCGCGCGATGCCGGAATCATCGTCACACCCATGGCGCTGGTCTCTCTGTGCGTGTCGCCCTTGGCGGGCATTCTGGCGGATAAGCTGCACCCACGACGTCTGGCGGTCGCGGGCTTCGGCATCCTGATTGCGACCTTCCTCGCACTGTGGTTCCTCATGCAGGCCGAAGTGTCGGCCTGGTGGTTGTGCTTGCCCTGCGCGGCGCTGGGAGCGGGACAGTCCTTCATCTGGGGCTCCAACGCCGCGACGACGATGCGCGATATTGACGCAGATCTCATGGGCGCGGCATCCGGCGTCTACAACACGTCCAGGCAGGTGGGGTCGGTCATCGGTGTGGCCGCTGTGTCCGCAGTCATGCAGGTAGCGGGGGCCGCGAATTCCCTCGTGGTCATCGTTGCGATGCTGGCGGTGGGGTGTGTGGCTTCCCTCTTCTTCCGCGACACCCTGCATGCGGTAGCGGAAACTGCGAGGCTATAGGGAAGCGAGTAGATTGGATGTCATGCGTCTTGCTGTACTGACATCCGGTGGTGATTGCCCCGGTCTGAATGCTGTTATCCGCGCGGTCGTTCGTACCGCATCCAACGAGTTCGGCGATACGGTCGTCGGCTACGAGGACGGCTGGGTTGGTCTGATGGAAGACCGCCGCCGTGACCTTTATGACGACGCAGAGATAGACCGCATCCTCCTGCGCGGCGGAACCATCCTTGGCACCGGCCGCCTTCACCCAGATAAATTCAAGGCTGGGTTGGACACCATCAAGGCCAACATGGCTGATGCTGAGGTCGATGCGCTCATCGCCATCGGCGGTGAGGGAACGCTCAAGGGTGCCAAGTGGCTCTCCGATAACGGTATCCCGGTCGTGGGCGTGCCAAAGACCATCGATAATGACGTCAACGCTACCGACTACACCTTCGGTTTCGACACCGCAGTATCCGTGGCGACTGACGCGATCGACCGCCTCCACACCACCGCTGAATCCCACGACCGCATCCTCATCGTCGAGGTTATGGGCCGTCACGTTGGCTGGATCGCGCTGCATGCAGGCATGGCCGGCGGTGCGCACTACACGGTGATACCTGAGGTCCCGTTCGATATCGCCGATATCACCAAGGCCATGGAGCGCCGCTTCCAGATGGGTGAGAAGTACGGCATCGTCTGCGTCGCTGAGGGCGCGCTGCCGAAGGAAGGCACCATGGACTTCGAAGAGGGCGGTGTGGACCAGTTCGGCCACCAGACCTTCAACGGAATTGGCCAGGTCATCGGTGATGAGATCAAGAAGCGCACCGGCTACGACGTGCGCACCACCGTCCTCGGCCACATCCAGCGCGGCGGTACGCCGACGGCCTATGACCGTGTGCTGGCCACTCGCTACGGCACCCATGCCGCCCGTGCTGCGCACAACGGCCAGTCCGGCATGTGTGTGGCTCTCCATGGCGAGAACATTGAACTCGTGCCTCTCGAGGACGCAGTGGGCAAGCTGAAGGTGGTTCCGGCCAAGCGTTATGCCAACGCACAGGCCCTGTTTGGCTAAACACCACCGTTAGCTCATCCATAGTTTCTAAAGGTAGCGATGACAAGCGTATTAGCTTATCTGGCTGAGCAGCCGGTCCTCTTGGTGTTTCTGCTCATAGGTGTCGGCATGGCACTCGGCGGCATCAAGACGCGGGGCATCAGCTTGGGCGCGGCGGCCGTGCTTTTTCTCGGCATCGCATTCTCGGCAGCCGCATCAGCTGCCGGGGTGGAGGCCTCCGTTCCTCCTATTTTGGGCATGTTCGGCTTAGTGCTCTTTGCCTTCGGCATTGGCAATAACTCCGGTGTGTCCTTCTTCAAGTCACTGAAGACGGCGACGGGCCCAGTGCTGTCGATGATCGGAGTCTTCATCGTCGCGGCGCTTGCCGCGTGGGGGTTGGGCACTTATGTCTTTGGGCTGTCGAATGCCACCATCGCTGGTACTTTCGCCGGTGCGGTGACGAATACCCCGGCGTTGGCGGCGGCGTCGGAAGCCACGGGCGATCCGGGCTCGGCTACAGTGGGCTACGCGGTGGCTTACCTATTCGGTGTCATCGGCATGCTCGGTGCGACGGTGCTCGTGCTTCGCGACGCCGGCAATGACGACGACACCCTGTCACCCGTCACGCGCCAGCACATGCAGATTCAACGCGAGATCTCAGTCGCGGAGATCGCCGATATTGGCAATGGGGAAGTGCAGGTAACACGCCTGCGCCGCGTGGGCAGCAACCTTATCGTCTTGCCGAAATTCTTCGATGTGCTGCACCCCGGTGACGTGGTCACGCTCGTTGGTGCCCCGGAGGACCTGGACAACATCATCGAGCGAGCCGGGCGCGAGTCCCCGCAGATCCTCAATGATGACCGCCACGAGTTGGACTTTCGCCGCATCACTATTTCCGAGCACAGCTTGGCGGGCCTGACCATCGCGGAGCTCAATAACCAGCTGGCGGATCGCTGGGGTGCGCGCATCTCGCGAGTTCGTCGCGCCGATAATGACCAGGTCGCTATCCCCGAACACATCGTGGAGCTCGGCGACCGCGTGCGCGTCGTCGGTTCCAAGAAGTCCCTGCGGGAGATTTCCACTTTTCTTGGTGATTCCTCGCAAGGCCTGACAGATATCAACCCGGTGTCTTTGGGCCTCGGCATGGCCCTCGGCGTTTTCGTGGGCCACCTCGAAATCCCGCTTCCAGGCGGCTCTTCCTTTAGCCTCGGCGCTGCCGCTGGCGTCCTCATCGTGGCGTTGATCATGGCGCGTATCGGGCGCATCGGCAATACCGTCACCGCACTGCCGCACTCGGCCAACACAATCCTCTCCGAACTCGGACTGCTGCTCTTCTTGGCCCAGGCCGGAACGAATGCGGGCGGGGAAATCGCCGGTGCCTTTACGGGTGGAGCCTGGTGGAAGATTCTCCTGCTCGGCATGATCATCACGACGCTGGTGGCGACCGGATTCGCACTCGTCATGCGCCGCTTCCTGCGCGTCGGTGCCACGAAGACCGCGGGTGCTATGGCGGGCGCGCAAACCCAGCCGGCCGTGCTCGCTTTCGTGAACAATCGGACGAACACTGACCAGCGCGTCGCCTTGGGCTATGCCATGGTGTATCCGGCGGCGATGATAGCCAAGATTCTTATTACGCACGGCATCACCTTGTTGGGTTAGGCGGTTGCGCACGGTGTCGCGCTGACATACTAAGATGGCACGCATGACTGCTGCGATGTATGACCTGATGGACTATGACGAGGTCCTTGAAAAGTTCGAACCCGTTATGGGCATGGAAGTTCACGTGGAGCTCAACACGGAGACCAAGATGTTCTCCACCTCGCCCACGAACTTCAACGCAGCCCCCAACTCCAACGTGGACCCGGTGTCCCTCGGTTTGCCAGGCGCTTTGCCGGTGGTCAACTCCAAGGGCGTGGAAGGCGCCATCAAGATCGGCCTGGCGCTGAACTGCAAGATTGCGGAATCTTCGCGTTTCGCCCGCAAGAACTACTTCTACCCGGACCAGCCGAAGAACTACCAGATCTCCCAGTACGATGAGCCGATTGCCTACGACGGCTACCTCGACGTCGTCCTCGACGACGGCACTGAGTGGCGCGTTGAGATTGAGCGCGCTCACATGGAGGAGGACACCGGCAAGCTGACCCACCTGGGTGGTGCCGATGGCCGCATTCACGGCGCAACGACCTCGCTGGTGGACTGCAACCGTGCCGGCATCCCGCTAATCGAGATTGTGACCAAGCCGATCATTGGTGCTGGCGAGCGCGCCCCCGAGGTCGCCCGCGCCTATGTTTCTGCTCTGCGTGAGCTCGTCGCGGCACTGGGCGTGTCCGATGCCCGCATGGATCAAGGCTCGATGCGCGTGGATTCCAACGTTTCGCTGCGCCCGGTGGGCCAGGAGGAGTTCGGCACCCGTACCGAAACCAAGAACATCAACTCCCTGCGCTCGGTGGAGCAGGCGGTGCGCTTTGAGATGCAGCGCCAGGCGCAGGTGCTTGTCGACGGTGGCGAGATCGTCCAGGAAACCCGCCATTACCAGGAAACGGATGGTTCGACTTCCAAGGGCCGTCCGAAGGAAACCGCCGAGGACTACCGTTACTTCAACGACCCGGACCTGCCGCCGGTGATTGTCTCCCGCGAGTGGGTCGAGGAAATCCGTCAGACCCTGCCGGAGATGCCGTGGATTCGCCGCGCCCGCATCCAGGAGGAGTGGGGCCTCAAGGACGAGGAGATGCGTGACCTGGTCAACGCCGGCGCTCTCGATCTCATTATCGAAACAGTGGAAGCCGGCACCACTCCTGACGAGGCCCGCTCCTGGTGGGTGTCCTACCTGACCGGTAAGGCCAATGAGGCTGGCGTTGAACTGAGCACTCTCGGCATTACCCCGGCGCAGGTCGCTCGCGTTGTTGAGCTGGTCAAGGAAGGCAAGCTGACCACCAAGCTGGCTCGCCAGGCGGTCGACGGCGTGCTGGCCGGTGAGGGTGACGTCGACGAGGTCGTCGCCAAGCGCGGGCTCGAGGTCGTGCGCGATGATGGCGCGATCGAGAAGGCCGTCGATGATGCCCTGGCCGCTAACCCGGACATCGTGGAGAAGTACAAGGCCGGCAACAAGAAGGTCACCGGTGCCATCGTGGGTGCGGTCATGAAGGCCACCCAGGGTAAGGCTGACCCAGGACAGGTCAACAAGCTGATTGCGAAGAAGCTCTCCTAGTCGGTATAGATTTCCATTAGGCGAGGTCAGGCGGCTGCGGGTACCGTGGTCGCCATGACTATTTCTACTAAAGCACTGCAGAAGACCGGTCCGAACGAGCCCTTCGAAGTCGTGACCATCCAGCGCCGCGAGCCGCGCGCCGATGACGTTGTCATCGACATCAAAGCAGCAGGCATCTGCCACTCGGATATCCACACCATCCGCAACGAGTGGGGCGAGGCGCACTTTCCGCTGACCGTTGGCCACGAGATCGCCGGCGTGGTCTCCGCCGTGGGGGAGGAGGTCACTAAGTTCAAGGTGGGGGACCGCGTCGGCGTGGGCTGCCTGGTGAATTCCTGCGGTGAGTGCGAGCAGTGCGAGGCAGGGATGGAGCAGAACTGCCTCAAGGGCGGTGTGGGAACCTATAACTCCACGGATGTCGATGGCACGATTACCCAAGGTGGCTACGCTGAAAAGATCGTGGTGAATCAAGACTTCGTGCTGCGCATCCCGGATTCCCTTGATTCTGACGTGGCAGCACCCCTTCTCTGCGCTGGCATCACTACGTACTCTCCGCTGGCCCGCTGGGACGTCAAGGAAGGCCAGAAGGTAGCCGTCGTGGGCTTGGGCGGCCTGGGGCACATGGGCGTGCAGATTGCTGCCGCCAAGGGCGCGGATGTCACGGTCATCTCGCGCACCTCGCGCAAGGCAGAGGAGGCCAAGAAGCTGGGGGCGAGCCGTACCCTGGCCACCACCGAAGAGGAAGACTTCTTCAGGAACCACCGCGGCGAATTTGACCTCATCCTGTCCACCATCTCCGCCGAGTATGACCTCGAAGATTACCTGCGCCTCCTCAAGCCGCGCGGCATTATGTCGGTGGTCGGCCTACCGCCGGAAGCACTGCCGCTGCGCCTCAGCCGTCTGGTCGGCGGCGGCAAGGTGCTGACCGGCAACAATATTGGTGGCATCGCGGAAACCCAGGAGATGCTGGACTTCTGCGCCGAGCATGGCCTGGGCGCGGTGATCGAAAAGGTGGGCGTCGACGAGGTAGACGCGGCCTATGAGCGCGTCGTCGCGGGTGATGTGAAATTCCGTTTCGTCATCGATACCGCGACGTTTGCCGAGCACTAAGAGGTGAGCCGGCTCATGCTTGAGCGGTTGTAGGAGCAATCTCTCCACAGCCGCACACATGTTTTCCTATCAGGTTGGCGTAAGGTAGAACCTATGTAACGCCATGCTTGTGCCAAAGTATGGCGCGTTTTTATGCACTAGCCACTAAGCATAAAAAGAAGAAACTAGAAAACAGATAGGAAAACGTGTCTTATAAAAACGTCGTGGGCATCGCTTTGTCCTTCATTGGCTTGCTCGTGGGTGCGGGCTTTGCCACGGGACAGGAAGTTGTCCAGTACTTTACGTCCTTTGGTATTCCGGGCATGTGGGGAATCCTGGTAGCCGGCTTGGTCATGACCCTCGCTGGCACGGTGTTCCTTCAGCTGGGAAGCTACTTCCACGCCAGCGAACACAACCAAGTGTTCCGGAACATTACCCACCCGATCATTTCGCGCATTCTGGATGTCGCGGTGATCCTCACGCTCTTTGCGGTGGGCTTTGTCATGCTGGCTGGCGCCGGATCTAACATGCAGCAGCAGTTCGGCTGGCCGGCCTGGGTGGGTTCCCTGCTCATGCTCGTCCTGGTTCTTATCACGGGCATGTTCGACGTCGATAAGGTCTCCCAGGTCATCGGTCTCCTGACGCCGACCATCATCATTGCGGTACTCTTCGCCGGCACCTACACGCTGCTGCACATGCCGGACAACGTCGATGCGGCGATTGCCGCCTCCGAGGCGATTGAATCCCCAATCCCGCACTGGCTCATCTCCGCGCTGAACTACAACGGCCTGGCCCTCATCCTGGCGGTATCGATGTCCCTGGTGATCGGCGGCGATAACATCAGCCCGCGCGAGGCAGGCGTCGGCGGCATCGTGGGTGGCGCGGTCTACGCGGTGCTCATGGCCATCGCCGGTTTCTCGCTGCTGATGAACGCGGAGAACGTCGGCGATTCCGATATCCCGATGCTGACCTTGGTGGATAACGTCCACCCGACGCTTGGCGTCATCATGGCCATCATCATTTACCTGATGATCTTCAACACGGCCATCGGTATGTTCTACGCGCTGGGCAAGCGTTTGTCTTCTGGTAAGGAATCGAAGTACCGCATCATCTTCATCGCCGGCTGCCTTGCTGGCTTCGCCGTCTCCTTCGCCGGCTTCAAGGCACTGATGCAGTACGTCTACCCGGTCTTGGGCTACATGGGCATTGTGCTCGTGGCCATCCTGGTGATTGGGTGGCTGCGTTCCCTGGGCAAGATTAAGGACGAGGGCCTGCGCCGTGAGCGTATCCGCGCCCTGCTGCACCTCAAGCTGCACCCCGACACAGAGTACGACGCGGCGCGTTACGACGATGAAATCGGCCAGCAGATCGCCGACTCCAACATGGACGATGAAGCCCTCTTCGAGGATCTCGTCTCCGATGTGGTGGAGGAGCTGGACTCGGATGAAGAGCTCGACTTCGACAAGGAAAAGTGGGAGGAAAACCGCAACGACCACTCCTACTACACCGAACGCGAGGCTGTGGAGCAAGATCGCACCGACGAAGAAATCAAGGCCTGGGTCGAGGAAACCGGCGCGGTGGGAGACCCCGCCGAAGACGAAGAGATCCCTGAAGAATCAAAGAAGAACTAGAGAAGCAGGAGCTTCGCCGTCAGCGCAAGCATGACGCAGCCGATGACGATGTTGACTACGCGCCACGTCGTCGGCTTGGCCAGCACGTGGGAGAGCTTGTAGGCACCAAAGCCGAGGGAGGGGAACCATACGGCGCTGGCCAGAATCGCACCGCCGGCGAAGACCCAGCGCTGGTCGCCGTACTGGTTGGCAATGGAGCCCAGCATGACCAGCGCGTCGACGTAGGCCAAGGGATTGAGCCATGTGAGCGCCAACGCGCCGAGGACCGGCTTGACCCAGGAATTCGAGCGCACGCGGGGGCGAATTTTAGTGAGCACGGAGTTTCCCGGTGCTCCCGAGCTGCCCGAGTTCTCTTCAACGACCTGCGCCACTGGTGCGGTTTCCTCAATGACCAGTGATTCCTGTTGCTTCTTAAACGCATCGCGGAAGCACGTGAACCCAAAGTAGATGAGGTAAGCCGCGCCCAAGTACTTGACCACGATGAGCGCGGTGGGGAAGCGTTCGACGAGGACGCCGACGCCGGCGGTGCCGCCGGTAATCAGGATGACGTCGGAAAGCAAGCATGCCAACAGGATGGGCCCGACATGATCGCGTTTAATACCCATCTTGATGATGTAAGCATTCTGCGGTCCGATGGCGATGATGAGGGACAAACCCAGCGCAAATCCTGCGAGCAAAACTGACATGGCTTCTAGTCTGCGTATAACGCCATATGAAGTCCAGTTAAATCTTCTACAGCTGGTTTAAAATAGCTTCATGAACCCGCTCCATACTGAAACTCTGCTGGCCATCATCGATGAAGGCTCCTTCGAGGGCGCTGCGGCTGTGTTGGGAATCACTCCTTCGGCCGTCAGTCAACGCATCAAGGCGTTGGAAGTATCGACTGGTCGAATCCTGCTGCGCCGCGGCACTCCCGTCACCGTGACCGAGGCAGGGGAGATCGTCGCCCAAGCCGCGCGGCGCATGGCTCTGGTCCAAGCCGAGGCGGATGCGCGGCTCACCGAGCGCCTCTCCCGCGTGCCGTTGACTGTTGCCATCAACTCGGATTCCCTGGCCACGTGGTTCAGACCTGTAATCCAGCGCACCGCCGAGCGCGGTGAGGCTGCGCTGCGCATTCGCATCGAGGATGAGGCCCGCACTCTCGCGATGTTGCGCCGGGGTGATGTGCTGGGCGCGGTCACGCGCGAGCAAACCCCGGTCTCCGGCTGTGAATCCACGTACCTCGGCACCATGCGCTACTTTGCCGTCGCCGCGCCCGCTCTGGCGGAGGGCTTCGAGGATTGGGAGACCCTGCCCATCGTGGGCTTCGGGCCGAACGACGCCACCTTGGACGACGCCATGCGTGAGCGCTTCATCGACTCCCATGTCCTGCGCGCGCGGGTATCCCAGATTCCCTCTTCGGAGTCCTACGTAGAGGCCGTGCGCTACGGCCTGGGCTGGGGTCTGGTGGCGAGGCTGCAGGCCCAGCCCCTGCTGGAGACGGGAGAGCTGGTGCTTCTCGACGACTTCCCGCTCGACATTGACCTCTATTGGCAACGCTGGCGGCTGGAGTCGGAAGTGCTCGCGGACCTCACGGCAGATGTCTTAGACGCAGGCCGTGCGGTTTTAGCTACGCGCCGCGCCGATAAAGATGCACCATAAGGGCGCTGTGCTGCCTTAAGTTGGAGGCATGAGCGATAAAACTCCTGATAAAGCCACCGACTTTGATGACGATATCCCGACCTACACGGGGAAAGACTCCGTGAAGGACAGCACGCCTGAGGCAGAAGCTGCCGATAAGCCGAAGAAGAGTAGCCTCTTCCAACGCCCCGGCCGCGCCGAGCCGCAGGTGATTAAGCCGAAGAAGGCTGAGGAGCCTGCTGTTGAGGCAGAGCCTGAAGCCAAAACCGAAACCTTTGAGAGCGCCACCCGCGAGTCCTTGTCTTTCGACAGCGCTGCAGCTGAAACCGAGACCACTGCCTTCCCGCGCGCGGAGGCCATGGCCGAGCCTGATACGCAGACAACCGCTATGCCGGTATCGGCAACCGCAACCGAGTCCGCAGCAACTGAGACCTACGAGGAAGTACCAAGCACGGTTGCCGTTGCCGATCCCGCCGTGGACTCCGAGCCTGCAGCCGTGGAGGAGAAGCCGGAGCCAGCACGCCGCGGCACCATCGACTTCGGTCTGCTCTTCGTGCGCTTGGCGCTCAGCGTTTACCTGCTCGTGGCGGGTGCCTCGACCTTCTTCAAGCTCGGCGGCAACGAGGGCCTGTCGGGTCTGGAGAACGAGTTCGGCGAGTACACCATGGCAGCGGCACTTGCCATCGGCGTGCCGACCGTCCAGCTTATCGCCGGTGCCTTCCTGCTGCTGGGACTGGTGACGCCGCTGGCGGCCATGTTCGGTCTTATCGTCACTGGCTTCTCTGCTATCCACGGCCTCAACGCCTCGGGTGCTGGGTTGGATGTCTTTGCCTGGAATGAGAGCGTCTGGCTGGGCCTGGTGCTCTTCGTTATCGCGGTGGCCCTGCAGTTCACCGGTCCGGGCTTCATCTCCCTGGACTTTAACCGCTCGTGGACTCGCCGCCCATTGGCAACGTCCTGGATTTTCGTCGTCATTGGCGTGGCCGCGCTCGTTGCCATCTGGTGGTTTGGCGCGGGCGTTAACCCGCTGAACTAGGCGCTGTTAGCACGTTTCTACGCTCCCAGCCTGCAGCTATATACAAACTCTTGTTATTTTCCGTTGCGTAAAGTAAGTTGCTTTCCGTAATGGAAAACAATGACTTTGGTGCCGCAGGAGGGGAGCTTTAGTTTTGTCCAATCAGGATGTTCGGGACGCACTCGCATTTGAGGAACAACAACGGCTGGCCGCGGCCAAACGGCCACCCGTTTGGCTAAGTCTGCTCGCAGCGGCGGCGTACGGCGCGTGGTTTGCCTACATGTGGATCAAGGATGACGTCCATCCTCTCGTTCCTGTTGGTGGACTGCTTCTTCTACTCGCGCTCTTGGTGAGTCTTGCCGTCTTTTACCGCACGGGGGTGAGGGATTCAATGCGCCAGAAGGTTGATCCGTACGCCTCTAGGAATGTGACCTGGCGCTTCTACGCAGGATTGGGATTTATGATTCTGCCGGCGCTCTTCAACCCTTTCGTTGAAGGACACGTTATTGCCTCGTGCATCGCAGGTGTGCTGTGCGCCTTGGCGGTCTTGTGGACACTACATACTGGTGCGCTGGATCGGAGGCCGCGATGAGTGAACTTGACCCGGTAATCCACCCGCTCAATCGCTTTAAGATTTGCGCCACACTTAATGCCTTCGGAGCCACGCAGGGCGGGGAGGTAAACCGAGAGATGAAGTTCGCCATGTTGCGCGCTCGCACGGAGCTTTCCGATGCCTCCCTGTCTAAGCAGCTCGGAGCTCTGGAAAAAGCCGGCTACGTGACTCGCTTCCGCGAGTACGGCACCAGCCGTGCGAAGGACTCGGTGTGGGTCGCATTGACTGAGCAAGGCAAGATTGCCTTCGACGGCCACTTGGCAGCACTCAAGGAATTAGCTGAGGGTTGAGTTGGGTGCATAGTACGGCCTCGCTGAGGTGCCCTTGTTGCCAAAGTTTTCCCGCCCGCCGCAGGCGGTTTCAAGTGGTGGATGCATCACTTGAATAGTTCTTGGATTCTCTCTTCTGGTGTGTACCAGTTGAGGACTTCTCTGGGGCGCCCGTTGAGTAGGTCTTGAATGTGTTGAACGCCTTTTGAAGCGTCAGGGTACTAAAGTCGCTTCCTTTGGGTAGGAAGTCTCGGACTAGCCCGTTGGTGTTTTCGTTGGTAGGACGCTGCCAGGGTGAGTGTGGATCGCAGAAGTAGACTGCGAGCCCACGTTCGATGCTCAGCCTGTCTACTTGGGCTAGTTCCACACCTTGGTCCCAGGTCAGTGTTCCCAGGTCAGTGTTTTGGTGTTGTTGCGTATTTTTCCGGTAAACATCTCGATTAACTTATCGACAGTCGTGGCGGAATCATGCACATCAAGCAGCGAGCCCATACGACTACTTGTTCAAGCCGGTTAGAGTCCAAGCACTACCCGGATTATCCAGAGAAAAACTGAGAGCAACTGTCGTTGACTCCATGATTAAAGAAGGCGGACTTGATGGAGAACACAGATCGAGAGCCTGTCGAGAGAACCTCACCCATTGTTCGCTGTCGCCCTTTCCTCTAAGAAAGAGGAAGTTTGCCTCTTCGGTGAAGCCGTGTTCTGGAACAGGGGGATCATCAACCACAAGTGTTTCTTTGACTGTTTGATACGGAGTGTATGGGCACACGAGCGAAAACTCAGTCCACTCTGGTCCGTAGAGTTCCTCCAGTGTGATGGACTCAGTAACGGGGATTGCATGTCCCGATCGTTCTAGGGACGCGAGATGAGAAGCCAATGGGTCATTAAAACTACAAGAGGAGAGTGATAGGGAGACAATACTAGTGAACCCTATCCGTGCCATCATGCGTCTCATTAACATAACCTCCTTCTCGTGCCTATCCTAGGAAAGTGTAGATAGCAGTCCAATCCTTGCCCAGAGGGCGCACTGGTTCAGAGCAGCAGCTTCGTCGCCACTACTTGCGAAAGCAGATCCAAGAAATCGACCTTGGGCATTGTTATACAGGTCCATGCGGGTCTGATCCGCTGGCCCTTGAGCGACAGTTTCGTGGTTAGTAGCAATGCGTTCAGCTGCATCTGCACCGATTCTCATCGTCATCAGGGCATTCCACGAGCAGTGCCGAAAAGCATCGCCCTTTCCATTGCGGAGTGATGTGGCGCCAGGAAACCGGTTCTGCGCTTCCGTACTCGCGGTTGTGGCTGCCTGATTGGCGATGCCGCATGATACTACATCGACCAGCGCGATGCAGGACAGCATTTCAAGGCCCTGGATATATATCCGGTAGGGGTCCGACTGGGTGGTCGCAAAAGGCGCTACCTGAGGATTGATGTCAGTGACCCTGGCACGTTCAACTGCAGCAATGATTGCGCGTTGTTCATTAGCTGACAGGGATGCGAAGTAACCGTACGGGTCGGCGGACTCGTTCATCACCTTGATCTCGTCTTGAACATTCATGATGTCCTCATCTGTGACATCACTGGTGTCTACGCGAATTTCAGCGTCTAAGTCAATTGTTGATGCGGGCAAGGGGGTAAGATTCCCCAGGTTTTGGGCAGCAGCACTTGGTGGAATGATTAAACCAAATGCGAGAACTGCTGCTGTAGATAAAGCCATGATGAATCTTGTGGCGCGATTGCGCATAAGAACTCCTGTAAATTTCGTGAAAACGATTATCCGTGACGAGGGAAACACGCATATTAGGTGCTCCTTACCCAGAGTAACAGATAATTCCTATTAGGAAACTAACAGTTGTAAAATCACCCCTAATTAGGTGTATATCCCCTGCCAATTTATCGATCACAGCTCCACACAGAAGTAACGAAGTACTACTAGTAACGCTCGTAGATTGAAGTGCCCCGAGTTTTGTTCCTAGGGGGGGCAGGGCTCAGCAGCCAAGGGGAAGGTGACCACTTCGTGTTCAACTCCTCGATGACAAAGGCCCGCAACTGCGGGTTGGTATCGAGTTTACGGGGTTTAGGCCTGGCTAAACGGTCTACAGCCCGCTTTTGCGCCACGAGGGCATCGTAGCCATGCTCAGTCATCCCCCGGGCGATTTCCCTGCTAATCGTCGACTGATTCCGGCCAAGGTGGGCTGCAATCTCACGGTGAGTAAGACCCTGATCAAGCAGATAGGCTATCGCTATTCGGTCATGGCGGATAAGACGCTTTCCGCGTCCTACCTTCGATTCGGATTCAGTGGGATGATCATTGAGTACCCAACGCCCATACATGCGATTATGGTGCCACGTTTTCACCGTGGCAGTGCAGCGATCAACAACCTGGCCGGCCTGTTTATAGCTTTTGCCAGCATCCACAAGTTTCAAAGCTTGGGCAATGCGATCCCGCTCGTGTTGTATGGCTCCACCGCGACTGGTATTGGCGAGTTCGATACCGTCTTGCGCAAGGTATCGGTAAGCGGTCTGTGGGAAACCTGTCTCTTTCAGTGCACTATGCGCAGACCGACCGCTTTCTACAATAGCAATGATCTTTTGGTATTGATCTTTGTACTTATCCTCATTCAGGCTCCGACGGCGCTTGCCACGGCTAAGGCCCTCAGCCTGGCGCCACACCTTCGCCGTAGCCTTCGAGCCCCCCCAACTCCTTGAGGATCACCGACATCGGACGCGCATCATGCAGATACGCCTGCACATACCGCTCACGTAGCTTTCTATCGCCTAACATCTACACAACCTCCTAGCTGTATAGATGCATTCACCACCTGAGCCCGCCGCAGGCGCGGCGAACAACTTTGGCAGAACAGGCAGTTTTGCGTTTCGGGGCTTAGTTGGTTTGGGCCGCAGCGAGCTCAGTATGTGGCTTGTCGGATTGAGTGCCTCGAGCCTTGAGGCAGATGGCGTAGAGAATCCAGCTGAGTAGTGCCAGCCACACGAAGTCATCGACCAAGAACTTCTGGTACAGCGGCATCGCGTGGACATCGATGCTGTCACCAAACCACCACTTCGGCGGAACGGTCAGCAGCATGCCCACCCAAGCGGCGAGTACAGCCAGCAGGCTGCCGGCGACCCAGGTGGAATTGCGCCAGGACCAGGCGCGGTAGACCAGAACCGGCACGATGAGCGACAGCCACACCCAGTGGTGCGACCACGAAACAGGCGAGATGAGCAGCATGATGGTGGCGGTGGTGAGGTGGGCATCGACAAGCAGGCTTCGCCGCATTTGCGCCAGGATGAGGGCTGAGCCAAGGCCGATGATCGCGAGCGCCGCGAGAAGCCACAGCGCATTGATGAGCATGCCGTGGTTGTCCATCGCCTCCTGGGATGTGAAGAGACGCTGGATGACGCCCTTGAGCGAGGAGTTGGACTGATAGTTCGTAGCTACGCCGAAATCCGCGCCCGAGCCCATATCGAGAAGCTTCGAGGTGAAGAACTCGACGAAGGCTTCCCAGCGGTAGGCCGCGGCCAGCAAGGTGGCCACAACGGCGGAGGCGAAGGCCGTGAGGATCGGCTTCCATTCGCGGCGCAGCAGGAAGTAGAGCAGCATGGCCAAGGGGGTGATCTTGATGGCCGCCGCGAGTCCTATCAGCCAGCCTTGCGGAAGCTTGCGCTTGCGCGGGACCAGATCGAAGATGACCAGCGCCATGATGACGATGTTGATCTGTGCAAAACCGTTGTTGAGGCGGATGGGTTCAAAGAACATGGCCGCGGCCCACGCGATCGCCACGGTGGGCCACAGGTGCGGCACCTTGAGCGCGCGGAAGATCGCGTAGAGGCAGGCAAAGACGAGGGCGTCCGAGAGGACGATCATGATATCGCCCGCGAGGGCGTCACTCATCCAATCAAAGGCAGTCAGCGGCACCATGACCAGCGCCCCGAAGGGCGGGTAGATAAAGGGGAGCGCCAAATCCCCGGCGTACATGGGCTCCGAGTAGACCGAGCGGCCCTCCATGAAGGCGCGCACGCCCTCTCGGTAAATGATCATGTCCACCGGGAAGTCCGTGTGGAGGACGTGGCGGATGACGCCCACCAGGCCAATGATGAGCCCGGCGGCGGTCAGGAGTGTGCGCCTTGCGGCGTTAGTGGCGAAATTCATCGCCCCATACTCTAATTGACGTAGCCATCCACCACGCGCACCGCACCACGGTCAGCGGACGTGGCCATGTTGGCGTAGGCGCGCAGAGCCTTGGTGACCGGGCGGTTGCGGTCCTTCGGCGTCCAGGGCTTCTCGCGCTGCTCCTCGGTGGCGCGTCGGCGTTCCAAGACCTCTTCGTCCACGTCGAGGGAGAGCTGGCGCTCGCGAATGTTGATCGTGATGGGGTCACCGTTTTCGACCAGTCCAATGAGGCCGCCGTGGGCTGCCTCAGGGGAGATATGACCGATGGAGAGGCCGGAGGTGCCGCCAGAGAAGCGGCCATCCGTAATCAAGGCGCAGGCCTTGCCCAAACCGGAACCCTTGAGGAAGGAGGTTGGGTGCAGCATCTCCTGCATGCCGGGACCGCCGGCTGGTCCCTCGTAGCGAATGACGATGACATCGCCGGGCTGGACTTCCTTCTTGAGAATGATGGAAACAGCCTCTTCCTGGGACTCCACCACGCGGGCGGGACCAGTAAAGGTCCAGAGTTCTTCCTCCACGCCAGCAGCCTTGACGATGGCCCCGTTGGGAGCGAGGTTGCCGCGCAGGACGACCAGGCCACCGTCGGAGGAGAAGGCATGCTCGGCGTCGTGGATGCAGCCATTGGCAGCGTCGGTGTCGAGCTCATCCCATCGGTTGGATTGGCTGAATGGCTCGGTGGTGCGTACACCGCCGGGTGCGGCGTGGAAAAGTTCGAGAGCGGCCTCCGTGGCCTTGCCGCCGCGGATATCCCAATCATCAAGCCATTCCTCGGCGTTGTCGTAGAGCGCGGTGTGGACCTTGAGGTTCAAGTGGCCCGCGCGGCGCAACTCGCCCAAGATAGCGGGGACGCCCCCGGCGCGGTGCACGTCCTCGATGTGGTAAGTGCCGTTGGGGGCCACCTTGGACAGGCAAGGTACGCGGTAGGAGATCTCATTGATGTCCTCGAGGGTGAAGTCCACCTCGCCCTCCTGCGCGGCGGCCAGCGTGTGGAGGATGGTGTTGGTGGAACCACCCATAGCCATGTCCAGAGCCATGGCATTGCTGAAGGCTTCCTTGGTGGCAATCGAGCGCGGGAGAACGGCGTCGTCTTCTTCGCCGTAGTAGCGTCGGCACAAGTCCACGATGGCGCGGCCGGCTTGTTCAAAGAGATCACGGCGGGCGCTGTGGGTAGCCAGCGTGGTGCCATTGCCCGGAAGGGCCAAGCCGAGTGCCTCGGTGAGGCAGTTCATGGAGTTGGCGGTGAACATGCCGGAGCAGGAACCACAGGTGGGGCAGGCGGATTCCTCCACGCGGGTCAAGCCCTCATCGGAGACGGCATCGCTGGCCGACGCTGTAATGGCCGTAATCAGATCCGTCGGTGCGTGTGCCACGCCGTCAACGACAACGGCCTTGCCGGCTTCCATCGGGCCACCGGAGACGAAGATGGTGGGAATGTTGAGGCGCAGCGCGGCATTCAACATGCCCGGAGTGATCTTGTCGCAGTTCGAGATGCACACCAGGGCGTCGGCAGTGTGGGCATTGACCATGTACTCGATGGAATCGGAGATGATCTCCCGCGACGGCAGAGAGTAGAGCATGCCGCTGTGGCCCATGGCGATGCCATCGTCAACAGCAATGGTGTTGAACTCCTTCGGCACGCCGCCGGCCTCGCGCACGGCGTCGGCCACGATGTCGCCGACGTTCTTGAGGTGGACGTGGCCGGGGACGAACTGGGTAAAGGAATTGGCAATGGCGACAATTGGTTTGCCAAAGTCGCTCTCCTTGGAGCCGGTAGCGCGCCACAGTGCGCGGGCACCAGATGCCTGGCGGCCAACGGTGGTGACTTTGGAGCGGAGAGGGTACATGGTTAATCCTTCAGTTCGGGGTGTTTCTTGAGGTACTCGGCGTATTCCTCCTTGGTAAGGAGGATTTGTTGGCCATCGCGGTGGACGATGACGACCTTGTCATCGGCGGCTTCGCGGCCAGCGGTCAGGGCGTCGGGGATGCGGCCGTTGGAAGCGGCGGCAAGGCGGGGGAGAGAGTTAAAAGTCACGCCCGGCAGGTTGAGGTTATCGCCGCTGGTGGTGCGAGCGTAGGCCTTCGAGCGCTGGAATCCGATGCCTTTAAAGTCCTTCCACGCGATGTCCTTGGGGCCGCGGAAGCCATAAGTGATGTGGATGCCTTTCGCGTCCACGGTGGTGTGGGCCCGCAGGACCCACCAGATGGCCAACACCGGGAAGATGAGGATCCAGAAGAGGTATTTCGGGGCCCAGCCAATGCTGAGAAAAGCGATGGCGGCGAGGATGCCGATGCCGAGGAGGTGTTCGCGGGTGGGCTTGAACGTTTCGGCCGTGGGGTGTTCGGCGCGAGAAGATGCGTTCTGCGGGTGTGAGGACGTCATAGTGGGTCATCGTAATTGACAGCGTGGCGCGGTGGCGAACCGCCCCACCTGTGCAATCTCGCAAAATGAGAAAAAGATCCCAAAAATGGGGGTAAATGCCTGCGGTGGCGTTTCTATCAGTGTACAGTTTAGCCCATGATCATTATTCGACTTCACCTCGTAGTAGTACCCGGGCGGCGCGAGCCGTAGCGAGTCCACTAGTGACGTCGACCAGCAAGCGCCCCCGTTACCTTCACACCCAGGAAGGACAGCGGGGGCGTTATTAGTTGGATGATCTCTCCGATATCCATCCCCACTGAAGGAGCACAACAACCGTGACAGCTTCCACTCCGCCACAGCGGGCGCCCGAGCGCATCACGGGCGCACACGCCATTGTCCGTACCCTCGAAGATTTGGGCACCGAGCTTGTCTTCGGCATTCCGGGCGGCGCCGTGCTTCCGCTGTACGACGCCCTCTTTGAATCCACGAAGCTGCGCCACGTGCTCACCCGCCACGAGCAGGGGGCCGGCCACGCCGCCGAAGGTTATGCCCAGGCATCCGGAAAGGTAGGCGTCATGATTGCCACCTCCGGTCCGGGTGCTACCAACCTGGTGACCCCGCTGGCGGACGCCAACCTGGACTCCGTGCCGGTCGTGGCCATCACCGGTCAGGTGGGCAGCTCCTTGCTGGGCACCGACGCCTTCCAGGAGGCCGATATCCGCGGTGTGACCATGCCGATTACGAAGCACAACTTCATCGTCACCAAGGCAGAGGACATCCCGGGAGCTATTGCTGCCGCGTTCCACCTGGCGTCCACCGGACGGCCGGGCCCGGTCCTCGTGGATATCCCGAAGGATGTCCAGAACGCCCTGATGGAGTACTCCGGCCCAGTCATGCCGGACCTGCCGGGGTATAAGCCCACCACGACCCCGCACCCGCGCCAGATCACGCAGGCTGTTCGGCGCATTGCTCGCGCGGAACGCCCAGTGCTCTATGTTGGCGGCGGCGTCATTAAGGCGGAGGCTTCCCGCGAGCTGCGCGAGTTTGCTGAGCTGACCGGCATCCCGGTGGTGACCACCCTCATGGCGCTCGGCGCCTTCCCGGATAACCACCCGCAGCACATGGGCATGCCCGGCATGCACGGCACGGTGCCGGCGGTGGCGGCGCTGCAGCGCGCGGATCTTATCATCGCCGTGGGCGCGCGCTTCGATGACCGCGTGACCGGTGATACCGATACCTTTGCTCCGCACGCCGAGGTCATCCACGCCGACATCGACCCGGCCGAGATCGGCAAGATCCGTGAGGTAGCTGTTCCCATCGTGGGTGATGCCCGCGAGGTGCTTCTGCGCCTGACCAAGGCTTATGCCAATGACGCGGAGTTGGACGCCCCGAACCTCGGTGACTGGATGGAGTACCTGGGAGATTTGCAGCGCCGCTACCCGCGCGGTTTCGAGCCGACGTCGGACGGGCTGCTCAATCCGCAGGAGGTCATCCAGCAGCTCAGCTCCATCGTGGGGCCGGAGGCTATCTACTGCGCGGGCGTCGGCCAGCACCAGATGTGGTCGGCACAGTTCCTCGACTTCGAGCACCCGCGCAGCTGGATCAACTCCGGCGGTGCCGGCACGATGGGCTACGCCGTACCCGCAGCGCTGGGCGCTAAGGCCGCATGCCCGGAGCGTGAGGTTTGGGCGATTGACGGCGATGGCTGCTTCCAGATGACCAACCAAGAGCTCACCACCGCCGCGGTGGAGGGATTCCCCATCAAGGTGGCTGTCATTAATAACGGAAACCTGGGCATGGTGCGCCAGTGGCAGACGCTCTTCTATGAGAACAAGTACTCCCATACCAAGCTGCGTGAGCACGATGAGTACGTCCCGGACTTCGTCAAGCTCAGCGAGGCCCTGGGGTGCGAGTCCATTCGCGTCACCACGGCAGAAGAGATTGGCCCCGCGATTGAGCGCGCGCGCTCAATCAATGACCGCCCGGTGGTCATTGATTTCATCGTGGGCCAGGATGCCCAGGTGTGGCCGATGATTGGTGGCGGCGCCTCCAATGAGGAAATTCAGTACGCCCTGGGCCTGCGCCCGCTGTTTGATGAAAACGAGTCCGCGGCCGAGGATCCGGCCGACATTCACGAATCCCTCGAGGAGGCCTAAGAACAATGGCTAAAGACGACATCACCCGACACATCCTGTCCGTGCGGGTCCAGGACATTGAGGGCATCATCTCCCGCGTGACCGGTATGTTTACCCGCCGCGGCTACAACCTCATCTCGCTGGTCTCCGCGCGGACCGAAACCGAGGGGATCAACCGCCTGACCATCGTTGTGGACGCCTCCGAGGTTGTCATCGAGCAGGTGACGAAGCAGCTCAACAAGATTGTTCCGGTGCTCAAGGTGGTGGAGCTGGAGGAAGAAAACACCATTGCCCGCGCCATCATGCTGGTCAAGGTGGCCGCGGATAACTCGAACCGCCCCCAGGTGGTCGACTCGGTGAACATCTTCCGCGCCCGCATCGTGGACGTATCGCCGGAGTCCGTGGTGGTGGAGGCCACCGGTACGCCGGGCAAGCTGCAGGCGCTTCTCGACGTCCTCGAGCCCTTCGGTATCCGTGAGCTGGTGCAGTCCGGAAACGTCGCGCTGGGGCGTGGCCCGAAGGCGATGGCACCGAGCAAATAAATAATCTCACATTGTGGGCATCTTGTCCCAAAATGTGATACAAATTCAGTAGACCACGTCACTATTCACTGAGTAGTGACAACGAACCACAGAGAGAAGGAACAACAACATGGCTATTGAGACTCTGTACGATTCCGATGCCGACCTGTCCATCATCCAGGGCCGCAAGGTCGCCATCATTGGCTATGGCTCCCAGGGCCACGCCCACGCAATGAACCTGCGTGACTCTGGCGTTGAGGTGGCGATCGGCCTGCGCGAGGGTTCCAAGTCCCGCGAGAAGGCGGAAGAGGCTGGCTTTAAGGTCCTGAGCAACGCTGAGGCGTCCAAGTGGGCTGACGTCATCATGCTGCTAGCCCCGGATACGTCCCAGGCGACCATCTTCGCCGAGGACATTGAGCCAAACCTGGAGGACGGCAATGCTCTGTTCTTCGGCCACGGCCTCAACATTCACTTCGAACTGATCAAGCCGGCGGAGAACATCACCATCGGTATGGTTGCGCCGAAGGGCCCGGGCCACCTGGTCCGCCGCCAGTTCGTCGACGGCAAGGGCGTGCCCTGCCTGATCGCGACCCAGCAGGATCCGAAGGGCGAGGGCCGCGAGCTGACCCTGTCTTATGCCGCGGCCATCGGCGGTGCCCGCGCCGGCGTTATCCCGACCACCTTCGAAGCCGAGACCGTCACCGACCTCTTCGGTGAGCAGGCCGTTCTGTGCGGTGGTACCGAGGAGCTCGTGAAGGTCGGTTTCGAGGTGCTGGTGGAAGCCGGTTACGAGCCGGAGATGGCCTACTTCGAGTGCCTGCACGAGCTGAAGCTCATCGTTGACCTCATGTTCGAGGGCGGCATCAAGAACATGAACTACTCGGTCTCCGATACCGCAGAGTTCGGCGGCTACATTTCCGGTCCGCGCGTCATCGACGCTGACACCAAGCAGCGCATGAAGGACATCCTGTCCGACATTCAGGACGGAACCTTCACCAAGCGCCTGATCGCCAACGTTGAGGGCGGCAACAAGGAGCTCGAGGAGCTGCGCGCCAGCTACAACGATCACGAGATCGAGAAGACTGGTGAGAAGCTGCGCGATCTTATGAGCTGGGTCAAGAACCCGCTGGATGCAACTGCATAAATCGCACTGGATCTGAGTAATCCCGCTGGCCACCGGCTGGCGGGATTTTTCATTACCCGGGGCTTGGTGCCCGCAATGTGATGTTCGCGCACAAACGGGCACGTTCCCACATTTGGCGGTAGGCTCGAGGCCATGGGTTTCTCTACGCCAAGTTATGACCTTAATGACCTTTTCGCTCGCATCGATCGCGGTGATATTCAGCTGCCTGACTTCCAGCGCTCTTATTCCTGGGATGAGGACCGCATTAGATCGCTGATCGTCACCGTCTTGCGCGGCTACCCGCTCGGCGCATTTATGGCCTTGGATACCCGCAACGAAACCATGCGCTTTCGCCCCCGCCCATTGGCTGGGGCTCCGGATACCGGGGTGAACCCGGGCCTGCTCTTGCTTGATGGGCAGCAGCGCCTTACCACCTTGTATCACTGCTTCCGCGGCGAGGGCTTCGTCGATACCACTGATTTTCGTTCCAAGAAGGTCTCCCGCAAGTACTACGTGGACCTGCGCATAGCGACCTCGGAGGACATCATGCCGGACGAGGCCGTCTTCGCCGTCAACCAGCATGGCGAGCTGCGCTCCCACTTCGCGCCGGATATCGAAGGTTCCTTGAACAACCGCGAAGCCGCAATCGAAGAGTGCTGCATCCCGGTCTCAGCCCTGTTGAGCGAGGAAGGCACCAGCATGCTCTTCGAGCTCGCAGCCGCCAACGATGGTGCCACCCGTGATGTGGTTGCAGCCTTCAACAACCGCATCCTGCGCCCGCTGTCCGGCTACACCGTGCCGATGATCCGCCTCTCCCGGGAGACGGCAAGCGCCGGTATCGGCTCGATCTTTGCGCAGGTAAATTCGGCTGGTCTGCAGATGGATGTCTTCGATCTGCTCACGGCTGTCTTTGCCTCCGAAGACCCGGACTTCCACCTGGCGGAGGATTGGGCGGCCGTCGAGAAGCAGCTGCGTTCCTTCCCGGCGCTCGACGGCATTGGCCGCAACGAGTTCCTCTCGGCCGTGTCTTTGCTGGTGTCGGGGGAGAAGGGCAACGCTGGTGGTCAGCGCGAAGACATCCTGCAACTGACGCTCGCTGAATACCGCAAGGCCGCGGAGACCCTCGTGATTACCTTCCGTGAGGTCGCCGAGTTCTTGGCTGAGCGTTGCATCCTGTCCCTGGAGCAGGTTCCCTATTCCGAGCAGATTATCCCGCTGGCGGTCATCCTGGCACGTCTGGCTGAGAAGAAGGGCGTGCTATCTACCCAAGACGCCTGGGACCGCCTCAACCAGTGGTTCTGGAGCGGTGTCTTCGGTGAGCTTTACGGCTCCTCGGCCGTCAAGCTGCGCGCTGCCCGTGATGTCGACGAGGTGACCAGCTGGGTTGCCGGCGATACCGAGAGCGTTCCGAAGACGGTGCGCGATGCTTCCTTCCGCGAGTCCCGCTTGCTGTCCGTGGGGGAGAACGACGGCGTATGGCACGGCCTCTACGCTCTGCTCATGGCCCGCGGCGCCAAGGATTGGCGGACGGGGCGCGCCTTCAACCGCCATAGCTTCGAGGAGCTGCAGCCGGGATTCTTCCCGGTCTTCCCGCTTCGCTGGTGCGAGCGCCACGGTATCAGCGGCGTGCTGGCGAACTCCGTGCTCAACCGCACACCGATGGGCAAGCGCACCGAGGTGGTTCTGGACGGGCATTCGCCCGAGCGCTACCTGCCGCGCGTGCAGTCAAAGTCGATCATGGAGGATGCCGAGTTCGATAGTGTGTTGGCCTCCCACGACTTAGATCCGGAGCTGCTGACTGCGAAGACCGCGCACCAGTTCTTCGCCGATCGCCGCGAGCGCTTTGTCGGCATCGTCGAATATGCACTCAACAAGCAGGTGGTGCGCGACGTGGATGAGGCGAACCTTTCCGGCGGCGAGGAGGGCCCGCAGGCCTTTGCGCGTTAAGGTTCCTTCTCCACGTGCGCTACAGGTCGTGCCTGTAGCGCTGCTACTAGTCGTGACGGCCCTGGGCGCTGCGGGCTGTTCCTCGCTGGGGCGGGGCGAGCCGATCCTCACGCAGGACATCACCGCCCTCCCCGAAGCGGACATCGACCTGGCCCGCGCGAGCGAGGAGAACCGCTTGCGGCTTATCGACCCCCAATTCGCCAACGAGGTCACCGTGGTGGGGGACCGCTGGGGCATAGACTCTGCGCGCTTGTTCTTCAAGGAGAGCAATACGCTGATCCTCGCCGAAGAGACGGATGCCGCGGCCCTGCGCGCGGCGACGTTGAGCGTGTCGCAGCGCGTGCCCATGGTGACGTACGATGCGTCGATTCGCCCGCAGATTTCACAGCTGCTCACTGATCTCGACGTAGACCAGCTCCTCGTTATCGGTAACGTTCCGTGGGCCAGCCAGAACGGGCAACTTGAAGTTATCCATGACCCAGGAAACACCAAGGCGCTGGGGGAGTACACCGCTTTTCGCTTCACGTCGAAGGTGGTCATGAGCCGTGAGCGCATGGTTGACAACATTGCACGCTTGGATTCCTCTACGAAAACGGAGCTCAAGGCCGCCTGGGAGCCCCTGCCGCAGCACATAACGAAGGAAAAGATGCCGGCCATTCCGGCCCAGGCGCGCCGCGACGCACAAATGGCGCCGGTGATTGTGGCGACCGCGGAAAGCCCCCTAGCCAACGTGGTCAACGCCACCGCCTACGGTGGCACGGTCTTCGTCATGACCGAGCCAGATCCGTCGGCGACGAAGGCCGGCGCGGCGATAACCGCAGGGCTATCGGAGGGGCCTATCGTGGCCCTCGGACCGGAATTCGGTTCAGTGACAGAATTCACGCATAAAATCACTCAGGGCTGGAAAGAATAAACTACACTTCTCGGCATCTCCAATTCTGACTAGTAAAGGAAGTTATGTCGAAGCCGGTCGTACTTATCGCCGATAAGCTTGCCGAATCCACAGTTGATGCCCTCGGGGACACCGTTGAGGTTCGCTGGGTTGATGGCCCAAACCGCGAGGAACTTCTCGCCGCAGTGCCTGAGGCCGATGCGCTCCTCGTCCGCTCCGCCACGACCGTGGATGCGGAGGTTTTGGCCGCCGCAGAGAACCTGAAGATCGTCGGCCGTGCCGGCGTTGGCTTGGACAACGTTGACATCCCAGCCGCCACCGAGCGTGGAGTCATGGTTGTCAACGCACCGACCTCCAACATCCACTCCGCCTGCGAGCAGGCCATCGCCTTGCTCCTGGCCACCGCGCGCCAGGTGCCGGCGGCGGATCAGTCTCTTCGCCAAGGCGAGTGGAAGCGCTCGTCCTTCAAAGGCGTCGAGATCTATGGCAAGACCATCGGCATCGTGGGCTTCGGCCACATCGGCCAGCTCTTTGCCCAGCGCCTGGCGGCCTTTGAGACCACCATCATCGCGCACGATCCTTATGCCAACCCGGCCCGTGCGGCGGCGCTGGGCGTGGAGCTGGTGAGCCTTGAGGAGCTCATGTCCCGCTCTGACTTTGTGACGATCCACCTGCCCAAGACCCCGGAGACCGCCGGCATGTTCGATGCCGAGCTTTTGGCGCAGGCCAAGAAGGGCCAGATCATCATTAACGCCGCCCGCGGCGGCCTCGTCGATGAAGCAGCCCTGGCTGCCTCCATCAAGTCCGGCCACCACCGCGGTGCAGGCTTCGATGTCTATGCTTCCGAGCCCTGCACGGACTCCCCGCTGTTTGAGCTTCCGCAAGTTACCGTGTCCCCGCACTTGGGTGCATCCACGGTCGAAGCGCAGGACCGCGCCGGTACCGACGTCGCCGCCTCCGTGCTGAAGGCGCTGGCCGGCGAGTTCGTCGCGGATGCCGTCAACGTTGAAGGCGGACGGGTCGGCGAGGAGGTCGCCGGCTGGTTGGACCTGACCCGCAAGCTGGGCCTGGTAGCCGGCAACCTGCTGGATGCAGCGCCGGTTGCCGTGGAAGTCGAGGCCTGCGGTGAGCTGGCTAACGAGGATGTCTCGGCTCTTGGTCTGTCTGCTGTTCGCGGACTGTTTTCCGGCGTGGTCTCGGAGGCTGTCACCTTCGTTAACGCAATGAAGATCGCCGAAAGCCGCGGAGTGACCGTGGACGTGAAGACCAACGTGGAGTCGAAGGGCCACCGTTCTTCGGTGCGCGTCAGGGTGATTGGCCCCAACGGCAAGGTATCGCAGCTGACCGGTGCCTTGACCGGCATTGACGGGGTGGAGAAGATTATCCGCATCAACGGCCGCGGCGTCGATATGCGCGCTACCGGCCGCAACCTCTTCTTCTCCTACAAGGATGCCCCGGGCGCGCTGGGTACCGTGGGTACCAAGCTGGGCTCTGCCGGCATCAACATTGTCGCCGCCGCCTTGACCCAGGGTAAGGACGCCTCCGACGCTGTGCTCATTCTGCGCGTCGAGCGCGAGGTGCCAGAGGAGCTCGTCGAGGAGATCAACTCGGCGCTGGGGGCTACCTGCCACCAGCTCGATTTGGATGTTTAATCCACACCGCACCTGAGTGGAGTCCACCGCCCCCCTGCAGAGCCAGCCATGGTTCTTCAGGGGGTTTCGGCTTCATGGAGGGCACGAGGGTGGTACTCTCTCAAGTATCCAATATGTGAGAAAGGAATCCCACAAAATGAAACTTGCAGTGATTGGCGGCGACGGCATTGGCCCCGAGGTAACCGCGGAAGCGCTCAAGGTTCTGCGCGCGGTGCGCGAGGACATCGAGGTGACCGACTATGACCTGGGTGCTCGACGCTACCTGCGCAACGGAGAGCTGCTTACCGACGCCGACCTGGCCTCCCTGCGCGAGCACGACGCCATCCTGCTCGGTGCGATTGGCGCCCCGGGTGAGGTTCCGCCCGGCGTCTTGGAGCGCGGCCTGCTGCTGAAGATGCGTTTTGCGCTCGACCACCACGTTAACCTGCGCCCCTCCAAGTTGTACCCGACGTCTACCTCGCCTCTGGCAAACCCGGGCGATATCGACTTCGTCGTTGTCCGTGAGGGCACCGAAGGTCTGTACTGCGGAAACGGCGGCACGCTGCGCGAAGGCACTGAGCACGAGGTGGCCTCGGAGGTTTCCCAGAACACCCGCTACGGCGTTGAGCGCGTGGTGCGCGATGCCTTCCAGCGTGCGATGTCCCGCCGCAAGCACGTCACGCTGGTGCACAAGACCAACGTTTTGGTCAATGCCGGCGGGCTGTGGCAGCGCACCGTGAACGAGGTGGCACAGGAGTTTCCGGAGGTCACCGTGGACTACAACCACATCGATGCCGCAACCATCTACATGGTCACCGATCCCGCGCGCTACGACGTCATCGTGACCGACAACCTCTTTGGTGACATCCTGACTGACCTGGCCGGTGCTGTTACCGGTGGCATCGGCTTAGCCGCCTCCGGAAACATTGACGCCTCCGGTGCGAATCCCTCCATGTTCGAGCCTGTCCACGGTTCTGCCCCGGACATTGCGGGCAAAGGGATTGCGGACCCGACCGCGGCGATCCTCTCGGCCGCGATGCTACTGCGCCACCTCGGCGACGAGGACAACGCTGTGCGCATCGAGGAGGCCGTTGCTGCCGACGTCTCCTCCCGCGGGGATGCGCAGCCGAAGACTACCGAAATTGGTGACCGAATCGCCTCCGCGCTGCGCGCCTAGCACTGTATGGTTGGCGCATGAGCGTCGAAATAGACGAGGTCACTAGTTTCCTCGCCCAGCACGAGCCTTTCTCCCGCCTGCCGGAGGAAGAGCTCACCGCGCTGTCTGCACAGCTGAGCATGATCTACCTGCGCCGCGGGGATGTCCCCGTCCGGCTCGGGGAGGAGAACGCGTTCCTACACATCATCCGCACCGGGGCAATAGATGTTCTGGGAGAGGATGGCGTCCTTCTCGATCGGCGCGAACCCGGGCTGACCTTTGGCTATTCCACGCTGCAGGGTGAGCCGGTTTCCGTCTATGAGATGGTCGCGGTCGAAGACAGTCTGGTCTTCACCCTGCCGCAGCACGCTTTTAGCGAGTGCGCCCAACGCAACCCAGACATCGCACGGTTCTTTTCGGCCAAGTCGCGCCAGATCCGAGCAGCAGCCCGCGAGCTGTCCGATTCCGCACCGACGGATGTTCTCCGCACGCCGCTGCAGGACCTTATCCGCACCGACGTGCTCACCGCTCCGCCCACCACCACGATCGCGGAAGCCGCTGGCATGATGACTGACCGGAGTGTGTCCTCGCTCCTCGTCGTGGAGCCCGGGAACCAGAACGGCACCCGCCTTAAGGGCATCGTGACGGACCGCGATCTGCGTTCCCGCGTGCTCGCCGTTCACCGCGATCCTGGCCAGGCGGTGGGGGAGATCATGACGCCCAACCCGCTGACGGTATCTGCCGATGCCCCCGCCATGGAGGCGCTGCTGCACATGGCCGAACGAGGCATCCACCACCTGCCGGTGGTCACCGAGGGCGCATTGCAGGGCATCGTCACGCAGTCGGACGTTACGCGCCTGCTCCATAACGACCCGCTTTACCTCACCGCGGATCTCTCACGGCGCAGCAGTGCCGCTGAGCTTCGTGGCGCTTTTCAGGAAGCCACGCGCCTGGCCGGGCGTTACGTGGAGCGCGGCTCCACCCCGGCGGAAGCCTCCAGCCTGGTCACGCTCGCCGCTGATGCCGTGGCTCGCCGCCTGTGCACGCTAGCCGAGGAGGAACTTGGACCCCCGCCGGTCGAGTATGCCTTCGTGGCCGTCGGTTCGCAGGGCCGCCGGGAAATGGCGCTTGCCTCGGATCAGGACAATGCTCTGGTTCTCGCTGATGACTACGATGCCGCGGTGCACGGCGACTACTTCGCGCGGATGAGCTCCTTCGTCTGCCAGGGGCTTGCCGACGCCGGCCAAGTTCTCTGCCCCGGCAACATGATGGCGATGAACGAAGAATGGCGGATGACCCGGACCCACTGGATCGATACCTTCCGTAGGTGGATCCGGGAGCCCCAACCGGAGGCTCTGCTCAACGCACAGATCTTCTTCGATTTCCGTGTCCTCTATGGCAGCGAGGAGCTGGGCCGGGAAGTTCACACTGCTGCCGTAGAAATGGGTAAGGGCGCAACTCGCTTGCACGCGCACCTGGCCAGCTTGGCAGCGCGCCGCGAGCCGCCGCTGACCTTCTTCAGAGGGCTGGTGGTGGAACGCGATGGCGACTACGCTAACACCCTCGACATTAAGAAGGGCGGGACCGCCGGAATCGTGCAGATGGCCCGGCTCTTCGCCTTGGCTTCCGGCTCGACGGTGGTGGATACCCGCCAGCGTCTCAGAGAAGCCGCCGGTAACGCGGTGAGCCACCAGGGGGCGCAGGAGCTTCTCGACGCCTTTGATTACCTACGCTCCCTCTCCTTCCAACACCAAGCCCACCAGCTGCGCGAGGGACAGCAGCCCAATTACAACATCGGCCCCAAGAGCCTGGGGCGCATGGAACGCGAGCACCTGCGCGATGCCTTCCGGGCGATCAAGTCGATGCAGAATGCCCTCGCGACCAAATACCCGGTGAGGAATATCTAGATGTGGAATCGCTGGAGCCGCCGGGCGGACTGGGGCGCGCCCCCGCGCACCACACCCCTTGATGACGTGGGCTTGTTGGCCGTGGACATGGAGACGACCAGCCTTAACCCCCGCACGGGGAAGATCGTCTCTATTGGCTGGGTTCCGGTTAATGGCAGAACCATCGACTTATCCGGTGCTGGCTATATCGTGGTGCGCGGTGCGCAGGTGGCCGACGACTCGCATGTCCACCTGCTGACCCAAAACGTCATCGACGCCGGAGAGGAGCTGGAGAGCGCCATGGAGCAGTTGCGCCAGGCGGTGCAGGGACGCGCGTTGCTCGCACACTTCTCAGCGCTGGAGGTGGGATTCATTGAGGCGGCATCGCGCGCGGTGTTCGGAGAGCGCCCGCGGCTGAGCGTGGTGGATACCTTTGCGTTGGAGCGGCGCCACATGGAGCGCATGGGCACCTACCCGCGCGGCGAGGACCTACGCCTTCCCCGAGTCCGTGAGCGCTATGGTCTGCCGCGCTATGGCAGCCACAATGCGCTCAGCGACGCCCTGGCTTGCGCAGAGCTATACCTAGCGCAGCGGGGGAGCACGCGAGCGGTGACCCTGGGGGACGTCGTCCAGCGCTGAGATAGACAACGCTTCCTTTGCAACCTTTACTGCAGACCCCTGATCGTGTGTTAAAAATCCTTGCGAGTAGTATGGCCGTTATGCGTTTAGGACGAATTGCTCACACCGAAGGTATCTGTTTTGCCATCATCGATGGTCCCGCCGACGCCCCGCTGGATCAGCTGGTGGCCAAGGAAATTTCCGGCACACCGTTTACGCCGCCGGAGCCCACTGGCCGCGAGTGGCCGCTGAGTGAGGTGCGCTTGTTGGCGCCGACCCTGCCGACCAAGGTCGTAGCGCTCGGCCGCAACTACGCCGACCACGTGGCGGAGGTCTTCAAGGAGTCTGCCGAGCACCTGCCGCCGACGA
Source organism: Corynebacterium sp. HMSC035E02 (assembly GCF_001836065.1). NCBI lineage: Bacteria > Bacillati > Actinomycetota > Actinomycetes > Mycobacteriales > Corynebacteriaceae > Corynebacterium > Corynebacterium sp. HMSC035E02. The sequence goes on from NZ_KV827349.1 coordinate 32,002, forward strand.
TCTTCATCAAGCCTTCCACCGCGGTCATTGGCCCGGGTGCGCCCATCAAGATTCCGGAGTTCGCCACCAACGTGGAGTTCGAGGGTGAGCTCGCCGTCGTGATCTCCAAGGTCTCGAAGAATATCGACCCAGAGAAGTGGCGCGACCACGTCGTCGGCTACACCATTTGTAACGATGTTTCTTCGCGTGACCTGCAGTTCCAGGATGGCCAGTGGGCGCGCGCGAAGGGCATCGACACCTTCTGCCCGCTGGGCCCGTGGATTGAGACGGACCTGGACTGCATCAATCTCGATGACCAGAAGATTAACGCCTACCTCACGCACGATGGCAAGCGTGAGCAGAAGCAGGATTCCAATACGGATCAGATGATTGTGAAGATGGGCCACATCATCGCTGAGATCTCGCAGTCCTACACGCTTCTGCCGGGCGATGTCATCACTACGGGTTCCCCGGCTGGCACGGCACCGATGGTGCCGGGCGATACCATCGAAATTGAGATCCCCGGCGTGGGCAGCCTGGCCAACCCGATTGAGCGCGCTTAGATGCTGCTCTAAAGGTTGAGCGCGCGCAAGATGGTGCGCAGCTTAGCCGTGGTTTCCTGAAGTTCGGCCGTCGGGTCGGAGTCCACGACGATTCCTCCGCCTGCCCACGCGCGGGCGGAGAGGCCATCGCCGGCCACCTCGGCGCACCGGATGGCTACCATGTATTCGCCGTCGCCGGAATCATCGCACCAGCCCACCGCGCCGGCGTAGAAGCCGCGATCGGTTTCAGCGGTTTCGATCAGCGCTTGTGCGGCCTCCGTGGGGGTGCCACAAATAGCAGGGGTGGGGTAGACCAACTCGGCCAACTCGAGCGCAGTGATGTCAGAATCCTTGAGGGTTCCCGCAATCGGGGTGCCCAGATGCCACATCTCATTGGTGGAGGTGAGCTGCGGGGACGTGGGAGCATCGAGGGTCTCGCACAAAGGCTGCAGAATACGGCGGATGTGATCTACCACGAAAGCGTGCTCGCGCAAATCCTTCTCGGAATTGTGCAGGTCCTGACCTGCCATGATGTCGCGTGCTTTATCCGACTGCCGGGGCGCGGATCCGGCCAAGGGGAAGGCCGTGACTGTTGAACCCTGCTTCTTGATGAGCACCTCCGGGGAAGAGCCCACGAGCATCGCTCCGGGTCGCCCCGCCGGGGTGAGGTCGGCGATGAAACCATCGCGATGGGAGGATAGGTCGATCAGCCGTGCGGCGACGAGGAGCGGATCGACAGGGGCGTGGAACTCAATGTCAACGGCGCGGGCGAGGACTACCTTGTCCAACTTCGACGCCTCGATCGTGGCGATGGCTGCTTCAATGCGGCGAAGGTGTTCCTCCGGTTCCGGATCGAAACCGGTAACCCGCGCGTTGAGCGTGCCGCTGCGGTAATAGGCATGTGGCTCGAGCGGGCCGTCCTCGCGGATAATGCTGCGCGGGACTGTCAAGGCGGCCGGATCTCCCTTGTGGAAGGGAAGCGCTCCGACGATCATCGGGACCGTGCCGGCACGCAGCTCGGCTACGGCGGCATCGACATCGCTGAAGGTCGCAGCCGAACCTTGGGTACGCACAGACCCCGTCGCGCGGGACAGGAGGAAGTCGGGGGCGGTGGAGGGTCTGTTTTCACACATAAGGAATAACTCTAGTTCCTTCTTTCCTTCTTACCGAAACCAGATCCACTCCTTATGCGGGGTGACCGCCCCTAGGGGACCAGTCGCGGTTGCGCGGGCGGAAGAACTGCACCGCGATGAACAGCCCGATACCGAGGAGAAGCGCAAGGGAACCCATGCCCGCAAGGAAGCCCGCCCAGAAGCCGGCCATCGGTGCGCCATAGCTCATAGCCTGGATGTTTGCGCTTCCAGCCTGCTGTTCCTCCGTGCTTGGGGCGGGGCGCTGCGCCGCGGCGGTATGCTTGGTGCTTCGTTCCTTCTTGGGCGCCGCGGTACTCCCGGACTCTTTCGCGCGAGTAGCAGAGCGCCCGTTCGAGGTGTTCCGATGTGTGGAATCTCTCTGTTGTTCCACAGTGTGGGATGATCCGTTCTGTGGGGCGCGCTGGCCCTGCGTCTCAGGACGTTGGCTTCTTTCAGAAGCATCTGCAGCCGGCTTCTTTTCGGTGCTTCGCGCGGAGCGCTCAGACTGCTTCGAGTCTTTGGCGTCTCTGGACGTGGAGGGCTGCGCGCCGTTGAGGACGGCCTCGGCCTCCTTGAAGGTTTTATCCATCGTCTTGTCTAACTGAGCGATGGACTTAGAGGTGTCGTTGATCTCCTTGGCCAACTGCTGCGGGCGGTTCTTCGCGCTGCCAGAACCAGAGCCCTGCCCAGCGCCGGCACTGGCACCCCAATCCAGTTGACACACCTCGTCGGGCTCCGCTTCACCTACGAGGAAAGGAACGTCGATGGAATGCTCCGAGCCACCGTTGAGCGTAAACGTGAAGGTTGCGGCATAGGCGCCTGGCTCGGTGAAAATGATCCCGGTGTGGCTGTGGAAGTGGTCGGGGTAGTTCCAGGTGATGTCTGGGTCTTCCGAATCAAAGAGGACGGTGGGCGCTGCGCCCAGGGAGTTTTGGAATCCCACCATACGTCCGCCTTCCGGTGCGCTGTGCAGCGTTAGCGACAGGGTAGCGCCCTCGGCCGTTGCCGGGTCGAGGTAGCTGGTGTTGAAACCAAGCCAGGGGATTGCCGGGTCTTGGGTTTGGGGGATCTGCCAACCACTCGACGGGATATCGCTTCCGGCTGACTCATCGAAGGCGGCATTGCTGCCGACCTCCACGTAGAACTCGCCGGAATCGTAGTCCTTGCCGGACTCATCGTCGCGGGCGATGAAGGAGATGTTACCAGAATCTCCCACCAGCGCGAGGTCTTGGTGTCCGCGGCTAAAGGCATGCAGGGAGCTGGCATCGCAGGAGGACTCGCCTGCGCGCTCCGCGGCAACAGCGGGCGCTGCAGAAGCAATCATCGTCGGCGAGCTCAGGGCGATAGCGGCGGCAGCAGTCAAGGTTAGGGGACGGATATTCATGCGGACAGGGACTCCTTTGATTCAGATGGGTGCGGGGAGGACGCCGTGGCACGACGAGAATGCAGAAGAGGGGACAGCGCCCACGCCGCGAGGAAGCAAGCAGTAAGCAGCAGTACGATGGTCGCCCCAGCGGGAAGATCGATGGCCCACGCCAGATAGATGCCGAAGAAGCTGCCGAGCGAACCGATGGCCGCGGAGGCGATCATCATCGACCCCAGCGAGTCACAGAGCAGCCGCGCCGTGGCCGCTGGGGTAATGAGTAGGGCGAGCACGAGGACGTTGCCGATGGTGCCCACAGAGATGACCACCGCGCCGGTCACGCAGAGGTAGAGCACGATGTCCAGAGCAAAGACGGGCAGTCCCATCGCGCGGGCAGTTTCTTTGTCCAGGCACGTGGCGGTGAGCTGGGGGCCGAGCAAGACCACGGCCCCAACGATGAGCACCGTGACGGTGAACGCGGTGTAGAGATCTGCACGGGAGACACCCGTCAGCGATCCGAAGAGGAAGCTCGTGAGCGAGGCCGTATAGCCCTCCACCCGGGAGATAATGACCATGCCAAGCGCAAAGGATGCGGCGAAGAAAATACCGATGACGGAGTCCTCGCGGACCGTGCGCCGCTGGGAGAAGCACGCGATGAGCACGGCGACGGTGCAGCCCGCCACGGCGCCGCCGAGCAGCACTGAGCCCTGGAGCACGAAAGCGATAGCCAGACCCGGGAACACCGCGTGGGAGACAGCATCGCCGATAAAGGCCATGCCGCGCAGCACGACGTAGCACCCCACCACCCCGCACACAATTGCAGCGAGGATGGAGATGCCGACCGCGCGGGCCAAAAAGTCCAGGTGCGGGTTGGCCAGGTCCTGGAAAAACTCAACAAGCGAAATGTCGATCATGCCGCCACCCCAATCGCAGAGAGCAGCGGTGAGGAGGCCGATACCCCGAAGGTCTCGCTCCACGGCTGCGGAGTCAGGCGGAGGTCCTCAGCGGGCCCATCCGCGACGATTCCCCGGTTAAAGAGCACCAGGCGCGAACACGAGTGCGCGGCTTCGGAGAGGTTGTGGGTGGACATGACCACGCTGCTTCCCTGGTCGGTGAGTTTCTGGAAAAGAGTCAGTAGCTCCTCGGTGTTGGGAGCGTCGAGTCCGGTGAAGGGTTCGTCGAGAAGCAGCACCTCGGGCTCGCAGGCCAGAGCGCGGGCGATGAGGACGCGCTGGCGTTGGCCGCCGGACAGCTGCGCGATAGGTCGCTGGGCGAACTCTTCCAAATTGGTCAACTCGATGGCGCGGCGGGCAGCCTCCTTGTCAGCCCGGCCCGGCCGCCGGAACCAGCCCACCATTCCCGTGCGCCCGCTGAGCACCGCCTTGGCCACGCTGATGGGGAAGTCCCACTCCACGTCGTGACGCTGCGGGACGTATCCCAACGAGGTGGTGACGTCGATGGTGCCGGTGAAGGGGACCAGCCCCAGGACGGCGCGCATCAGCGTGGTCTTACCGGCTCCGTTCGGCCCGAGAAGCCCAATAAACTCGCCGGGGTTGACGTCGAAGCATGCGCCGTCGATGACCTGGCGGCCAGAAAGCGATACTGCCAGGTCGTTGATTGAGATGAAGGGATTAGCCACGGCGCCCGCCTTTCGCGCGTAGCACCGCAAACACAGCCCCGACGAGGACGAGTAGGCCCGCACCGGCGAGTGCCCAGACCCACACCGGCACCGCGGCGCCCGCCGAGGCATCCGAGGACACGGCGCTCGGATCCCACTGCGCGGCGTGCGCCTGCGCGACGTCGGTGCCTGCACCGACAGCAAAGGTCAACGTGGCCTCGGCAGCGACATCGCTCCCGGCGCTCTCGCCCGCGCCTTGCCCGCTCATGCGCACCCGAACCTGGTGGATGCCGGGTTCGCTAAATACCCAGTTAGCGTGCGTGTGCGTGCCCAGGTCCACCCAGAAACCGTCCGTGGCCCCGGTCGCGGTGGACCACAGCAGCTGCGGTTCTTCGAAGCCACCGTTTTGCAGGAACAGCGAGAACTCGCCCGGCCCTTGGTGGCCCAAGAACTCCATGGTGAGGCCGCGGTCAACGTTGTCCGTTAGCGAGGGCGCCTGGGTATTCCAGCCCAGCCACGGCACGTCGGCTTGTTCTGTTTGGGGAACGACCCACACCTGCGATCCGGGCTCGGCGCCGACAAAGGAAAAGGCTTTGTCCTCCGGAAGGGTGAGTTGGGCATTGTCGCCGACGTCGAAGACTACGTCAGCAGGATCACGCCACACCGGCGTGGCTGCTGAATCGTCGCGGGCGAGGAACTGGGCTTGCCCGTCGACAAGCAACAGCCCGAGGTCCACGTGACCGTGGTCGATGGTGGCCTCTGTTCCAGGTGTGGCGACCTCTTCATCGGCGCTCACGACCTGGGCCAGATCACCGGCCCACGCGGTCACCGGTGCGAAAGCCAACGCCGCAGCGGTCAGTGTTGCCGCCAGGGACGTGCCTAGTGTGTGGATGGTGCGATTAGACATGAGTTTCCTTCGTGGTGCTGCCTAAGCAGCGGTTGAGTGAGTGTGCGTTGAATCGCAACAGGTCGAGATACGTGGGGACGGTGTCATCGAGAGTGTCGCCGTAGATGGGGCAGACCGCGATCCCAAGGGATTCGGCAGCCTCACGGATGACATCGGCGCTGGCCTGTTGAGTAGGTTCGACGAAGACCGCGGGCAGGCGGAGATTCTCCAACGTGCGGCGCAGGGCGATGACGTCCCGCGGTGAAGGCTCGATGGCCGGGTTGGGAGTGACGAATCCCGCAATATCAAGGCCATAACCTTGTTCCAGGTAGGCATAGCCGTGATGAGGTGTGACCAAGTGCCGGTTGCGCTCCGGGATGTCTTCGATGAGCCGCCGCACCTCCGCGTCCGCGTCGTGCAACTGCTCGATGTAGTCCTGAGCGCGCTCCCGATAGTCCGCGCCGTGGGACGGATCCGCCACGGCCAGCTGCTCGGCGATGACCTCGGCATAGCTGATGCCGTTGGCCGCGTTGTGCCACAGGTGCGGGTCAACCTCACCGTGGATGTGCTTGCCCAGGACCGCCTGCGGCAGCAGGTAGGTCTCGTCACCTGGGCGCCCTAGGAAGCGGTACGCAGGATCCGGCGGAATCTGCTGCAGGGTGGAGTTGGGAATGCTCAACGCCGTGGTGCGCGGGTCGAAACCTTCGCCTTGATCCTCCAAATCGAGCTCGCCCGTGGACAAGTCCGCGGTGATATCTACGTGTCCCGAATCCAGGGAGGTCATTCCATCAGGTGGCTGTACGCCCACGGCCACCGTGAATTCCTGCGGGGAGCTATCCGTTGCGCCAAAAGTGAGACGGTATATGCCCGGCTTGGTGAAGGCCCACGAGACGTGCGTGTGGGCGTTGGCCGGCAGCGTCGTGGAATCGTCGCGTTCGTCCAGACCATCAGCCGTGTTAAAGAGTGCTTCGGGCGTACCAAACGTGGATACGACGTAAGCCGCAACATCGCCTGGCCCCTCGGCATCGAGCAGGCTCATGGTTACGCTCGTTGTACCCGGCTGGGCATTGCGCACACGCAACCCCAGCCAGACGGCATCGAGGGCAACGTTTTCCACCAGCGGCACGAGACGGGCCCCGCGCGTGGACGCTTGGTCCGCTACCTCGGTGACCGGAACATCCGATGATTCCCGCAGCGTCTTCAGCAGGTTCTGCGGCTCGAGGAGAAACCCATTGGCCAGCATCACATCCGCGTTGGCGACATCCCGCACCGAGCGCAAGCTCGGCTCAAAGGTGTGTGGGTCCTTGCCCGCGGGAATCAACGTGGTCACCGCGGCATCGTCCCCGGCCACGTGCTTGGCGACGTCCCCCAGAATCGGCGTCGTCGCCACCACCTTGAGCTTCGCATCGTCCCCATTGGCGGTGCTCGCGCAACCACTGAGCGTGGACGCGCCAATAAGCACCGCCGAGAGTAGCGCGATGGGGTGCGTCCGGGTGCGTACTCCGTGCGGCATTAGTCGCGGCCCTTAATGAGTGCGAGACGTGCTAGCGCCAAGCCAAGCACGAGCATGCCAAGGCCCAAGATTCCGATGCCCCACGGCAGTAGGTTTTGCCCGCTGTCGTAATAGCCGGCGGCAGCGACCGTGTCCACGTTCTCCGCGGCTGGCGTGGTTTTGTCGGCTACGCGGGCAGGCTTGCGCTCCTTCCTTTCCTTGCGCTCTGAGCGGTCTTTTCGATTCTTGTCCTGTGCCTGTTGTTCTGCGGCCTTGGTTCCCGCAGCCGACGCCGCACCGCGGGTAGCGCCTCCGGAGCTTCCGCCCCCAGAGCGTGAGCCCGAGTTAGAAGAAGCAGGTTCGTCGGAAGAGGCCTCTCCCAGGGTGACGTCGTCGAGCTCAGCAGAGCTCTCAGCACCGTGGTCCGTATCCGTTTCTTCTTCCCGGGGCGTGGCTTCTGCATCACCGACGTCCCAGGTATAGGTGACCTGGTTACTCGTGTCCCCATTGGATTCTGCCTGCACCGTCATGGTGTAGATACCGGGTTCGCTAAAAGCCCAGTTGACGTGTCGGTGTGCCGGGTAGGCCTGGTTGATGACGTCCCCGGACACCAGGTCCAGCGCGCCGGCGTCGGTGACAGGCTGGATATCGCCGAAGCCTGCCGTTTCGAACACGAAGATATCACCGGGGCCGGTGACCTCGACGAACTCGAAGTTGATGTCGGTGTAGCCAGCCGATTGTGCAGACTGGGTATCCCATCCCGGCCAGAGCAGCGAACTGTCCTGGGTCTGGGGGAGGTAATACGTCGGTGCGCCAATCCCATCGATGCCCTCGGTGGCCTCGCTCCAGGCTTCCTCGGCCACTTTGAGGGTGACATCGTTGCCTGGGCGTACGACACCGCTACCTGTGATGTCTTCCTTCATTGACAAAGTGAGCTCTCCGCCGGGTGCGGAGACATAGAAGGCATCAACGTGCCCGGTGTCGAAAACCTCGCCATCGGCGCGGGCCGGGGCCGGGTGGCCCGTGAAGACGACTGCCAGCGCCACGGCGATGGCGCAGAGGGCAGCAGTGACTCTGTGCAGTTCTGTGGTGCGGTGCACGCGGTGTCCTTTCTAGCGATGAAGCAAGCCGTTGAGGCGAGACTCAATCTGGCCGCGGTGGTTGTTGTAGAAGTTGAGGAAACCTTGGAACACGATGGCCAAGACAACGGGAAGCACGAGGCCCCACAAACCCTCGAGCTTGGGCATAGAAGACTTCATGCCCTTCTCGCCGCTGGATTTGTTGTCGTTCGGCTTGGTACTGCCGGGCTTGTCGTTGCCCTCGCCCTTGTTTCCGCCCTCGTTACCGTCCTTCGCGCTCACGCAGTCCTTGATCGCGGCGTCGCCGGCGGCCACGGTGAGCGTCTGCGGTTCAGAGGTAATCTCCTTGCCGTCTGTAGTGGTAGCCGAGTAGCTGACCTCGAGCTTGTACATGCCCGGCTTCGTAAACGCCCAGTTGGTGTGGGTGTGGGAGGCGAAGGTGGTCTCAATGGAGTAGTCACCTTCGGCGGAGTTGATCAAGGGAGTAAAGCCCTTGCCCAACCCTTCGGTGGTGAATAGGCCCACCTGTGCGCCGTCGGGCATCTCAACGGGCTTGATGTTGAGGGTGACCGTGCCGTCTTTGTAGTCCTGGTAGTCAAGCGCCTGGGTGTTATAACCCGGCCAGATGATGCTCTGCTCTTGGGTTTGGGGGAGCAGGAAGAACTTATCCTCGCCCAGGTAGTCGAAGTCTTTGCCCTTGAGCGCCTCCGGGCGGGGGCGCAGGGCATTGTTGTGGATGGCGAGGACAACGTCATCAAGCGGGCGCTCGACAGTCTTCTTGTCTACGATGGCCGTCTCATCCTTGAGGCGGGTGCGGAACTTATCGCCGTCACGAGTGACAGCGATATCGACGTGGCCATGGTCGAGCACCGCCTTGTCAACGCACGTACCGGTGTACTTTCCTGACTCCGGCTTGGTGTTGTTGTCGGGGCTGGTGGAGGGAGCCTTGGAGGTTGTGCCGAGTGCGCCGCGGCCCTCGTACTTCTGCCCAAAGGAGAAGTTTTCGGTGAGCGTGATGCTGCCGGAATCTTGCTTGATGCTCGGGTGCGGAAGGATATCCAGGCGCACGGTAGTGCCGTTGAAGCTTGCGTCTGCGCCGGCCACAAACTCCGCGCGGCCGTGGGTGATGACCCCGTCGAATTCGACGTCGGGAAGCTCGCTGCCCTTGCTGAAGAAGCCACCATGGACGTAGCCTTCGAGCTTTTTATCGGCGGCCTCCACGATGATGCGCGTTGCGTCCTCGCCCTCCGGAACGGCCCGCGCGGACAGCTCCGGGTTAGATACCGAGACCTCTTGATCGGAGGAGAGCTGGCGGAGGTTGGTGGTTTCTGTCCAGGACTCCGCAGACTTCTTCGAGGTGGTGGAAAGCTCAGCGTTCTCGGAGTAGGCGAGCTCCTCGGTGATCCAGCGCGGGCTGCCGTCCTCTGGGGTGTAGACAGCCTGGATCGTTGAGGACTCTGGGCCTAGGAACTCATCGAAGTGTGCTTGACCGTCTTTCACGGGCAGATCGGTGAGGAAGTAGCCATCGATCAGCAGCGTGAGCGTGCCGTTGCTGCCGCCGGTGAAGTCGATGGAGGAGAGGCGCTCATCCCCGTCCTTGTCTCCGGACTTCTTCGGAGCGATGGTCAACCGGTAGTCCTGTGCGCTGGCATCTCCCGCGGTGGCCTTGTCGAACCGCTCCTTGAGTGACGGTGTTGGATCGGCAGCCGGACGTTGACCGCCCACCTGGATGGAGGTGGTGGTCGGTGCGGAAGCGATGAGCTTGCCGTCCTTGTCGCGCGCGGTGGTGCGGTAGGTCAGCTGGTAGCGCCCAGGCTTGGTGAAGACGGTGTAGTTGTGGGTGTGCGTGCCGCTCGTCAGCCAGGCAGAATGCGGGGCACCCTCGGTGGTTCCGAAGAAGCGCTGCAGGCCGCCGGGGCCGGGGTAGTAGCCAAACATCTCTACCTCGCCGGGGCCATCAACGCTGAGGAGGTCGAGAGAAGCGATGCTGTCGCGGAAGTCATCAACAGGCAGCTCGGTGTCCGCACCGAAGCCCATCCACACTGGGTCCAGGCTGCCCTGTACGCGGGCGGGTGCCATGTAGTAGGTCGTGCCAGCCTTTCCGAGGAAGGAAAGTGCAGGGTCCTCAGGGACCGTGAACTGGTATTGGTTGGTTCCGTTCTGGTCCCAGCCTTTGCCCACCCAGGTGACGGTGTCGGCCAAGTCGTGGTCGCTTTCTGCAGAATGGCTTTTGAGGGTCAGAGAATTACCCTCCCAAAATGCCTTGGGGGAGTCGATGTGCGTTTGGGTGGCCACGTGCTTGCCGTCGTCGGGACCGGCAACGGCGGTGGCGGGAGAGGCGAGGAGTGCGGCGCACGTAAGCAGAGCCGCGTAGCGGGTACGAATCACGATGGGAGACCTTTCTTCAGTTCTTAATCGAGATTTTTCACTATAGGTAATGGAAACCAATACCGTTTAGTGTGGGGGAAAGGTGCTGCTCAGCCTTAGTGGAAACGGGGTTCAACTACCCCCAAGTGGGGCGGGCGGTGCGGCGATGCGGCGCTGAACTACGATGGGGAACATGACTAAACCGACATCCGACGTCCGCGTCCGTTTCTGTCCTTCACCAACCGGCACACCCCACGTGGGCATGGTCCGCACGGCCTTGTTCAACTGGGCTTATGCCCGTCATACCGGTGGCACTCTCATCTTTCGCATCGAGGACACCGATGCTGCCCGTGACTCCGAGGAGTCCTACCAGGCCATCATCGACTCCCTGAACTGGCTTGGCCTGGGCTGGGATGAAGGCGTCAACGTCGGCGGCCCTGACGAGCCCTACCGCCAGTCGCAGCGCATGGATATCTATGCTGACGTCCTGCAGAAGCTCAAGGATGGCGGCTACGTCTATCCGGCTTACTCCACCAACGAAGAGGTGCAGGAGCGCCACAAGGCAGCCGGCCGCGACCCGCAGCTAGGCTACGACAACTTCGACCGCGACCTCACTCAGGAACAGATTGACGCCTTCGAGGCGGAAGGTCGCAAGCCGGTGTGGCGCCTGCGCATGCCGGACAAGGATTGGTCCTGGACCGACCTGGTGCGCGGCGAGATGACCTTCAAGTCGGAGACCCAGCCGGACTACGTCGTGGCACGCTCGAACGGTGCGCCGCTCTACACCCTGGTTAACCCGGTCGACGATGCCCTTATGGGAGTTACCCACGTCCTGCGCGGAGAGGACCTCCTGTCTTCCACGCCGCGCCAGCTCGCCCTCTACGAGGCGCTTGTGGAGCTCGGCATTGCCAAGAAGACGCCTGAGTTTGGTCACCTGCCCTTCGTGATGGGTGAGGGCAACAAGAAGCTGTCCAAGCGTGACCCGCAGTCTAACCTGTTCAATCACCGCGACAACGGCATCATCCCGGAAGGCATGCTCAACTACCTGTCGCTGTTGGGCTGGTCCCTGTCTGCGGACCAGGACATCTTCTCCGTCGACGAGCTCATCGCCAACTTCGACGTTCACGACGTGTTGGGTAACCCTGCTCGCTTCGACCAGAAGAAGCTCGAGGCCATCAATGCGGATCACATTCGCTTGCTGGAGCCAGCAGACTTTGCTCAGCGCCTGCGCGACTATCTGACTGAGTACACCGACTTCCCGGCCGACTATCCGGAGGAGAAGTTCGCTTTCGCTGCAGATCTGGTGCAGACCCGCATCAAGACGCTGTCTGACGCTTATGGCCTCATGTCCTTCCTGACCACGCCGGATGCCGAACTGGAGCTGGATGAGAAGGCAGCCCGGAAGAACCTCAAGGAAGATGCGGTGCAGCCGCTGGAGGTTTCCATTGCCAAGCTGGAGGAGCTCGGGGAGTGGAAGGCGGCGGAGATTGAGAAGGTTCTCTCCGCCGCGCTTATCGACGACCTCGGCCTCAAGCCCCGCAAGGCCTACGGTGCCCTGCGTGTAGCTATCTCGGGCCAGCAGGTCTCCCCGCCGCTGTTTGAGTCCATGGAGCTGCTGGGCAAGGAGTCCACGCTGGCTCGCCTTAAGGCTGCTCAGGCGCTCACGCCGTGGAGCGCTGAGTAGTCCTCCTGGGCAGTCTCACAGAGCTGTAATTTCGGGGCGTTAGGTGTCACTCCTAACGCCCCGAAAATGCTTTCTGGCCTGGCGATTTGTGTGTATCGGTAGTGCTGGATATAGTTATAAACCGTTGCAGCGAGCAGCGAGGGGTTAAAGCCCTGAGCTAGTTCGAAGCGATAATGGCCTATGGTGTAATTGGCAACACAACGGTTTCTGGTACCGTCATTCTAGGTTCGAGTCCTGGTAGGCCAGCAGTGATAACTGCGCAAGGTGCAGCGACACTTTGCGGTAAGTCGTCACAGTTCTAAGCCCCGTTCGTCTAGCGGCCTAGGACGCCGGCCTCTCACGCCGGTAACACGGGTTCAAATCCCGTACGGGGTACCACCACAGAGTGGCAAGCACAATGAGCTTGCCACTCTTTTTTCGTATCATTGGCGACCATGCACTTCTACATTGTTCATGGATACCAAGCCAGCCCTGACAGTCACTGGTTCCCGTGGCTAGAGCGCCTGTTGACCGCCGATGGCCACACCGTTCGCATAATCGCGCTGCCGGAACCGAACGCTCCAATGCTCGATGAGTGGGTAGAGGCGATACGCAACGATATTGAGCGTCCAAACGCTAATACCTGCATCATCACGCATAGCCTAGGCGGCACCGCGCTGCTGCACTATCTCACGGCCTTGGAGGGCGAGTGGGAGCTTCCTGGGCTCTTCATTGTTTCTGGGTTTGTGGAGAAACTTCGCGTCATCCCAGAGCTTGACGAGTTCATTGGCCAGGCTCGCATCGACGTGCCTGCTGTCAAGCCCCACATCGCTCACACAGAGGTCTTCGTGTCCACCAACGATGTCCTAGTAGACCCCGCCCTTACTCAGCAGCTTGCCGACGCCCTCTCGGCCATGTCCATCACCATCCACGACGCGGGACATTTCCTTGAAGCTGACGGCTATACCGAGTTTTCACAGCTGGGGGATCGCATCACGCAGTGGCTGCACAGTCTATAGTCCCTCAGTCATAGCTTTGAGCGCCTCCACGTGCGCCACGTAAGCCCGTGTGCCCGCCTCGGTGAGCGCGACCCACACGGCATCCTTCGCGCGGGTAGAACCGTACTCTCGGGTGCGGCTAATGTGGCCGTGATCCTCGAGGTACTTTAGCTGTTTGGACAGCGTATCGGCGGGGAGCTCGGTGAACTCGGCGAGCTTGCTGTACCTCATTTGCCGGCCTGCGGTGGCGCCGGCGGAGTAGAGCGCAGCGCAGATTCTGAGGCGGTTAATCGGGTGGATAACTGGGTCCAGCTCAGGGGATTGGTTGGGTGCTTTACTAGGCATTAGCGCCCTTTATGGCCGCGTTGCGGTTCTCGTAGAGCATCCAAGCCGTTGCTGCCGAAACAATGACCCCGCTGGTGATCATCCATGGCCATGTATCAGGCGTCGGCGTGGTGGAGAAAATCATTGCACCGGGGAGCAGTACGCGTGACCACGTGGCGCGATCGTTCCTCGGTCCCGTGTTGGGGTCGAGCCGCACGAAGGGGTTCGCGATTTTGTCCTTGAGGAGGAAGCCGAGAATGAACGTCGGTATGAGGAGTGCGAGTGTGTACGACCAGGACAGCTTGGTTAGCGCAAGACTGATGCCGATACCGAGCGCTACAAGTGCTACCGCCCACCAGCTCTGCCTCCAGGCGGTGCGCTGTTGAACTTCGTCAATAACTTTGAGTTCGTCGTTCATAACCTGACTCCCTTGTTTGCATCTAGTGCAAGTCTAACGGTTGCAATAGCGGCAAGTAAAGGGGTGGGGTGCGCGCACGATCTGAGTGGTCTGGTTCTACCCCATACCGGCTTGCATCTTCGGCGAGGTAGCCGGGACGGCCGCAGGAGTACCAGGGGGTGAACCAGTGCTCAATTGGTCTAAGTCCTACCGGTATGCCTTTTCTGGTCATACACTGCAGGTACAACGCATTCCCGACAGAAAGGAGAGCGGATGGCGGAAGCTGAAAATCATCACTATCGCCGACGCGACTCTAGCAGATAGTACTAGGCGGCATCGCCATAATCCACAACTTCTTAAAGCCAACACTCGAGCGAAGTAGGAGCCTTGCACCACATGCTGTTAGCGCACGTGTCCTCCCGAACCTCTAGCGATGACTAACAAGTGCTCCGGCCCCAGCAGCCCACGGCACGCCAGCGGAATAACCACTGATTCGATCCGCGCCCAGGCCTTGAGAGCCAATGTTTCCATCGCAGCCGAAAGCGGCAACGAGGTTCGGGATTTTATCTGTGTAAAAGGTGCTTCTACGTGCCGATTTGTGCAACCTTTTGGGGATCCTATAGTGTTTAGCAAGTCCGCAACGGACAGCTAAGCGAGCCCCGTTCGTCTAGCGGCCTAGGACGCCGGCCTCTCACGCCGGTAACACGGGTTCAAATCCCGTACGGGGTACAACGAAAAGCGCTAAGCCATGCACGTGGCTTAGCGCTTTGCTTCTTTAGCGTGGGTGCTACACGATCATGATTTCCGCGTTGTTACCGCCGGTGCAGCGGATGATCTCGCGGTCGTCGGTCCTGCATGCGAGGTCGTAGGACTGGTGGGTAACCGGACTGGTGACCGAGATTTGTGGTGGGACGTATCCGCGTAGATCTTCCAAAGAGCTTATGGTGAGCCCCATGAGGTGGCCGGCAGTCGAGCGGGCAAAATCACAGCTGGTATTCGGCCCTGCGAGGATGTAGGTGATGTTGTAGCCATCACCTGTCTGGCATACCGTGGCAGGGGTGCCGAAGACATCGACCTTTGCGCCATTGATCTGCTTCTCTGGCAGCTGCTCGTGGATGTGGTTGATCGAACCAATGCGCGCGGATTCAATTGTTTTCCGGCTTCCAGGTGGCATGACGTACTGTCCGGGCTCTACTCCCTGAAGGTGGGGAGGCGTCGTTTGTGGTGCCTGCCGTTGTGCAGCTTGCTGCTGTGCGCCTTGCTGCTGTGCGCCTGCTTGTCCTTCTGGAGCGGAGCCACCGGGAACGGTGGGCTCGGGGCCTGCAGGCACCTCGGCGTGGGAGTCGTCTTTAAGCGGCTGGAAAGCCGGATAGGTGTTTTTGAATGATGGCTCTGTTGCCTCAGAGGTGGCCGGGGCCGTGTCTGGGGCGGCGGTCTCGGTGGTGGTGGAGGAGCAACCAGCCGCGAGTAGACCCGCGGCGGCTACGGCGGTCAATGCCGTGAGGAATCGGCGTGCGGAGGAAGGGGTCTGCGGGGAAGTCATGACCCCACACTAACGCCCGCCTAGCCATATGGTGTGGGAAAACGGGGAAAGCTGCCCAACCCTCAGTGCAGAACACCGAGTAGGCGGGCAGCAAAAGTCTGTGCTAGCGAGTCTGTGCTAGCACGAGGAGCCTTAGTGGCAGTCCCAGTGACCGTCGTGGGCTGCGTGGCGGTGGCCATCGTGCAAGTAGTCCACGTGATCGCCGTGCGGGATGGCGACGTGACCGCAGCCCTCGCCGTGCTCGTGATCGTGGTCCTCGTGAATGTGGTGCTCGGACGTCTCGCACTCGTCCCAGTGGCCCTCGTGCTCACGGTGGATGTGACCGTCGTGCAGGTAGTCAGTGTGATCGTCGTGCGGGAAGGCAACGTGGCCGCAGCCCTCGCCGTGGGTGTGCGTGTGCTCGTCGTGGATGGTGTGGGTCATGATTCCTCCTCAAAGAATCGGGGATTTTCACTCCATTTTCAGTAGTTGATAGTTACAGTAAAGCGAATTTTCACTATGTTTTCAATAGTGGGGGTGGGTGGGGGTGCCCCACCCTGATGGCTGTGCACGAAGTGAAAGGTGATTCATATGTGAAAAGCGCTAGAGTAGGGAAATGATGAAAAAGTCTCTTCAGCACCGTTCTTCGCGCCTTCTGTCTGGCCTGGCTTCTGTCGTGGGCGCGTGCTCGCTGGCCATTGGGTTTGCTGCCCCCGCAATGGCTGGCGAGGGCGTGCCGGTTACCCAAGGCCAAAAGATTGTCGCCTCCGATGGTTCTCTGTGCAGCATCGGCTATGTTGAGGCCACTCGGGCATGGACCTCGGCGCACTGCGGTCTCAATGGCGAGCAGATGTATAACGACGCAGGTCAGCACGTAGGTACACTGCGCTGGTTCAAGCCCTCGGGTGCGGCGGGGCATGACCTGGCTTATATCCAGTTTGCCGGTGGGACCTACTCTGCGGGAAACCCGCTCACCGGAGATGGAATGGCACCCGTGCCTGGTGAGGGATCAACGGTGTGCTTCGACGGGCAGGCTACCGAGCGCCAGTGTGGCACCGCGGTGCGTGGCCCGGGGCTCTTCCCAGGAATGAACTACGTTGTGGACGTGGCGTTGGCGCCAGGGGACAGCGGTGGAGCAGTCTCCGTGCCGGGGCAGCCGGGTGTGGTGGGCATCTACCAGGGGATCACTCAGGCTAGCCGCGATGGGCAAACCATAACCTTCTCTAACTATGCTCGCATGCCGCGAGCAGACGAGCTGGCGCACTTGCCGCACCAAGGCTGGGTGCCGCGTCGCCCCAACCGGGAGCCGGGAAACCCAGTGCGCATGGTGCAGGAGAGGGGAGAGGCGCTGTCTTCGACGAGCAGCACGGGTCCGGAAGGGTTGCGTGGCCTAGCCATGTACTTCGGGCTAAGTATTTAAACGGCTGGTATCTAGGCGGATGGGAATTCGTAGGCGAGCTTTAGCGTCCCGCTTTCCCCGGAGCGTCGTGGGATAGCGCGGCGGTGAGGCGGGAGGAGGCGTCGACAAGCACGTCAGCGAACTTCTCCGCTGGGGAGGGGCGGAATCGTTCGGCGGAGCCGGAGACGGAGAGCACGGCGATAAAGTTGCCGGCGGCGTCGAAGACGGGGGCGGAAACGGAAGCGAGATTCGATTCGCGCTCCTCGATGGATTCGGAGTAGCCGTTGGTGCGCGCGAGCTCGATGTCGTGCTCGCTAAAAAGGGCATCGGGAACGTGTACATCCGCAAAAGCTGCGAAGATGCGGGCGGCTGAGCCGGAAGTAAGGGGTAGTTGGCGGCCGACGGGTACGACGTTGTGCAGGCCAATCTCCGGCTCGCGTGTAGCAATGCACGTGCGGGTTGTTCCAGATAGCTCATAGAGCTGTACGGACTCACCGGTGGCCTCAAGGAGCTCTTCCATGATGGGCCCGGCGGTTTCAATGATGCGATCGCGGTTGCCGGGAAGGGCGGGGCCCGCACCCCACTTTCCGTCGGGTGTGCGGGTGAGGATCCGGTGTGCCTCGAGTGCTGTGGCGAGACGGTGTGCGGTTGCTCGGGGCAGGCCGGTGGTCTCACAAAGCTCGTTAAGCGTGGAGGGGCGGTTGGTCGCGGCCATCATGATGGCAACTGCGCGATCCAATACCTTTATTCCTGATACTGCGCTATACTCTCCCATATAATGAAATCTACGTCCCATTAATTGAGATTTCAAGTGGAGAGAAACATGACTGAGAAATTGACACTCGCAGAGAAGGTATGGCGCGACCATGTCGTGCGCAAGGGGGAGAACGGCGAGCCTGATCTCCTCTACATTGACTTCCAGCTCTTGCATGAAGTTACCAGCCCGCAGGCCTTCGACGGTCTGCGCCTGGCTGGACGGACGATGCGGCACCCTGAGTTGCACTTAGCCACGGAGGATCACAACGTTCCCACCGTGGGTATAAAGACCGGAAATCTCCTGGAGATTAAGGACGAAGTTTCCCGTACACAGGTGTCTACCCTTCGCAAGAACTGCGAGGAGTTCGGCGTACGCCTGCATTCGATGGGTGATGCCCAGCAGGGCATTGTCCACACCGTTGGTCCGCAGTTGGGTATCACCCAGCCCGGCATGACCATTGTGTGTGGTGACTCGCACACCTCGACGCACGGCGCCTTCGGCTCCATTGCCATGGGCATCGGTACCTCCGAGGTTGAGCACGTCATGGCCACTCAGACGCTTTCGCTCAAGCCTTTCAAGACGATGGCTATCGAGGTTAGCGGTGAGCTGGCGGAAGGTGTTTCCGCCAAGGACTTGATCTTGGCTATCATCGCCAAGATTGGCACTGGCGGCGGCCAGGGCCACATTATCGAGTACCGCGGCGAAGCCATTCGCAAGATGTCGATGGAAGCGCGCATGACGATCTGCAACATGTCCATCGAGGCTGGTGCCCGCGCTGGCATGGTTGCTCCGGATGAAACAACCTTTGAGTACGTCAAGGGCCGCGAGTTCGCCCCGCAGGGCGAAGACTGGGACGCAGCGGTCGAATACTGGAAGACGCTGCCGACCGACGAGGGGGCCGATTTCGATACCGTCGTCGAGATCGATGGCTCCGCCCTCACCCCGTTTGTCACCTGGGGCACCAACCCGGGCCAGGGTCTGCCGTTGAGCGCTGCGGTGCCCGACCCGGAGGAGTGCGGGGACGATGGCGAGAAGGCCGCAGTCGAGAAGGCCCTGGCGTACATGGACCTCACGCCGGGCACGCCGTTGCGCGATATCCAGATCGACACTGTCTTCCTGGGATCGTGCACGAACGCTCGCATCGAGGACCTGCGCGCCGCCGCCGAGGTGGTCAAGGGGCGCAGTATCGCGGCTGATACCCGCATGATGGTGGTCCCGTCATCGGCCGTGGTCAAGGCGCAGGCTGAGGAGGAAGGCTTGGACAAGATCTTCACCGATTTCGGCGCTGAATGGCGTACCGCGGGTTGCTCGATGTGCCTGGGTATGAACCCGGACCAGCTGAAGCCGGGGGAGAGGTCGGCGTCGACAAGCAACCGCAACTTTGAGGGCCGCCAAGGCCCCGGTGGCCGTACCCACTTGGTGTCCCCGGCCGTTGCCGCGGCGACAGCAGTCCTGGGCCACCTGGCCGCACCAGCTGATATCGACGATGCCGCCGTAGCCGGCGCCTAAGGAAAGGGAAAAGACAATGGAGAAGTTCGTAACTCATACTGGCGTCGGCGTTCCGCTGCGAGTTTCCAATGTGGATACCGACCAGATCATTCCTGCGCGCTATCTGAAGTCCGTCAAGCGCACTGGCTTTGCCGAAGGCCTGTTTTCTAACTGGCGCAGCGACGAGAACTTCATTCTCAACCAGGAACCGTTCAAGGAAGGCTCTGTGCTTTTCGCGGGTCCGGACTTTGGTACCGGTTCTTCTCGTGAGCACGCGGTGTGGGCGCTTGCTGAGTATGGATTCAAGGCGGTGTTTTCCTCCCGCTTCGCCGATATTTTCCGCGGCAACTCTGGTAAGGCCGGGCTGCTGACGGGGCTCATGGAGCAAGAAGACATCGAGCTCATCTGGAAGCAGTTGGAGTCCGGTGAAACCGAAACCACCGTGGATTTGGAAGCGCGCACGGTTACCGTCGGCGGCAACAGCTATACCTTTGAGATCGATGACTACACCCGTTGGCGCCTCATGGAGGGACTCGACGACATTGGGCTGACCCTGCGCAATGAGGACGATATCGAGGCTTTCGAATCCGCACGCCCGGCATTCAAGCCCCGCGTCGTGGCGTCTTAGCGTGAGCAATGGGGGTGTGGGAGTGTTCCCCGCCTCCTGTGGCGCCGGACACATATCGGCGTTAACATCCTCGGCATGAGCAATCCTTATCAAAGCTTTAGCGGGGACAGTGGCAATCAGTTCGGCGGTGCAGGTGGGTATGGCGATTATGACTATCACCAGTCTGGGAGTTACGGCTACCAGCAACCCAACGGCTACGGCTACCAGCAGCCGGGAAGCTTTGGGTACCACCAGCCCGGCGCCGCGCCTGGCAATCCACCAGGCGGGGCCCCGCGCAGCCCATCGACGCCATGGATATTGTGGGCCAAACCTTCAAGGGCTACCTGAAGCAGCCTGTGCCAGGGATGCTGGCCATGCTGGTGCATCTCATTATCTCTTTTGCTCTTCTTCTTGTGCCGGGAACCGTTTTAGGCGGAATCTCCGCAGCGATGGAAGAAAGCGGCAGGGACATTGAACCCCTGGTTCCTACCGTGGGGATACCTCTTATGGTGGTCATGGCGCTAGCCGCCTACGCTTATCTCTGCTGGATGATGGCGAACCTCTTCAATGGTTCCCGGAAGATCGCTGATGGGGAGAAGGTCACCTTCCGCGACTACTTTAGGTTTGCGCAGCTGAGTGGTTGCGCCGGTGTCTATGCTTGCTTCTTTATTTTGGTAACGCTCGGATCTATTGCGGGTGGCTTCCCCGGACTGATTCTCTATGCGCTCCTGTGGCCAGCGCCCGTGATCAAGGCGGATAACCCCGATAAGCCTCTCATGGACTGCTTCCGAGAGGCCCTCGACCTAATCATGGAGAATCTAGGGCAGTCGCTGCTCTTTATTCTGGTCTGTTCCCTCATCACGAGCTTTGTCGTATTTATCCCCATCGTCGGCTTCCTTGCCGCCTACCCGATCTGGGCTTTGGGGATGGTCCTGTTCACCCGCGCTATGCAGCGCCGCCCTGCAGCACGGTTTGAATAAGGCAGCAGGGCGGCGTAGAAACTCCTGAGGGACGTGGGCGATGCCCTGCTCAGCGCACGGGAAGCGGGCTCGCCAGATAGTCCGCTCCGGTAAGTTCACCGTCGTTGAAGGATAGAACCCACACCGAAGCTTTCTTGAACTTGAGTTCTTCGATTGGTTCTTGAATGAACTTCGGTGCATAGGACTCGATGATGCCGGGGATTGTCAGCCCTTGGCTGACGATAACCGGAACGCCGCCGCCGTCGACCACGCGCTGAAAGGCGGCGCGGGCGGTATCAGGAGATTCGACGAAAACATCATCGCCGAAAGCCTTGTTAACGGCGATGTCCATGCCGAGTTCATCGGCCAGCGGGGCAGCGGTGTGCTGGCAGCGCTGCGGCGGGGCGCTATAAATGGCGGTCGGATGGAAAGGCGTGAGCATCGGAACGAGCATCTCCGCCTGGCGGCGCCCCTTCTTATCCAGCGGGCGCAGGTCATCATCACCCTCCCAGGTGCGGCGCTGGTGCGCGCGGGCATGGCGCACGTAGAGAACGCGGGTCGTTGGTGCGAGGCGCAGGCGCTTCTTTGCCTTGGCCAAGACCTGTGCATCAACGTCATAAGAGAGCAGTACGCAGGCATCATCGATCTTCATCCAGCGCAGCTCGTCGGTTTCCTGATTCGGGGTGTATTCGCCATCGAGCACCCGCGCCAGCCAGTAGTAGACCACCTTGGTGCGGCCTTGTACTGGGTAAGCTACCTTGCCGATGAGTTTGCCCAAGCGCACGGTATAACCGGTTTCCTCGAGGATCTCGCGCGCGGCGGTAACAGGAAGGGATTCGCCCGGATCCACCTTGCCCTTGGGCAGTGACCAATCGTCATAGTGCGGGCGATGAATGAGGGCGACTTCCGGATCGTGCGGGTCACCGCGCCAGAGAACCGCACCGGCGGCCAGGGTCGTGCGCTTAAACTCATCGGCCGGATCGACGGGCACTTCTTGGTGTCGGCCAGAAATAAAGACCTCGGATTTGATGTCTTTGTCCGTCTCGTGCATGTTCTTTGCCTTGGGCATGCTGCTCCTTTTGCGCCAGTAGCTTCTAACCTTTTCCATTTTCCTCCACTCACTGCCGCGATGCGGCCTTACGCGCCGAGCGTGCTTTAATGCCGAGCGTGCTTTAATGGGGAAAGCCGATATACCGGGAATCTACAGTGAGGTGGCACATAGTGAACGTAGCAGTATTGGGTGCGGGCTCGTGGGGAACTACGCTGGCAAAGGTTTTTGCCGATGCCGGCAATGACGTCCGCTTGTGGGCGCGCCGTGAAGAGCTAGCCCAGGCCATCAATGCACGCCACGAGAACCCGGATTATCTCCCAGATCTTCCGCTGCCCGCCTCCATCCGCGCTACCACCGATCCAGCTGATGCGCTGGAGGGTGCGGACATCGTCATTTTCGGCGTCCCCTCGCAGACCTTGCGGTCCAACCTGGAAAAATGGGCGCCGTTGCTGCCGGAGGATGCAACTTTAGTATCGATTTCCAAGGGCGTGGAGAAGTCGACGCTCAGCCTGATGAGCGAGGTGATTGCCGATGCCGCCGGTGTTTCCCCCGACCGCATTGCGGTGCTCTCCGGGCCCAACTTGGCCAAGGAGGTGGCCCAGGAGCAGCCGGCAGCTACGGTTATTGCGTGCCGCGACGCCGACCGTGCCAAGGCTGTCCAGCATGCCGCCGCAGCACCCTATTTCCGGCCCTATACCAACACCGATGTCATCGGCGCGGAAATTGGCGGTGCTTGCAAGAACGTGATTGCACTTGCCTGCGGCATGGCTGCGGGTAAGGGGCTGGGAAACAACACCATGGCCAGCATCATTACTCGAGGTCTCGCGGAGATTACCCGTCTCGGCGTGAAGCTGGGAGCGGATCCGTTCACCTTCTCTGGTCTGGCTGGTATGGGTGACCTCGTGGCAACCTGTAGCTCGACGTTGTCCCGCAACCGCACCTTTGGCTACCGCCTCGGCCAGGGCGGCACCCTGGAGGAAGCCACAGCCGCCACCAATGGCCAGGTAGCGGAAGGCGTTATTTCTTCCGATTCCATCTTTAGGCTGGCGCAGCGCGCGGGCGTAGAGATGCCTATTACCCAAGCGGTCTTCGGTGTGTGCCACCGCGGCGTGACTGTCGACGACATGATCGTGGCTCTGATGGGTCGCACCAAGAAAGCTGAGTAAAGCCGAGTAAAGTTGCTCGGTATGACTGAAGCGAATCCTGTGCGCGTGGCCGTAGTGTACGGCGGGCGCAGCTCCGAGCATTCAGTGTCGTGCATCTCCGCCGGCGCAATCATGGAGCACCTTGACCCGGACAAGTATGAGGTTGTGCCGATCGGCATCACGCGAGAGGGCACCTGGACTCAGGGCAGTCGGGAGGGCCTCGGCATTGTCGATGGGCGCCTGCCCGAGGTAGAGCTGCACGATGAGCTGGCGCTTTCCCTCAACCCCGCCACGCGCGGACGCATCCACAACGTCACTCGCCATGAGCACTACACCGAAGTGGATGTCATTGTGCCGGTTCTCCATGGCCCCTACGGTGAAGATGGGACGGTCCAGGGGCTTTTCGAGCTCTCCGGCATCCCTTACGTGGGCGCGGGCGTGCTGGCCTCGGCCGTGGGCATGGACAAGGAGTTCACCAAGAAGCTGCTGGTTGCGGAAGGTCTGCCTGTGGCGCCCCAAGAGGTGCTCACTGGGGAAGCCACGCTGAGCGACGC
Organism: Corynebacterium sp. HMSC035E02; assembly: GCF_001836065.1. NCBI lineage: Bacteria > Bacillati > Actinomycetota > Actinomycetes > Mycobacteriales > Corynebacteriaceae > Corynebacterium > Corynebacterium sp. HMSC035E02. The sequence goes on from NZ_KV827349.1 coordinate 55,325, forward strand.
CCAAAAGGAGCGCCTCGGCCTTCCTGTCTTTGTGAAACCGGCGCGCGGTGGTTCCTCCATCGGTGTGTCCAAGGTTTCGGCGTGGGAGGATTTCGCGGACGCGCTGGCCCTAGCCTACGAGTCCGACGAGAAGGTCCTTGTCGAGCCGGAAATTCGCGGTGCAGAGGTGGAAGTGGGCGTCCTCGAGCACCCAGACGGTAGCCTCCAGGCTTCCGTTCCCGCCAAACTTTTGGGCACTACGGAGTCCGAAGAAGGCTTTTATGACTTCGATGCCAAGTACATCGACGAGGGCGTTTCGGCGGAAATCCCTGCGCCGTTGAGCGATGAACTAACCGCTGAGCTCCGCCAGCGCGCTATTGAGGCTTTCCGTGCTCTGGGCGCTGCCGGCCTGTCCCGCGTGGATTTCTTCGTCAGCGAGGATTCCTACTGCATCAACGAGGTGAACACCTTCCCCGGCTTCACACCCATCTCGATGTACCCCCAGGTATTCGCCGCCGTGGGGGTGGGCTATGCCGAGCTGCTGGATACCCTCATCCAAACCGCGCTCGCGCGTTCCTAGTCCTTAGCCCGCCTAGTCCCTCAGCTGAGTGCGAAGGGCAGGCGGTAGAGGAGCAGGCCGCGGTTGCTACTGGGAAGGGGTGGCGGCCACGAGGGCGTCGCTCAGCCGCACCAGCGCGGAATTGGCTGCCTCCTGCGGAGCAGACAGCGCGAGATCCTCCGCCCGGCCGAGCGCAAACCACGTGCCGGCCGTGGTGCCCTCCGCCAGGGTGGTGTCCTCGAACCAGGGCACGTCATTGACCTGCTGCAGCTGGACACCTGCACGGTAGTTCTCCGGTGCAGCCACACCACAGCGCACGACGATCTCTTCCTGGCCCGGCGCGCTGTAGACCCAGGTGTTCTTGTCACCGGCATCCTCGCGGCGCGAGTAGCCCTCCGCGAGGGTCTCCGGCAGGGCCTTTTCCAGCCGGCTGCACATGGAATCCGGGCCCGCCTTCAGCTGCGACAGCGGAGCGGCATTGGGCTGTTGCTGTTTCTGTTCCAAGTGGCCGAGAGCATCACCGAGACCCTCCGGGGCGTCGTCGCGCGCGTTGTCGGAGGTGGTGGTGACCGCGACGGCGGGAACACGCTTGGTGCTGTACCACGTCGTGAGATTCGAGCCGGGAGTGGCGTCGACGACCTGCAGCCAGGATTCGCCGTCGGCCTCGACGGTCTGGGAATACTCAGTAAATTGCTGCGGCAAGTCAACACCGCAGCGCAGCGTTATCTTGTCCTCCGAGCTCTTCGCCCACGCCGCAACACCCGCGGGAGCTGGCTCGACAAGATCGACGCGTGGGTACCCCAGTAGTTTGTCCGGCAGCGCATCGACCACGGCGGCGCACTCGGGGGAATCCGCCGCCTCAGATGGGGTGGGAGGCAGCGCCACCGGTTGCTGGGCAGCGGTGGTGAAGACGTATTTTGCCCCAAAAATCACCGCGAAGACCATCGCGATGGCGATCCCGAGTGAGACGTAGATTGCGGTGCGGTTAAATTGGGTATCCATAGGGGCTTATCCTATCGCTGATAGTCCAGGAAGAACGAACGTGGACGGTGCGCACGCGTACAGTGCGTGGCCCGCGCAACACAAAGGAGTCCGTGACGGTGGGTTTATCGCATACCCTCGACCAAGCCGGTGAGCGGCAAGTCATCCATGAGATTGTCACCGCCGCCCCGAGCGCGCTCAATGGTGACGATGCCGCGGTGCTGTACCCGGCAGCGCCCAATTCCCGCACGGTGGCAGCGACAGACATGATGGTGGAAGGCAGGCATTTCCGCCGGGATTGGTCGACTGCCGCAGAAATTGGGCAGAAGGCCATCGTGCGCAATTTCGCCGATATCGAGGCGATGGGTGCCCGGCCCACTGCAGCACTGCTGGCTATTGCCGCGCCAGGGGAAACCCCGGTGGATTTTGTGCGGGGGATTGCGCAGGGCATCGCTGAGCGCTGCGCGGTCTATAACGCAGAGCTGGTCGGCGGCGACCTTACCCGCAGCGACAGCTTGGTCATCAATGTCACGGCGATGGGTTCCTTGGGAGGAAGTGGGGCGCCGCTGACCCTGGATGGAGCACGCGCGGGCCAAAAGCTGGTGGCGCACGGCAAGATTGGGTACTCCGGAGCGGGCCTTGCTCTGCTTCAGCGCTTTGGCCGCGCGCTGCCCCCGGAACTAGAGGAGCTGTGGCCGCTGATCGACGCCCACTGTGCACCCACCCTGAGCCCTGGGCGTGGGGTTATCGCTCGGGCAACGGGTTCGACCGCGATGACAGACAATTCGGATGGCTTAGTGCGTGATGTGGGGCATCTGGCACAACGCTCCGGGGTGCGCATCGACCTCGACCGCGCAGCCATTGCCCCGGATCCGCTCCTAGCTGCTGCCGGCGCGGTGCTTGATATCGATCCGTGGGAATGGGTCCTAACGGGAGGGGAGGATCACACGCTGTTGGCCACCACGTACAAGGCCGCTCCCTCTGGGTTCCGGGAAGTAGGCCGGGTGATGCGCGGTACCGGTGTCACCATCAGCGGAGAGGAGCCTCGCTATCGCGAGGGCTGGGAGGGATTTGCGTGAGCCACATCGATACCTCTCGCATTCACTATTCGTGGATGCCCCACATCCGGCAGGCGCTGGAGGAGAATCTGCCGCGCCTTGAGCAGCAGATCGGCCAAGACTTCCTGCCCCCGGCCGAGGACGTCTTCGCTGCCTTGTCGATGCCGCTCGACGACGTACGTGTCCTCATCGTGGGCCAAGATCCCTATCCCACCCCGGGCCATGCCATGGGCTTGTCCTTTTCTACGCGCCCCGGGGTGCCGGCTCCCCGCTCGTTGCAGAATATTTACGCCGAGCTTCACGACGACCTCGGGATCACCGGCCGCGCGGATGGGGACCTGCGGGCGTGGTTTGACCAGGGCGTGCTGCTGCTTAACCGAGTGCTTACCGTGGCCCCGGGCCAGGCCGGCTCGCACCGCAGGCTTGGGTGGGAAGCGATTACGGAGGCCGCCATCAGAGCACTGGCGGGGCGCGATATCGTGGCCATTCTATGGGGCCGCGATGCCCAAGCCTGCCAGGCCTTCCTGCCCGGTACAGAGTGCATTACCTCCCCGCATCCTTCGCCGCTGTCAGCGCGGCGTGGATTCTTTGGATCGCGTCCTTTTTCGCGGGCAAATGCGGCCTTAGGGGCCCGTGGAGTCTCGGCAGTGGACTGGCGCTTGTAGACTAGCCACCATGTCTTATCCCGCCGAGTTGGATGCCCGTGGCCTGCACGAGTGGGCCGCGCGAACCGTTAAGGAGCTACAGTGCCGCCGCGCCGAGATTAACGCCCTCAACGTCTTCCCAGTGCCCGATTCTGACACGGGTTCCAACATGGCGCACACCATGGAATCTGCTCTGGCGGAGGCCGATAAAGGCGAGATGGACGTGGCTGAAGCCCTGGCCATCGGTTCGGTACGCGGAGCTCGCGGCAATTCCGGGATGGTGCTGTCCCAGGTATTGCGCGGGGTGGCTGACGCCACGACGGATTCGCGGGTGGATGGTTCGGTCTTGGCGGATGCCCTCTCGCTGGCCGTCACGCTGGTGGACCGTGCTCTGGTCTCTCCAGTGGAAGGCACCATCATCACCGTGCTGCGTACCTCGGCCGCCGCTGCCAGCAAGGCCGCCGAGCAGTCCGGCGCGCAGCTGCACGGAATCTTGGTCGCGGCGGTCAACGCCGCCCAGCAAGCCCTAGCGGAGACCCCTTCCCAACTGCCGGCGCTGCGCGAGGCCGGTGTCGTAGACGCCGGCGGAGCCGGCTTCGTCATCTTGTTGGAATGCTTGCTGGCCCAGCTCACCGGTGAAGAGACCGCGCCCCAACCTGTGGCTATGGAACCTGAAGGGGCAGAGCCCACGCCGAGCGAATCGGTACCGTCTCACGGAGAGAAATGTGCCGCGCCACAGACTGGGGCGGGCGCGGAGATTGAAGTCATCTTCTTCTTCGAGGGAGACCTCGCCCAGATCGAGGAGACACTTAACCCGCTGGGCAATAGCCTCGTCATCGCGCGAGCCACGGAGGATTCGGCGAGCGTGCATATCCATAGCGTTCAAGCCGGTGCGGTCATAGAGCAAGCCTATGGCCTCGGAAACGTCAGTAACCTTCGCCTCGAGGTGCTTCCCTCCGTCGGCGATACAGAGGCCGGCGAAATGCAGTCTGCCGACCGTGCCGGGCGGCGCATCTTCGCCGCAGTCCCCGAAGGGGCCGCGCGGGAGCTTTTTGAAAAGGCCGGGGCGGATACCGTCAAGCCCGGCGACGGCCCTCGCGCCGCGAAGGCGGGTGATCTCTTCTTACCCAACGGTTACTGCGGAGCGCCCGGTACAGCCACGCTTATCCCGACTGATTCCCTCGTGTCCGGGCTCGCCGCGCTGTCGGTCTACTCACCGGGTTCCGCCCACACCGCCGAGGCAGTGGCCGCCATGGCGGATGCCGCACGCTCAATGCGGGTGGTGCATCCGGATACAGAATCCCTCGACGGGATTGTGGCGTCGTGCCGCAGCCAATTGGCTTACGGCGGGGAGCAGATCACCGTGCTCACCGGACTCGAGATCGATGAGGAAGAGCTGGCGCAGCTCCTTGACGTCGACGTGGTGGTGCTGCGAGTAGCTGGGCTGCGTACCGAGATCGGGGTGGAGTAAGCCATGCTGGGGTGGCAGGATGACCGTGCGCTGACGGAGATTCTGGCAAAGAAGGATGCCTCGGCATTCAAGCGTGCCTTCGGGTACACCACGTGCGGCGAGCTGCTCAGCCACTACCCACGCGACTACATCCGCCACAACAAGGACGTCGGCCTCGGCGGTGCCGAGGACGGTGATCACGTCACCATCACTGGTGTTATTGAGGATGTCCGCGTCAAGCACACCTCAAAAGCCATGGTCTTTATCCTCTACATGGATAGTGGAGTCCAGGCCTCTTTCTTTAACGCGCACTACGTGCAGCGCGTGCTGGGGCGCGGCATGCGCGTCATGCTGTCTGGCAAGCTGAAGTACTTTCGGGGATACCCCAGCCTGCAGCACCCAGACTTCCTCATCCTCGATCCCGGCCGTTATCAGGAATCCTTGCTGGATAGCACGTCCGGGCAGGGGACGGGCTCGCTGAAGAAGCTTTCCCAATTCGGTTCATTGGAAACCTTCCTGCAGCGCGAGTGGATCCCCGTCTACCCGGCCAGTGGGAAGGTGACATCGTGGTACGTCATGGGCGCTATCCATAAGGTGCTGGAAAATACGCCTTCGATCCCGGAGCCGCTGGATTACCGCATGATGGTGACGCTGGACCAAGCCGTCCGCGAGATCCACGAACCGGGTGAGCACGGGCCCGAACGCGCCATCCAACGCCTGAAATACAATGAGGCGCTGTCGATTGGGCTGGTCATGGCCCTGCGTCAGCGCGATGTCAAGGCACGCACGGCAACCCCGATGCCGGCAATTCTGGAAGGCTACCGCGATGAGCTGCTCAGCGAGTTGCCCTTCGAGCTGACTGCGGGCCAGCGCCGGGTCATCGCGGAGATCGACGCGGACCTGTGTGGCACCGCGCCCATGATGCGTCTGCTGCAGGGCGAGGTGGGTTCGGGCAAGACCCTGGTGGCCACGTGCGCCATGCTGCAGGCGGTCGATGCCGGCAAGCAGGCTGCGCTTCTCGCGCCGACGGAAGTGCTGGCGGCACAGCATGGGGCGTCGATTAGCGCCAGTGTTCCCGAAGGGGTCACCGTCACCGTGCTGACCGGCTCGATGAAGACGGCGGAGAAGCGGCAAGCGCTGTTGGAGATCGTTTCCGGCGAGGCCGATATCGTCATCGGAACGCATGCCATCATCCAAGACACGGTGGAGTTCTTCGACTTGGGCCTCGTCATCGTGGATGAGCAGCACCGTTTCGGCGTCGAGCAGCGCGATAGCCTGCGCACCAAAACCCGGGAGGGAACCAGCCCGCACCTGCTGGTCATGACGGCGACACCAATCCCGCGCACGATTGCCATGACCGTCTTCGGAGATTTGGCCGTGTCCACACTCAAGGAGCTGCCTGGCGGGCGAAAGCCTATCTTGTCCGCGGTGGTGCCCGAATGGAAACCGGAATGGGTACGCCGCGCCATCGAGAGAATCCGCGAAGAGGTAGAAAGGGGTCACCAGGCCTATATCGTCTGCCCGCGGATTGAAGGCGAGGGCGGGGTGGAATCGATGTCCGTACAGCTGCGAAACCTGCCGCTGCGGGGTCTGCGGGTGGAGATGCTCCACGGCAAAATGCCCGATAAGGATGAGGTCATGGAGCGGTTCGCGCGCGGGGAAATCGACGTCCTCGTGGCGACCACCGTCATCGAGGTCGGCGTCGACGTGCCCAACGCCACCGTCATGCTTATCCGCGAATCGGAGAATTTTGGCGTCTCGCAGTTGCACCAGTTGCGTGGGCGCGTGGGACGCGGCGGCAATGAATCGGTGTGCCTGCTGCACACGACGGCTGAGCCTGATAGCAAGTCTTTCCGGCGTATCAAAGCTATCGCGGATACGCCATCTGGTTTTGACCTAGCTGAGCTCGACCTACAGCAACGCCACGAAGGCGATATCTTAGGAACACTGCAATCCGGTACGAAGCGCACGCTGAAGTTGCTGGACCTTATCAATGATCGGGACATCGTTGAGCGCACGCATGCCGATGCTGCCGCATTGGTAGAGCGCAACCCCACGTTAGCGGTGGAGTTGACACACAATTTGAGTGCGGATGAGCAGGAGTTTTTGGAGAAGAACTAGGCCAGTCACCGCGCGCAGCTGAGGGGAGATAGGGTAGAGGCCATGACCAGAATCATCGCTGGGGAGGCCCGGGGGCGCACCATCAAGGTGCCGGAAGCCGGGACTAGACCTACCTCTGACCGTGCCCGCGAGGGCCTTTTCTCATCGTTGAACGTGCGTTGGGGTTTCATCGACTCCCGGGTGCTGGACCTTTTTGCTGGGTCCGGTGCCTTAGGTCTGGAGGCAGCCAGCCGCGGCGCTGAGGAAGTGGTCTTGGTGGAAAACAATCCTGCGGCGGTGAAGATCATCCGCCACAACATTGGGGTGGTGAAGCACCCGCGCGTCGAGGTACGCGAGATGAAGGCCTCGTCCTATCTAGCGACCGCCCCGCGCGGGTATTTCGATATGGTGCTCGCGGATCCTCCCTATGAGTTCGATGATGTGGATGGGCTGTTGGCCGCGATCGAACCGGTGTTGGATGATGCCGCAATCGTCGTCATCGAACGCCATGTGGATTCCCCGCAGACGCAGTGGCCGGAAGGCTTTGAGCCCACCGGCCAGAAGCTCAAGAAGCGGACCTTTGGCATTGCGCGTTTTGATATGGCGATTTATCACCGCGCTGAGGACAGTGACTACAGCGACAACGCGGGTAGCGAAGATACCGCCATGACCGAAATCAAGGAGGATTAGCCATGCCCACCCACGCCGTCTGCCCGGGATCTTTCGACCCCATCACGCTGGGCCATGTTGACGTGTTCAACCGCGCCAGCGAATTGTTTGACAAGGTCACCGTGCTGGTGACGGGAAACCCCGATAAGCCGTCCGGACTGTTTAGCGTGGAGGAGCGCGTGGATCTCATCCGCCGTACCGTCGCGCCAGAGATCCAGGTGGACTGGTGGGGCGGCCTGCTCGTGGATTACACCAGTGCCCATGGCATAGACACCATTGTCAAAGGCCTGCGCTCCTCCTTGGACTACGAGTATGAGCTGCCGATGGCACAGATGAACCGGCGCCTTTCCGGGATCGATACTGTCTTCTTGCTCACTGATGAAAAGTACGGCTATATCTCCTCCTCCCTGTGCAAGCAGGTGGCACAGTACGGCGGCGATGTCACGGGTATGTTCCCAGAGCACGTTGCGGCCGCCGTAATGGAACGCTACCGAGGCTAAGGAGACATGTCTGTACTGGCAATACCTTTCGTCGTCCTCGTTACCGTCATAGTCGGCTCCTGCCTGCAGCGAGTCTCCGGCATGGGGTTGGGCCTCATTGGCGGGCCCATCTTGACGCTCTTCCTCGGCCCCGTGGAAGGCATCATGGTCATCAACGTTTTGGCCTGCATTAACGCCATCCTCACGACCTATTCGATGCGCGAGAATGTGGCTTGGAATAAGTGGCTGCGCATCGGCCCCTTCATGGTCCTCGGCTCAATCCCGGCGGCGCTGCTGATCGCGCGCATCGATACCTCGGCGTTGTTGGTGCTCGTGGGCGCCGCCTTGTTGATCGCGCTGGGCGTAGTGGTGTTTGGCCGCAAGTTCGTCCCCGAGATGCGGGGGACGGGGCCCGCGATCTCCGCGGGTATCTTGGGCGGTTTTACCAATACCCTGGCCGGCGTTGCCGGCCCCGTCATCACCGTGTACGCCCAGGCTGCGCGGTGGCCTAAGTCAATCCTCGCCGCGACCCTGCAACCCTGCTTTGTCATCGGCGGATTGTCCTCTGTTCTGACGAAGTACTTCCTGGGCTCCGGCGGTTTCGAGGGCCTGCACTGGCTGGTGTGGCCTTGCGGAATAATCGGCATGTGCGTCGGCATCCTTGTAGGCAAGAAGATCGCCGGGCACGTCTCGCGGGAGAAAGCCCACACGCTGTCGCTGGCGCTGGCTAGCCTGGGAGCGCTGAGTGCTCTGCTGCGCGGTCTTTCCACGCTGGGCGCTTAAAACACTGCCTGGGTAAGGTGGACCCATGGCGAAGTTCAAGATTGAAGACGCGCTCTCCCTGCGCGCAGGCAAGAATTTTCAGATCGACTCGGTCGATGCCTCCGCAACCCCCGGCTTCGACGGTGACAAGGACGAGCTCGATGCCCGTTTCACCAAGTACGATGACGAGCTCTATGAACTGCAGGAGCGGCTCTTTGCCAACGGTCGCAGCTATGGTGAGGACGCCCCAGCGGTGCTCATTGTGTTGCAGGGAATGGATACCTCGGGCAAGGGCGGTGCTATTCGCCACGTGCTCAGCACCTTCGACCCGCAGGGAACCACCACGGTTGGTTTCGGAAAGCCCACCGAGGAAGAGCTGGAACATGACTTCTTGTGGCGCATCCGCAAGCACGACCCGCAGCCGGGACAGATTGTGGCCTTTGACCGCTCCCACTACGAAGACGTCCTCATTCAGCGCGTGCACGAGTGGGTCGACGAAGAAGAAGTGGACCGCCGCATCGAGGCTATCCGGGATTATGAGCTCGACCTGACAGCGAAGGGTGTCAAGGTCATCAAGATCTTCCTACACCTGTCCAAGGAAGCCCAGAAGGAGAATCTGCTGGAGCGCACGGAGCGGGAAGACAAGTTCTGGAAATACGATCCCGCCGACGTGGAGGAGCGCGCCTATTGGGATAAGTACATGGCGGCCTACCAGGACGCCATCCAGCGCACGGATGAAAACTATGCGCCCTGGTATGTCATTCCTACCGATAACAAGAAATACGCCCGCATGGCGCTGAAGTTCCTCATCGTGGATCTCCTACGCCATATTGACCTCGAATGGCCGGCGCCCGACTTCGACCCGGAGGTGGAGCGCCAGCGCATCGAGGACGCCGACTAAGAACTAGTCGCTCTGTGCCTCATCGACGTCGCTGGCGAGCTCACGGGCGGCGGCGTTGAAACTATCGAGGACGGACAACAGCGCTTCCTGGGCATTGATAATTCCCAGGTTGAGGGCGTGGAAGAGCTGGTCCTCGTTCAGACCCGCCGTGGTGACGAAGCAGGCATCACCACGCAGCTCCACCTCATCCTCAACGAGGCCAACGATCGCGCGCCCATCGAAGGCACTGGAATTGAACTCGTTGCACAAGACGTGGAAGATCGGGAGCATGTCCGCGTCGAGCTGCGTCGGCAGCACGCATTCCATGCGCACGAGGCCATCGTCGACGGTGATAACCCAATCAAGGTCATTGAGGCGGGCAACCGCCGCAGTGGGGTCCTCCGGGTGCGCGGTGGCCGCCATATCTAGTTCCGTACCGTTGAGCACGCTCAGCACGCTGTCCCGGCTGACGGCGGGCAGCGGAGACCCAGACAGGATGTCGAAAGGATCGGTGCCTTCGCTAGCGTTGTGGTTCATGCTTGCTCCTCCTCGTTCCAGGTGACCGCCTGGGGAAAACGCTGCGCCACGACGTCGAAAACCTCCGCGAAGCTGGCGAGCGAGCTCAGCAGGAAATGCCCCAGCTGGGCCAAGGACAAACCTTCGCCCACGGCCATGGCGCGGTTGGCGCCTAGGTGGATCTCCGCGTTGCCCTTCGCGTCCTCTTCGACGAGGAAGTTCAAGGTGGGCGCCACGCTGGCCCAGTTCAGCTCCGCCACGGCAGCAGCAACGTCGTGTTCGAGGTGCGCGGGAAGCGTGCCTTCCCAGGAGGCGAAGGCGCTCAATACGTCGCCTTCCGCGTCGAGGTCACAGTGCACCGCGATATGCGGCACACCGGTCTGCAGGACGCGGCGCGCGGGGGCGTTGTCGTCGCCGGCACCAGGAGCGTCGCCTTCCTCGGGGGCAGCTTCGATGAGCGCGTAGTCGGCATCGATAAGCTCGCACAACTGCGCCAGCCGGTCAATGGTGACCGGCTCAACCACGTGGAGATCGGTCACTGCTGCTCACCCTGCGCGCCCTCAGCTCCCTCGCCCGCCTGTGCAGCAGATTCGGAACCGAGCTTGGCCATTTCCTCGGCGGCGGCGACCATGGCGTTCTGGGCGTTGATGACACCATCCACGGAGGCGCGCAGCGCGGCCGCGAGTTGTTCGTCGGTCATGCCGGCCGCGCACGGAATATCGGCCTCGGTGCGCACGAGCAGCATGCCGTCGAAGTCAGCAATGACGGCGCGGGCCCCCATAGCCACGGAATTGATCTGGTTAGCCGCGAGGAAAAGGCCGGCGTCGGCCTTGGCGTAGTTGACGTCCGTTGGCACATCGCAGCGCACGATGGCAACGCTTTCCAGCACAGCGAACATGCACGGCAGGCCGTTGAGGTTGGCGGTGGCGGCGTCGTCGCGGCCGGTGACCGGCTCGAGTTCGATGTCGAAGGTCTTCATTGCCTCAATGATGCGGTCGAGGGTGACCTCCGGCAGTGCGTGCGGATCCTCGGCGGGGGTAGTCGCAGGATTAGTCATGGTTGTGCTCCTTCCAGGTGACGAGCTGCGGGTACTGCTGTTCAATCCACTCGAAGGACTGCAACACGGCATCCAGGGTGGACATGACGAACGCGCCTAACTGGTTGCGGGAAGCGCCGTGGGTCAGGTCGAGATCGCGCGCACCGGAGACTGCCAAGGCGTTGTCCGGAGCCTCAAAGAAGCGGAACGTCGGCGTGAAGTGATCCTGGTTCCAGGCGTTGATGTGCATGAGGAGCGCCGGGCCCTCGGAGGCGGGCACAGAACCGCGCCACACGGAATCAACGATGAGGGAGGAGCCAACCAGCTGGAAGGCAATGGCGGCGTTCGAGAAGCCGGTGCGCAAAAGGTTGACCGTCTGGCCGTCCTGCGTCTTTTGCTCTTCGATGCGGTATTCCAAGCCTTCTGACTTAAAGATCTCCGCAATGCGCTCGAGTGTGACCTCCTCAATCGGAGTATCGGGCTGCAGCTGGCGCTGCTGCGCTTCGTCGTGATTAGTGGTGTCAGTCAATTCTTCTACTCACTTCGCTACATTCTTCTTAATCTTTTCCGGCCCCGACACTACCGGAGCCGTCTTCCTGGGGTGCGCAGGTGGGGTCCTCGAAGAGTTTTTCCCCGCCCAGCTCGTGGGCAAGCGCTGGAGCGATCTCGGGATATCGGAAAGTATGGCCGAGCGCTTCCGCGCGCGTGGGCAGAACCTTTTGGTTAGCCAGTGCAAGCTCACGCGCACCTTCCTTGCCTAGCAGCAGCGCCGGACCGACGCTGGGAATCGGAATGATGGTGGGGCGGTGGAGCAAGGAACCAAGGGCATCAACATAATCGCGGTTGAGCACCGGAGTGGGGGAGACCGCGTTGATGACGCCGTGCCAGGCCGGGTCGAGCGCGGCGCGGATGAACATGTCAGAAAGATCATCTTGCGCAATCCAGCTATTCCACATGGTGCCTTTGCCGAAGGCGCCGCCAAGACCAGTGGAAAACAGCCCGCGTAGCAACGGCAGGATCCCCGCATTGGCTGATTGCACAATGCCGGTGCGCAGGTTAACCACGCGCTTTCCAGCCTCCCGCGCCGGCTCACACGCCGCCTCCCAGTCGGCGACGACGTCGGCGAGAAAACCCTCGCCGCGCTCCGATTCCTCGGTCAGTTCCGTTTCACCCCTGTCCGCGCCGTAAATACCAATGGCGGAGGCACACACCAGGGCGGTCAGGGACGGGGTCTCAGCAGCCACCTGGGCCAGTAGGCGGGTAGGTTCAACGCGGGAATCCCGAATGGCCTCTTTGTGTGCGGAATTGAAGCGCCCGAAGATAGGTTCGCCGGCTAAGTGGATGAGAACGTCAACGCCCTCCAGCAGGTCCTTCGCTGGCAGCTGGGGGCGCCAGAGGCGCTCGCCAGGCCCGGGGCTGGAGCGCACCAAAGGGATGACGGTGTGGCCCAGGGTGCCCAATTGCGCAGCCACAGCCGCGCCCACCGTCCCGTGCGTTCCGGTTATCGCTACCGTGCGGGGCTCGGCGTTGAGCGCGCCGAGCCTGTGGGCAAAGCGAAAGTCTTCGATGAGTTGCTGCTGGCGGTAAGCGAAGATCGATTCCAGGGCTCCGGCGGGGATGCGGGTCTCCACCTTGTCCGTGATGAGCGTGCCCTCCGGATGATCCTCAAAGAAGTGCTCGTGGCGCCAATTCGCTAGGGAACGGAAGGGGGCGTTGATACAGACATCCGCGAAAGAGCGCCGCGGTTGGTAGCGGCTGAGGTCGTGGCGGGCAACCCATTTCAGGCCGCCGGGAAAGCCCAATATTGAGGTTCCATCGGCCAAGGACTCGGCTTGCTGAAGCGGGGTCATAAAACCGAAAGGTGGGGTGAGGCGAGCAAACGCCCCCTGGCGGGTATGCCACTGCCATACGTCTTCGCGCGGGGCGGGGACAACGTGCTGGGTAGTGAAACTCACTGTCTATAGACCTGCCTCAGGAGATTCGGGGGTGCGAGGGCGTACCAAGCACGCGTGAAGAGTGCTATGGTTAGTGCTGGCTTTCAAGCATAGACAAGTCCACTGAACCATTGTCCGACATCCTTTAAAGACCGCACCGTGAGGCGGGGAAGGAGGTCACGATGAGTGAATCCGGCACCCACGCGGAGTCCAACGAGCTGCTGAGCTCCTCAGACGTCGCGCGTACTGTCGCACGCATCGCGCACCAGATCATTGAAAAGACGGCGCTAGATTCGAGTGATTCTTCTCGAGTCCTGCTCTTAGGCATTCCCTCTGGTGGCGTGCCTTTGGCGCAGCGCCTTGCCGAAAAGATTGAGGAATTCTCCGGGGTGGAGATTCCCTGGGGCTCCCTCGACATCACTTTGTACCGAGACGATTTATATGCCCGCCCGCACCGTGCCTTGCAGCCCACGACGGTGCCTGACGGCGGGATCGATGGCGCCACCGTCATTCTTGTCGACGACGTCCTTTACTCCGGCCGCACCATCCGCGCCGCCCTCGATGCCCTCGCGGACATCGGCCGCCCCGACATCATCCAGCTCGCCGTCCTCGTGGACCGCGGGCACCGCCAGGTACCCATCCGCGCCGACTACGTGGGCAAAAACATCCCCACCGCGCGGGATGAGGATGTCACCGTCTACAACGCCGACATTGATGGGCGCGATGCCGTCGTTCTCACCCGCTTCGCTGCACAGCCCGGCAAGGAGGCATAAATGAAGCACCTCATTAACATCGCCGACCACAGCGCCGAGGAGATTCTCGGTCTGATGGATGAGGCCGACCGCTTCCGGGAAGCCCTGGAAGGCCGCGAGGTCAAGAAGTTGCCCACGCTGCGCGGGCGCACCGTTTTCACCTTGTTCTACGAGAATTCCACCCGCACTCGTTCCTCTTTCGAGACGGCGGGCAAGTGGATGTCGGCGGATGTCATTAACCTCTCCGCTTCGACGTCTTCGGTCAAGAAGGGCGAGTCCCTCAAGGACACCGGGTTGACCTTGGCGTCCATCGGGGCGGACGCCATCATCATGCGCCATCCTTCCTCCGGTGCGGCACAGCAGCTAGCTAGCTGGGTAGCGCCCGGCGGCCAGGGCCCGAGCGTGATTAACGCCGGCGATGGCTCCCACCAGCACCCCACGCAGGCGCTTCTCGACGCCGTCACGATGCGCCAGCGCCTGCACCTGGGCGCGGATCGCTCGGCAGCCGGCACCGGTTTTGAAGGTCTAAACGTGGCTATCGTCGGTGACTGCCTGCATTCTCGCGTGGTGCGCTCCAACGTGGACCTGCTCTCCACGCTGGGCGCTGAAGTCACGCTCGTCGCCCCGCCGACGCTGCTGCCCTTCGGGGTGGAGACCTGGCCCGTGCGAGTCTCCCACGATTTCGACGCCGAGGTGGACAAGGCAGACGTCGTCATGATGCTCCGCGTGCAAGCAGAGCGCATGAACGGCGGTTTCTTCCCATCTCACCGCGAATATGCCACTCTCTACGGGCTGTCCAAGGACCGCGCCGCGGCCATGAAGAAGGATGCCATCATCATGCACCCGGGCCCCATGGTTCGTGGCATGGAGATCAACTATGCCGTGGCCGACTTTGACAACACCGCAGTGCTCCAGCAGGTCAACAACGGTGTCCACGTGCGCATGGCGGCCTTGTTTACGCTGCTGACGAACGGCGAGAACGCCGGTATCTAAATCGAGATGTCCCACTTAGCAACGAGGAGAGCTGAAGAATCCATGACTAATTATCCAGACACCGGCGTGCTCTCTGCTCCCGCGGCCGGCACTCTGCTCATCACCAACGTTCGCCCCTATGGCGAGGGCGAACCCACCAGCATCCTGATCAAGGATGGCGTCATCGAGGCCATCGGCACTGCCGCCGATGCCGGGGACGCCAGGGACGCCGGGGCCGTGACCCCGGCAGTTGAGGTGGACCGCACTATCGACGGTGGCGGCAACGTGCTGCTGCCGGGGCTGGTGGACATGCACGTTCACCTGCGTGAGCCCGGCCGCGAGGACACCGAGACCATCGAAACCGGTTCGCGGGCTGCCGCCAAGGGTGGCTTTACCGCCGTGTTCACCATGGCCAACACCTCACCGGTGACGGACCAGCCGATCATCGCCGAGTCCGTCTGGGCCAAGGGCCAGGCACGCGGCCTGTGCGATGTTCACCCGGTCGGCTCCATCACGAAGGGCCTCGAGGGCAAGACCCTGACCGAGTTTGGCATGATGGCCCGCTCGGATGCCAAGGTGCGCATGTTCTCTGATGACGGCAAGTGCGTCCAAGACCCGCAGCTCATGCGCCGTGCCTTGGAGTACGCTAAGGGCCTTGACGTCCTGCTGGCCCAGCACGCAGAGGACCACCGCATGACTGACGGCGCTAGCGCCCACGAGGGCGAGGTTGCGGCCCGCCTGGGCCTGCGCGGCTGGCCCCGCGTGGCCGAGGAGTCCATCGTCGCCCGCGACGCACTACTCGCGCGTGACTATGGCAACCGCATGCACATCTGCCACGCTTCGACGAAAGGCACCGTGGAGCTGCTCAAATGGGCCAAGGAACAGGGCATTCCACTGACCGCCGAGGTGACCCCGCACCACCTGCTGCTGACCGATGACAAGCTGGTGACCTACGACGGCGTCTACCGCGTCAACCCACCGTTGCGCGAGGAATCCGACACCCTGGCCCTGCGCCAGGCCTTGCTCGACGGGCTTATCGACGTCGTGGCGACCGACCACGCCCCGCACGGCAGCGAAGACAAGTGCGTCGAGTTCGAACACGCCAAGCCAGGCATGCTGGGCTTGGAGTCCTCCCTGGCGGTTATCGCCAAGCTTTTCGTTGCCACCGGTCTGGCCGACTGGCGCTTCGTTGCCCGCGTCATGTCGGAACGCCCGGCCGAGATCACCCGTCTGCCCGGCCATGGCCGCCCGATTGCCGTGGGAGAGCCCGCAAACCTTACCATCGTTGATCCGGAACACCAGTGGGTATCCGATTCCACGCGCCTGGCCTCGAAGTCGGAGAACAACCCCTATGAGGGGGAGGAATTCGGTGCACGCGTGGCCTACACCATCCTGCGGGGCGCGGTGACCTACGACCTAGCGGCTGAAAGCGCCAGCGAGGCGGCCGAGTAATCGGGATAATCGACAATCAGAGTTGCTCAACACTTAAGTAGCCAACGCACACCAACGCACGTCCCCAACACAATCACCCTTCACCGAGAAAATTCACTGAAAGGTTCAACACACAGTGACTTCCACTACCACCACCCCCGCCATCCTGGTCCTCGCTGATGGCCGCACCTTCCGTGGCTTTGGCTTTGGCGCCACGGGTACGACCCTGGGCGAGGCTGTCTTCACCACCGCCATGACGGGCTACCAGGAGACCATGACGGATCCGTCGTACCACCGCCAGATCGTCGTAGCCTCCGCGCCGCAGATTGGTAATACAGGTTGGAATGATGAGGACAACGAGTCCCACGGCGACAAGATTTGGGTCGCCGGTCTGGTCATCCGCGACCTTGCTCGCCGCGTCTCCAACTGGCGCGCCGAGCGCTCACTGCCGGAGGAGATGGAAAAGCAGGGCATCATTGGTATCAGCGGCATCGATACCCGCACCCTGGTGCGCCACCTGCGCAACCATGGCTCCATCAAGGCAGGTATCTTCTCCGGTGCCGATGCTGAGCGGGACGTCGAGGTGCTCATCGCTGAGGTGAAGAACCAGCCCTCCATGGCCGGACTCGACCTGTCGGCAGAGGTCTCGACTGATGAGGTTTATTCCTTCCCGGCCGTAGGGGAGAAGCGCTTCACCGTCGTGGCCTACGACATGGGAGTCAAGACCGCCACACCGAAGAACTTTGCCGAGCGCGGCATCGAAACCATCGTGGTTCCCGCCAACACCCCGTTCGAGGAGATCAAGCAGTACAAGCCGGACGGTGTGTTTGTCTCCAACGGTCCGGGCGACCCGGCTACTGCGGACACCATGGTTGGCATCGTCCGCGACATCCTCGCCGCCAAGTACCCGTTCTTCGGCATCTGCTTCGGCAACCAGATCCTCGGCCGTGCGCTGGGCATGGATACCTACAAGCTGAAGTTCGGTCACCGCGGCATCAACGTGCCGGTGCGCAACCAACTGACCGGAAAGATCGACATCACCTCTCAGAACCACGGCTTCGCCCTGGCCAGCCCCTCGGGCAAGGAAGACCCGGCCGGTGAGGAATTCGAGACCGACTTCGGCCCGGCAGTGGTGTCTCACACCTGCCTCAACGACAACACCATTGAAGGTGTTGCGCTCAAGGATGGCATGGCGTACTCCGTGCAGTACCACCCTGAGTCCGCGGCTGGCCCGCACGATGCTAACCCGCTCTTTGATCAGTTCATCGAGCTCATGACTGAAAAGTCCCCGAACAAGTAGAACGCAACCAGGAAAAGGAAGAAGAAACACATGCCAAAGCGCAACGACATCAATCACGTCCTGGTTATCGGCTCCGGTCCGATTGTTATTGGCCAGGCCTGCGAGTTCGACTACTCCGGTACCCAGGCCTGCCGCGTGCTCAAGGAGGAAGGCCTGCGCGTTACGCTGGTCAACTCCAACCCGGCAACGATCATGACGGACCCGGAGTTCGCCGACCACACCTATGTGGAGCCCATCGAGCCCGAGTTCATTGAGAAGATCTTCCAGAAGGAAAAGGAAGAGGGCAACCCCATCGACGCCGTGCTGGCAACCCTGGGCGGCCAGACCGCTCTGAACGCCGCGGTGCAGCTGGACCGCCTGGGTATCCTGAAGAAGTACGATATCGAGCTCATCGGTGCCGATATCGATGCGATTGAGCGCGGCGAGGACCGCCAGAAGTTCAAGGATATTGTCGCCTCCATCGGCGGCGAATCCGCGCGCTCCCGCGTCTGCCACACGATGGAGGAGGTCCACGAGACTGTCGCCGAGCTCGGCCTGCCGGTTGTCGTTCGCCCGTCGTTTACCATGGGCGGCCTCGGTTCGGGCCTGGCCTTCAACGAGGAGGACCTTGAGCGCATTGCCGGCGGCGGCTTGGCTGCATCCCCAGAGGCGAACGTCCTCATCGAGGAGTCCATCCTGGGCTGGAAGGAGTTCGAGCTCGAGCTCATGCGTGACGGCGACGATAACGTGGTGGTCATCGCGTCCATCGAGAACGTCGATGCCCTCGGCGTCCACACCGGTGACTCCGTCACCGTGGCGCCGGCCCTGACTCTGACGGATCGCGAGTACCAGAAGATGCGCGACCAGGGTATCGCCATCATTCGCGAGGTGGGCGTCGACACCGGCGGGTGCAACATCCAGTTCGCAGTGAACCCGGATGATGGCCGCATCATCACCATTGAGATGAACCCGCGCGTATCCCGCTCCTCGGCGCTGGCCTCCAAGGCCACCGGTTTCCCGATTGCCAAGCTGGCCGCCAAGCTGGCCATTGGCTACACCCTCGATGAGGTGCGCAATGACATCACCGGTGTTACCCCGGCTGCTTTCGAGCCGACTCTGGACTATGTCATCGTCAAGGCTCCACGCTTTGCTTTTGAGAAGTTCCCGGGCGCCGATGACACCCTGACCACCACCATGAAGTCTGTGGGCGAGGCCATGGGTATCGGCCGCAACTACATTTCCGGCCTGAATAAGGTCATGCGTTCCCTGGAATCCAAGCCCGCAGGTTTCTGGACCCAGCCAGATGAGTACTTTGCCGGGGAGCGCGCTACGGATCTCGAGGCCGTTCTCAAGGACCTGGAGCGCCCGACAGAGGGCCGCATGTACGACGTCGAGCTGGCCCTGCGCCTCGGTGCGACCATCGAGCAGCTGCACGAGCACTCCCACTTGGACCCGTGGTTCCTCGCTGAGTTGGAGGCGCTGGTCCAGTTCCGCGAGGAGCTCGTGAGTGCGCCGGTTCTGGACGCTGATTTGCTGCGCCGCGCCAAGGTCTTCGGCCTGTCCGATGCCCAGATCGCGGCTCTTCGCCCAGAGTTCGCTGGCGAGGATGGCGTGCGCTCCCTGCGCTGGTCCTTGGGTATTCGCCCGGTGTACAAGACCGTCGATACTTGCGCTGGTGAGTTCGAGGCGCAGACCCCGTACCACTACAGCACTTATGAGCTGGATCCGAACGCTGAGTCCGAGGTCCGCGCAAGCGAGGAGAAGACTAAGGGCAAGGTCATCATCCTGGGCTCTGGCCCGAACCGCATCGGTCAGGGTATCGAGTTTGACTACTCCTGCGTGCATGCCGCCCTGGAGCTTTCCCGCGAGGGCTACGAGACGGTCATGGTCAACTGCAACCCGGAGACGGTGTCGACTGACTATGACACGGCAGACCGCCTCTACTTCGAGCCGCTGACTTTCGAGGACGTCATGGAGGTCTACCACGCGGAGGCCGCGTGCGGTGAGGTTGCCGGCGTCATCGTCCAGCTGGGTGGCCAAACCCCGCTGGGCCTGGCTGAGCGCCTGACCGCTGCCGGAGTTCCGGTCGTGGGAACCTCGGCCGCTGCCATCGACTTGGCCGAGGACCGCGGTGAATTCGGCAAGGTGCTCGCCGAAGCCGAGCTGCCCGCACCGGCCTTCGGCACCGCTACCTCCTTCGAGGAGGCCCGCCAGGTCGCCTCGAATATCGGCTACCCGGTATTGGTCCGCCCGTCCTACGTGCTGGGTGGCCGCGGCATGGAGATCGTCTACGACGAAGATTCGCTGCGCAACTACATCGAGCGCGCTACCGAGATCACCTCGGACCACCCGGTCCTCGTCGACCGCTTCCTGGATAACGCCATCGAGATTGACGTCGACGCGCTGTGCGACGGCGAGGAGGTCTACCTCGGCGGCGTGATGGAGCACATCGAGGAGGCCGGTATTCACTCCGGTGACTCTTCCTGCGCCCTGCCGCCGATGACGCTGGGCCCGGAGGATATTGAGAAGGTGCGGGAGTCGACGCGTCGCCTAGCGCATGGCATCGGCGTCAAGGGCTTGATGAACGTTCAGTACGCCTTGAAGGATGACACCCTCTACGTCATCGAAGCCAACCCGCGTGCCTCCCGCACCGTGCCTTTCGTCTCCAAGGCCACCGGCGTCCCGCTGGCCAAGGCCGCCGCGCGTGTCATGCTGGGGGCATCCATCGCCGAGCTGCGCGAGGAGGGCATCATCCCGTCTACCTACGACGGTGGTTCCCTGCCGCTGGAGCACCCGATTGCGGTCAAAGAAGCCGTGCTGCCGTTTAACCGCTTCCGTCGCCCCGATGGCCAGCTGCTGGATACTTTGCTGTCCCCAGAGATGAAGTCCACCGGTGAGGTGATGGGCTTGGCCGATAACTTCGGCGCCGCCTACGCCAAGGGTGAGATGGCCGCCTTCGGCGAGCTGCCCACTGAGGGAACCGTGTTTGTCTCCGTAGCCAACCGCGATAAGCGCACGCTCATCTTCCCGATTCAGCGCCTGGCCTACATGGGTTACACCATCGTGGCTACCGCTGGGACCGCGCAAATGCTGCGCCGCAACGGTGTCGAGTGCGAGGTCGCCCGGAAGGTATCGGAGGCCACGGAGGGCGAGGAGTCCATCGTGGACCAGATTCTTGCTGGAAAGGTTGATCTCATCCTTAACACCCCGGCAGGCTCCGCCGGTGCCCGCCACGACGGCTATGACATCCGCGCTGCTGCGGTATCCGTGGGCATTCCGTTGGTGACGACCGTCCAGGGCGTGACCGCCGCCGTGCAGGGTATTGAGGCTCTGCGTCGCGGGGATCTCAAGGTGCGCGCGCTGCAGGAGCTTGAGCATGACCCAGCCAACTAGGAAGTTGCCGTCTTTTGGTGAGCGCCTCGTAGCAGCTGGTGCGGAGCGCGGGCGCCTGTGCGTAGGCATCGACCCGCACCCGCATCTGCTCGAAGCCTGGGGCCTGTCGGTTGATGTGGATGGTCTGCGCACGTTTACGCTGCGCTGTGTAGAGGCCTTCGGCGAGACCGCCGCGGTGGTGAAGCCACAGGTGGCTTTCTTTGAGCGTTTCGGTTCGCGCGGCTTCGCAGTTCTTGAGGAGGCCCTCGCGGGGCTCCGCGAGCAGGGCTGTCTGAGCCTAGCGGACGCGAAGCGCGGAGACATCGGTTCCACCATGGCGGGCTACGCACAAGCCTGGTTGGGGGAGGACTCGCCGCTGCGTTCCGATGCTGTGACGGTCTCGCCCTACCTCGGTGTGGGTGCTTTGAGTCCAGTCTTCGACCTAGCGGAGGAAACTGGACGAGGTGTCTTTGTTCTTGCGGCGACCTCCAATCCGGAGGCCGTGGCGTTGCAGTCGTTGAGTGTCGACGGCCGCAGCGTTGCGCAGCGCGTCGTCGATGAGCTTGCACAGCGCAACGCCTCTGCGGCTGGGCCAGACACCACCGTGGGTGCCCTTGGTGTTGTCGTGGGCGCGACGTTGGAGGCTCCGCCTGCACTAGACCAATTAAACGGTCCGGTGCTGCTGCCGGGTGTGGGCGCCCAGGGCGCTACGCCCGCCGATGTAAGGGAACTCACCGCAGCGGCGCCCGAGCTCGGCTTTGCCAACGTTTCCCGGGCCATTCTTTCGCAGGGGCCGAGTGTCTCTGACCTGCGGAAAGCCGTAGTGGATACCGCGGCGGAGTTCCGGGATTAATACTCAGACCAGGTGGCGGCGTGCTGGATTAACGGGCGCGCCGTTTACCTGGTATTTTGTTTAAGGCATGTGCGTTGACGTGCGGGAACCTTTAAAAGAAGGGGGCCGCGTTGCGTCATCGCGTACAGACCAGTGCTAGGATTGCCAGAAGTCGGTTCGTGGAGGTAGCAAAAGCTATCCCGCGCTGGGGAAACCTTCCCACCGTGAGCCGAGATTCTGGTGCTAGCCATCAGAAGACAATGTTCGAACTAATGAAATCGGAGGAAACCCGTGGCCCTTCCCAAGTTGACAGATGAGCAGCGCAAAGAAGCTCTCGCAAAGGCCGCCGAGGCCCGCAAGGCTCGCGCTGAGCTCAAGGCTGCGCTGAAGCGTGGCGAGACCAACCTGCAGGAAGTTCTGGAGAAGGCCGAGACCGATGAGATCATCGGCAAGACCAAGGTCTCCGCTCTCCTCGAGGCCCTGCCGAAGGTTGGCAAGGTCAAGGCTAAGGAAATCATGGAGGACCTGGAGATTGCTCAGACCCGCCGTCTGCGTGGCCTGGGTGACCGTCAGCGCCGCGCCCTGCTCGAGCGTTTCGGCTACGGCGAGTAATTAGCGCAATGGCTGACGAAACTGCACGCGGGCGCCTGGTCGTTCTGGCCGGGCCGTCCGCTGTGGGCAAATCCACGGTGGTTTCGCGCCTGCGCGACGATGTCGACAACCTCTACTTCAGCGTCTCCATGACGACGCGCCAACCCCGTCCCGGAGAGACTGATGGGGTGGACTACTTCTTCGTCTCACCAGAGACCTTTCAAGAGCATATCGACGCCGGTGACATGCTCGAATGGGCAGAGATCCACGGCGGTTTGCAGCGTTCCGGGACGCCCGCTCAGCCGGTCCAAGAAGCGATGACGGCTGGACGCCCGGTGTTGGTAGAGGTTGATCTTGCAGGCGCCCGCAACGTGAAGGCGGCGATGCCGGAGGCGGAAACCGTGTTTCTCGCCCCACCCTCCTGGGAAGTTTTGGTCGAGCGCCTGACAGGGCGTGGGACCGAGCCGCAGGATGTCATTGACCGCCGGTTGCAGACCGCTGAGTCGGAGCTTGCCGCGCAAAAGGAGTTCGACCACATCGTTGTCAATGAAGATCTCGATGAGGCCGTTGCCGCTATTAGTGCTATCCTGCGTGGATAGACCACGATTTTGACCATCTACCAACAGTAAAGGTGCATGTGACCAACGTGACCACACCTGCTAATTCTGAGGCCGTTAAGCCGGAACCAGTATTCGATCCGCCGACGGGCATTACCGATCCGCCGATCGATGAGCTGCTGGGCAAGGTCTCGTCCAAGTACGCTCTGGTGATCTTTGCCGCTAAGCGCGCACGCCAGATCAACAGCTACTACCAAGAACAGGATGAAGGCGTCTTCGAGTTTGTCGGACCGCTGGTGACCCCGGAACCGGGGGAGAAGCCGCTGTCCATCGCTTTGCGCGAAATCGAAGCCGGCCTGCTGGACCACGAGGAAGGCAACTAAGCTTTTCCGTGCCGGTAGCTGCCTACAGCACATTCTGAACTGAACCCACCCACGTGTCTGCCAAGATACTGGGTGGGTTCAGTGCGTCTTGGGTAACATCGTCCGAGTGAAGGACGTACAGCATTTCCAAGAAGCTCAAGAAAGTAGCGCCGTGAATCATCCAGAGTCCGCAGGGGCGGGGTCGGCTCAACGGCGGCGCATCCTCATCGGAGTGGCGGGAGGAATTGCCGCCTACAAGGCGTGCCATCTTATCCGCGATTTCACTGAGCATGGCGATGATGTTCGCGTGATTCCTACCGAGGCTGCGCTGAACTTCGTTGGGGCAGCGACCTTTGAGGCCTTGTCGGGGCATCCGGTGTCGACCACGGTCTTTGATGCGGTGGATGAAGTCCAGCACGTCTCCCTAGGCCAGCAAGCGGATGCCATCGTTATTGCCCCGGCAACCGCGGACCTGATCGCGCGTTTGGCTGGTGGTCGCGCCGACGATCTTCTCAGCGCATCCGTCCTTGTTGCGACGTGTCCGGTGATTATCGCCCCAGCGATGCACACGGAGATGTGGCTTAACCCGGCAACCCAAGACAACGTGGCTACGCTGCGCCGTCGCGGAGTTACTGTCATGGAGCCCGCCCACGGCCGCTTGACCGGTACCGATACGGGCGCAGGCCGGTTGCCGGATCCGGAGCAGATTGCGGAATTTGCTCGCACCATCATTGCCGGCCACCGCGTGGACCATGATTGGCAGGGCCGGAAGGTCGTGATCTCCGCTGGCGGCACGCAAGAGAACCTTGACCCAGTGCGCTACCTTGGCAACCGCTCGTCCGGACGACAAGGCTTTGCGTTGGCTGAGATTGCCGCACAGCGGGGTGCCGATGTCACCATCGTTGCCGGTAATACGGAGGCGCTTCCGGTTCCCTCCGGTGCCACGGTCGTGCGGGTGACCTCAACCCGCGATATGCAGGAGGCAATGAATACAGAGTCCGCCGACGCGGACATCGTCATCATGGCCGCGGCCGTTGCGGACTATCGCCCAGCCTCCGTGGCTGATTCAAAGATGAAGAAGGGTACCGCGGACGCTGATTTGGCGCATCTGGAACTGGTGGAAAATCCGGATATCCTCAAGGGCCTCGTCGAGCGTCGCGACAGTGGCTCCCTCAACCCCGATGCCATCATCGTCGGCTTCGCCGCAGAAACCGGTGATGAGACGACGACTGTCCTGGAGTACGCCCAGCGGAAGTTCGCAAAGAAGGGCTGCGATGTACTCATGGCCAATGAGGTCGGGGAGGGAAAGGTCTTTGGCCAGCCCACGAGCGCTGGGTGGATCCTGCGGCGTGATGCCGAGCCAGTGGTGGTTGAGCCTGGCTCGAAACAGGTCGTGGCCGCGCAGATACTTGAAGCTGTGAATGAAATCCTGAAAAAGTAGTGGTCGTTCTTGCAGCTGTAGACCGCTTGGTCTACGATGGGGCGGTGTTATCAGCTGAGGCGTGGGCAAGGCGCTGTCCCACCCACGACGCGCAGAACTAGCTTAAGGAAAACTTGTGACTGACAAAGCTGCACAGGCGGTACGCCTCTTTACCAGCGAATCCGTAACTGAAGGCCACCCGGATAAAATTTGTGACGCGATCTCGGACGCCATTCTTGACGCCCTCCTCGAAGAAGACCCCAACGCCCACGTCGCCGTAGAAACCCTCGTGACGACGGGGCAGGTGCACGTCGTCGGCGAGGTGCGCACCACTGGTTATGTAGAGATCCCCCAGATCGTTCGCAAGACCCTCGTGGAGATTGGCTTTACCTCCTCCGATGTTGGTTTCGACGGCCATACCTGTGGCGTCAACGTCGCCATCGGTGAGCAGTCCCAGGAGATCGGGGCTGGCGTGGATGCCTCCACCGAGGTTCGTTCCGGCACCTTCGAAGACGATGACCAGTACGGTGCGGGTGACCAGGGCCTCATGTTTGGCTATGCCACCAATGAGACCCCGGAGTTTATGCCTTTGCCGATTTCCACGGCGCACCATCTATCGCGCCGTCTCACCCAGGTGCGCAAGGAGGGCATCGTGCCTTCCCTACGCCCCGATGGCAAGACCCAGGTCACCTACGCCTACGACGAGAATGATGTACCCACGCGGCTGGAGACGATCGTCATCTCTACCCAGCACGATCCGGACGTCACCCAGGAGTGGTTGGCCGAGCAGCTGCGCACGCACGTCGTCGAATGGGTCGTCAACGACGCCGACTTGGGCAAGTACTACACCGAGGACACCGAGCTGCTCATCAATCCTTCTGGCTCCTTCATCCTCGGCGGACCCATGGGTGATGCCGGGTTGACCGGCCGCAAGATCATCGTGGATACCTATGGTGGCATGGCCCGCCACGGCGGCGGTGCCTTCTCCGGTAAGGATCCGAGCAAGGTGGACCGCTCCGCTGCCTACGCCATGCGCTGGGTGGCCAAGAACATTGTGGCCGCCGAGCTTGCCGACCGCGCCGAGGTACAGGTGGCGTATGCCATCGGCCGCGCCAAGCCAGTTGGCCTCTACGTCGAGACCTTCGGTACTGCGCACGGCGGGCTGAGCGACGCCGACATCCAGGCCGCAGTGGACAAGGTCTTCGATCTGCGCCCGGCCGCCATCATTCGCGAGCTCGACCTCCAGCGCCCGATCTATCGCCAAACCGCGGCCTACGGTCACTTCGGTCGCACCGATGTTGACCTTCCGTGGGAGGACACCTCGCGGGCCGTCGACCTGCGCCGTGCCGCCGGCCTGTAGAATCGGGCGCTATGCCCAAGAAGACACCCGCCGCCCAGCAACCGGTCGCGCGGGTGTTGCCCTTGCTAGGGGTAGCGCACCTCGACCGCGGCTTCGATTACCTCATTGAGGAGGCGGATTCCGACGCCGCGCAACCGGGCGTCCGGGTGCGTATTCGCTTCAACGGCAGGTTGGTTGACGCCATCTTGCTCTCGCGCAGCAGCGACTCTGATTTTTCCGGTTCGCTCCGCTATATCGAACGCGTCATTTCCCCCTATGCGGTGTACACACCGACCATGGCGGCGCTCATCGAATCCCTTGCAGCCCGCTACGGCGGCGTGCGCTCCGATATCATCCGCACCGCCATCCCGGCGCGCCATGCCAAGGCCGAAGAAGCGGATATCACCACTCCCTGGGAAGAGCTCGGCACGGCAGAGCACCCGGATCTCTCTGCGTGGTCGAGCTACCAGCATGGCGAGTCTTTCGTGGATTCGGTGCTGACGGGGAACATTGCGCGGGCAGCGTGGCAGATCGCACCGGGGTCAGATTGGGCTGGCGCGCTTGCGGCCTTGGGCGCTAGCGTGGCGCTGCAAGGCGGCGGGGTGCTCATGGTTGTGCCGGATCAGCGTGACCTTGACCTGTTGGAAGCGGCGTTTCGTCGCCACCTCTCCGCCAAGCAGATCACGGTGCTCGCGCACAGTACTGGCCCGCAGGCTCGCTACCGCCGCTATCTGTCCGCACTGACGGGGCAGGCACGCATCGTTATCGGCACGCGCTCCGCGGCCTTCGCCCCAGTAAAGAACCTGAAGCTGGCCGTTGTCCTCAATGACGGTGACGATAGCCTGGTGGATAACCTCAAGCCCTACGTCCACACGCGAGAGGTATTGAGCACGCGCTCCGCGCAGGAAGAATGCAGCCTTATCCTTGCTGGCCACGCGCGCACGGCCGAAGCGCAGCTGCTCGTTGAGTCGGGATGGGCACACGATCTTCTCCCAACTCCGGAAGCCCTGGAAGCGGCGCGCCCCGATATTGTTGCGGTGGGTGCGTTCGGTATCAATCTGGCGCGGCACATGCAGGGCGGGACGACGTCGGTCAGCGGCCCAGCTTTTCAAGCCACTCGGGCGGCGCTCGACCGCGGTGAACCCGTCCTTGTCCAAGTCCCGCGCAAGGGCTACGCCCCAATTCTGGCTTGTGGGCAGTGTTCATCCCCGGCACGGTGTCGACACTGCAACGGGCCACTAGGTTTGCCCTCTGTCCGTGGCGCGGCGGATGGGGCGCAGGATTCCGCCGCGCTTCCCACGTGTCGCTGGTGCGGGCGTGTCGACGCCCATTACCGCTGTTCCGAGTGTGGTTCCCCACGGCTGCGGGCCATTGTGCTGGGCTCCGAGCGCACCGCCGAGGAGATGGGGCGCGCCTTTCCCAACACGCGCGTTATCCAATCAGGTGGCTCCACAGTCGTCGACGAGGTCCCTGCCGGCCCCGCGCTGGTGATTGCCACGCCTGGCGCGGAGCCACGCGTTGCCGAGGGAGGGCACTATGGTGCTGCGCTCCTGGTGGAAACCGGGGCGTTGCTGGGCCGTCAGGATCTCCGAGCTACGGAGGATACCTTGACCACATGGGCTGCCGCAGCCACCCTCGTGGCCCCGGCTGCGCAGGGCGGAGCGGTGATCGTGGCAGCAGATGAGCAGCTCCCGCTCGTGGGCTTCTTTAGCCGGTGGGACATGGTGGGAGCCGCGGCGGCCGAGTTGCAGGCACGCCGCGAGGTACGCTTCCCGCCCGCGGTGCACATGGCGGCCGTCGACGGTGCCGATGCCTCGCTCGACGCTTTCCTGGAGCTGGCAGAACTACCGGAGCACGCGGAGCTTCTTGGCCCGGTCCCGCTGCCGCCCGGGGTGAGCTTGCCGGGCGAGTATGACCACGAACGCGGCGGCGAGCCCCAGCGCCTGCTGATCCGCACGCCATTGGGGCCGCGCTCGGAGCTTGGGCAGGCGCTGCGAACGGCCAATTCGCTGCGCAGCGCGCGCAAGGACGTGTTGCCTCTGCGCATCGCCGTGGACCCGATCAACATCGGATAGACAGAGCAGCCGACCCCACCCCTGGAGGGCACGCACTGCTTACTGTGAACTATTCTCGGTGCAGGAGCACTACGGATGGCAATCCCTGCTTACCGTGAAAGACTGCAAACCACGAGGAGTTCATACTATGACCGTGCGCGAGGTTCGCCTCTATGGCGATCCCGTCCTGAGCACCCGGGCCGAGGAGATCACCGAATTCGGGCCATCGCTCGAGCGTCTAGCTCAGGACATGTTGGAGACCATGGAAGACGCCGGGGGAGTAGGCCTAGCGGCTAACCAGATCGGCGTGACCAAGCGCATCTTCGTTTTTGACTGCTCTCACTATCAGCACGGCCTGCGCGGTGCCATCATCAACCCCGAGTGGGAAGCAGTGGGAGAAGAGACTCAGCTGGGACCAGAGGGCTGCCTGTCCATCCCCGGTATTTCCCAGCCCACCGAAAGGTTCAATACCGTACGCCTTACAGGCTTCGATCCCCTAGGCCGCCCAGTGTCTATGCTCGCGTCCGGACTGATGGCACGCTGCATCCAACACGAAACGGATCACCTCGACGGAATTTTGTTTCTCAAGCGCCTGAGCGATGAGTTGCGAAAGGAATCCATGAAGATCATCCGCCAGTCGGAGTGGTTCAACGCATAGGCGTCAGACTTTAATCAACAATCAACCTCACGAGAGAAAGGCATGCACCCACTGTGCGCATCGTTTTCGCCGGAACCCCCGAGCCCGCCGTCGTGGCTTTGGAGAAACTCATTGCCTCACACCACGACATAGCCGCCGTCATCACCCGTCCTGATGCCCGCCGCGGCCGCGGGCGCACCCTGCACCCCAGTCCCGTGAAGGCGCTGGCCCAGGAACACGGAATCGAGGTTCTTACGCCAACCACACTCAAGCCAGGCACCGAGGACGGCGACGCCCTGCGCGCGCGGTTGGCGGAGATTGCTCCGGAGGCTATTCCGGTGGTGGCCTACGGAAACTTGATCACCGAGGATCTGCTGGGCCTTCCAACGCACGGCTGGGTCAACCTGCACTTCTCCCTGCTTCCAGCGTGGCGCGGCGCAGCACCGGTCCAGGCAGCCATTGCGGCCGGCGACGAGCGCACTGGCGCCACGACCTTCCGCATCGATCAGGGCCTGGATACCGGGGACATCCTGGCCACCATCGAGGAAGCAATCCTGCCCACCGATACCGCTGATGACCTGCTCACGCGACTAGCATACGCGGGTGGTGACCTCCTAGTCCAGACTATGAATGGCCTGGAGGACGGCAGCATTACGCCGCAGCCGCAGGAAGGTGAGGCCACCTATGCGCACAAGATTGCGACCGACGACGCCCGCATTGACTGGACCCGGCCTGCTGACGTCATTGATCGCCACATCCGCGCCCATACCCCGGGGCCGGGAGCCTGGACCTTAATGGGGGAATCCCGCCTGAAGGTAGGGCCTGTAAGCAGCGTGGTACCCGCCGAACTCGAGGCGCTGCCAGAGCCTGCCGCAGTGCGCGCACTCCAGCCAGGAGAAGTGCACGTGGCCAAGAATGCCGTCATGGTCGGCACCGGTAGCTCCCCAGTACGTTTGGGCAAGATTCAACCGCCCGGCAAGAAGATGATGAACGCCGCCGATTGGGGCCGAGGTCTTGCTAGCCAAGGCTCTTGCGGCACGGATTCCACAGACACAGACGAGGTGAAGTTCTCATGACCGGAGGGTTTAGGTCCCGCAGCAAGTCTGGTGACCCGGCGCAGCGCGCGGGGGCAGGCGCAGAGAAGGGAAAGCAGCAACGGGGCAGCCAACAGCGTGGAAGCTCCCGCGGTGGACACGACCACAAGGGACGCGGAGGTTATAAGAACACCGGTGCGCAGCGTGACCGCCGAGGCGGACAGCGCCAGACTGCTCACCACGATCGCCAGAACCCGTCGCTGATTTCCGCGGCACGGCGCAGCGGGGTGGACGTGCCGCGCGCGGTCGCATTCGAGGTACTGCAGCGGGTTGCGGCGGATGACGCTTTTGCCAACCTCACACTGCCGAAGGCCGTGAGCGCGAACAAGCTCAGCGGCCGCGACGCCGCCTTTGCCACGGAACTGACCTATGGCACGCTGCGCACCGAGGGCGTTCTCGATGCGGTCATCGCTGAATGCTCGTCGCGCGGGCTCGACGCCATTGCGCCCGAGGTGCTCATGGCCCTGCGACTGGGAACCTACCAGGTGCTCTACACCCGGGTGGAGGCGCACGCGGCGGTCGATACCACCGTTCGCCTCGTGGAGGCGGCCGGCCACGAGAAAGCCAAGGGCTTTGCCAACGGCATCATGCGGACTATCACCCGCACACCTGCGCAAGAGTGGCTGGACAAGCTAGCTCCGAGCGGAGAGGTCGCGGCGTTGGCTTTCCGCCACGCTCATCCTGAGTGGATCGCCCGCTCCTTCGGCCGCGCGTTGGGGCTCCTCGACACCGCTGACGATAATGCGCTCAGCGCCGAGCAAACAGCGGAGCTGGAGCGCGCACTCGAGGCGGACTCTGAGCGGCCCCTCGTGCACCTGGTAGCGCGACCGGGCGAGATATCCGCCGAAGAACTCGCGCTCATTACCGGCTGCGAGGAAGGACGCTATTCCCCTTATGCGGTCTACCTTGAGCAGGGTGACCCGGGCTCCCTCGAGCCTGTCCGCCAGAAACTCGCGGCGGTGCAAGACGAAGGCTCCCAGCTCATCGCACGCGCGGTGACGGAAGCTGAACTTATTGGCGAGGACACCGGGCGTTGGTTAGACCTGTGCGCCGGCCCCGGTGGCAAGGCCGCCCTGATGGGTGCCATCGCTCGCGTCGAGGGGGCGAAGGTCGATGCCGTAGAAGTCTCCCCGCACCGCGCTACCTTGGTGGAAAAAACAGTGGGTGACCTACCCGTGCGCGTGCACCGTGCGGACGGTCGTGCGCCGGGGCTCGACGCAGGCTTTGACCGGGTGCTTGTCGACGCCCCCTGTTCCGGCCTCGGTGCACTCCGTCGCCGCCCCGAAGCCCGCTGGCGCAAAGCCGAGTCCGATATTGCGGAACTCAACACACTGCAGACCGAGCTCCTCGAGTCCGCGTTGGACCTCGTGCGCCCAGGTGGCGTCGTGGTGTACTCCACCTGTTCGCCCGACCTGCGCGAGACCCGGGGCATCGTGGACGCTGCCGTGGAGCGCCATGGCGTTGGGGCAGAGATCCGCGTCGAGGAGCTGGATGCGCGCGACGTGCTTCCGGACATGGGGGATCTCGGCAGCGAGCTCTCTGCCCAGATGTGGCCGCACCGTCACGGCACAGATGCAATGTTTTTCGCCGTCCTCCGCCGAGTAGCGGACTAGCGGGGCGTGAGGGACTAGGCTGAGTGTCATGTCTGCACACTCGTCTGCTCCCATTATCTCCCCATCCATTCTGGCCGCCGACTTCACCCGCTTGGGCGAAGAGGTCAAAGCAGTGGCCAACGCGGATTGGATCCACGTTGACATCATGGATGGACACTTCGTGCCGAACTTGTCCTTCGGCCCGGATATTACCGCGACGGTGGACGGGATTACCTCGCAGACCCTCGACGTTCACCTCATGATCGAGGAGCCGGAGAAATGGGTGGAAACCTACGCCAAGGCGGGCGCTGATTGCATCATCTTCCACGTCGAGGCCGTGGCCGACAAGGACGCGGCCATCGCCTTGGCCCGCAGGATTCGGGACCTAGGGGTGCGCGCGGGCTTCTCGATCAAGCCGGGCACCCCGATTGAGCCCTGGCTGGATGCGCTGGAGCACTTCGACGAGGTTCTCGTCATGTCTGTCGAACCCGGCTTTGGTGGTCAGAGCTTCATGCCGGATCAGCTGGATAAGGTGCGCACCTTGCGCGCGGCCATTGACGCGCGTGGCCTCGATGTCCTCATCGAAATTGATGGCGGTATTTCTGCCGAGACGATCCGCTCCGCCGCCGAGGCGGGCTGTGATGCCTTTGTCGCGGGTTCGGCCATTTACAAGCAAGCAGATAAGGCGGCGGCCGTCGAGGAGCTGCGCCGACTGGCCACGCTGTGATTCCACGCCACGATTCTGCTGTCCTATCGCAAGCATTGCGCGTCGCCATGGAGGCCGGCGAGCGGGTTCGCGGTACGACGAGTCCGAACCCGCCGGTCGGCGCGGTGATTCTCGATGCTGCCGGCCAGGTCGCCGGCGTCGGCGCCACCCAGCCCCCGGGCGGGCCGCATGCTGAAGTCATGGCGCTGCGCGATGCGGGGGACAAGGCCCGCGGTGGAACCGCCGTGGTGACCTTGGAGCCCTGCAATCACACGGGTCGTACGGGCCCGTGCGCGCAGGCGCTTATCGATGCCTCCGTGGCCGCCGTGTACTACCTCCACCCGGACCCCACCCCACAAGCCGGGGGCGGATCAGCAACACTGCGCCGCGCCGGAGTCACGGTGGGACAGCTCGCGCCGGCGGAGGGCGTGGACGATGCGCTCGAACCGTGGTTGAGCGCGGTGAGTCTCGGCCGCCCGCACGTCACGCTCAAATTTGCACAGAGCCTGGATGGTTTCACCGCTGCCGCGGATGGCAGTAGCCAGTGGATTACCGGAGAGCGGGCCCGCGAGCACGTGCATCGTGATAGAGCTCAGCGCGATGCCATCCTTATCGGAACGGCCACGGCGTTAGCGGATAATCCATCGCTGACCGCGCGCTACCCCGATGGTTCATTGCGTGAGCGGCAACCGCGGCGCGTTGTCATCGGTTCCCGCGATGTGAGCCGGGGCGGGGCTAGTAACCTGGTCGAGCTAGGCTTCGAGCACTATTCCACGCCGCAGGAGGCACTAGATCAGCTGTACGCCAGCGGCGCGCGAGACATCCTTGTCGAAGGCGGCGCAGGGCTAGCCACCAGCTTCATGGAGTTGGGCTACATCGAGCGTATTCAGGCCTACCTGGGCAACGTCATTCTCGGCGAGGGCAGAGGAGTTCTCACCCGTGCACTGTCCCAGAATCTGGCCCAGGCTGAGAGGTGGCAGCGCGTGGCGGTTACCGAGCTAGGCGAGGACCTGCTCGTGGAATATAGAAAGCTCAAAGGTTAAAAGATAGGGAAGGGGAGTGCTGGCTATGTTTACTGGACTCGTTGAAGAAATTGGCCACGTCGATAGCGTGGAGCCGCAGGGTGATGCCGTGCGCCTCGGCATCGCCGCAACCATCGTGCTGGGGGACGCCCAACTGGGAGATTCCATCGCGGTCAACGGCGTGTGCCTGACCGTTGCTGAGTTGGGAGAAGGAACCTTCACCGCAGATGTCATGAAGGAGTCTTTGAACCGCAGTTCCCTCGGCGAACTCGAAGTGGGCGCGCCGGTCAACCTCGAGCGTGCGGTGCTCCCGACGACGCGCTTGGGTGGCCACATTGTGCAAGGGCACGTCGATGGCACCGGGACCTTGCTGAGCCGCACGCCGTCGGAGCACTGGGAGGTGCTGCGCTTTAGCCTGCCGGCCGAGCTGGAGCGCTACGTGGTGGAGAAGGGTTCCATCGCGGTGCAGGGAACCTCCCTGACGGTATCGGCCTTGTCAGACGGGCAGGGAGAGCCCGACGCGGAGAGCTATTTCGATGTCTCACTCATTCCCACCACGCTGCGCGATACCGTGTTTGGTTCGATGGCGCCAGGCGCTCGCGTCAACCTCGAGGTAGACGTGGTTGCAAAGTATGTGGAGAAAATGGTTCACCCCAACGCCTCCGCCAGTGGCACGGAGGGATAGAGTAAGTCCTTATGAGCGCTGCAGATTCAGCTTTTAGTTTAGATAGCGTCGACCAAGCCATCGCGGACATCGCGGCCGGCAAGGCGGTCGTCGTCGTGGACAATGAGGACCGCGAGAACGAAGGTGACCTCATTTTTGCCGCTGAGCTCGCTACCCCGGAGCTCGTGGCTTTTATGGTGCGCTACAGCTCCGGCTACATTTGCGCACCGCTGCTCCCAGAAGACTGCGAGCGTTTGAACTTACCCCCGATGTTCGCGGTGAACCAGGACGTACGGCAGACCGCCTACACCGTCACGGTGGACCTGGCTAATGGTTCCACTGGTATCTCTGCCACCTCACGTTGCGAAACTATCCGCAGGTTGGCCGATCCCTCCTCTAAGCCCTCGGAATTTACCCGCCCCGGACACGTGGTCCCGCTCGCCGCGCGCCCGAATGGCGTGCTCGAACGTGACGGGCACACGGAAGCCGCCATCGATCTGGCTCGCTTGGCAGGCCTTCGCCCAGCTGGCGTGCTCTGTGAGATCGTCTCTGAAGAGGATCCCACGGACATGGCGCGCTCCCCGGAGCTGCGCCGCTTTGCCGACGCCCACGGGCTGACGATGATCTCCATTGAGCAGCTCATCGAGTGGCGTCGCCACAACGAACAGCAGGTTCACCGCCAAGTCGAAACTCGCCTGCCCACCGAGTACGGCGAGTTTCGCGCGGTAGGTTATTCGAATGACGTCGACAAGCGCGAGCATATCGCCCTTTTCGTTGGTGACGTGGAGAGCTATTCCGGTGCCGAGGATGTACCCGTTCGCGTTCACTCTGAGTGCCTTACAGGTGACGTCTTTTCCTCTCAGCGCTGTGACTGCGGACCGCAGCTGCAGGAATCCCTCCGTGCGGTGCAAGAAGCGGGACGCGGCATCGTCATCTACCTGCGTGGACAGGAAGGGCGCGGAATTGGCCTGGTCAACAAGCTCAAGGCTTACCGTCTGCAGGACGAAGGCCTCGACACCGTTGATGCCAACGTGGAGCAGGGCCTGCCGGAGGATGCACGCGAATACTCCGTGGCCGGACAAATCCTGCGCGACGTCGGCGTGAAGTCCGTGAACCTCTTGACCAATAACCCGCACAAGGGCGAGGGGCTGCAAGGCTTCGGCATTGATGCCACCGCGCGCACAGCGCTGGCTACCCCCGCCACAGCGGAGAACATCAGCTATCTGCGCACCAAGCGTGACCGAATGGGGCATGATCTGCCCCAGGTAGCCGAATGGGATCAGAAACACTCCTAGAGTTGGGATGAAGCGCTTCAGCGCCCCTAACCATCACGCATTGAGTATCAAGCTTTGAGCACAAGGAGCACACTATGAGCAAGGAAGGCCTGCCCACCCCGAACAATGTCTCCGGGGAAGGTATCCGCGTCGCCGTCGTTACCGCAACGTGGAACGCAGAGATCTGTGATCAGCTGCATCGTCGAGCGCTCGAGACTGCCGAAGCCGCCGGCGCCGCGGTCACGCCCCTGCGCGTGGTCGGGGCCCTTGAACTGCCCGTCGTGGCCCAAGCCGCCGCGCGCACCCATGATGCCGTGGTTGCGTTGGGCTGCGTTGTTCGTGGTGGAACCCCGCACTTTGATTACGTCTGCGATTCCGTGACGCAGGGCCTGACGCGCATCGCGCTCGATGAATCGACCCCGGTGGCCAATGGAGTGCTGACGGTCAACGACTATGAGCAAGCCGTCGATCGCGCCGGCTTTGCGGACTCTGAAGAGGATAAAGGTGCCGAGGCCATGCACGCAGCTTTAGAAACCGTGCACACGTTGCGTACACTGAATGAGTCAAACCAAAAGTAGGCTGCCAAGTGCAACCACGCCGCCTGGCGTATCCGGCAGGGGGAGTGGCCTGCCTCAGCGGAGTGATGAGGAGATGGAAAACTCGATGACGGACTCACAGGTGCCTTCCGGGCACGAAGAGCGGGCACAGTCGGCCCATGCCAACCAGTCCTCCGCCTCTTCGCAGCCGGCTGCGTCGATGGCGGCCGGGGGACCAGGACGCGGCATGAGCGATGAGCAAATGCTGGCCTATACCAGCGCGGATCCTTTCGCCCAGACGTCGTCCAAGCCCTGGGAGTATGAAGTTACCTCTCCCTACCTGCGCAAGGTGGCCATCATCTGGATCATTCTCGTTATGGCCGCGCACCTTTTCATGGGCTTTACGGTGGGTCTGTCCTTTACCGGCGCGACGGTGACGACGATTGATAAGTTCGCTTTTCCCGGCGTCGGCGTGGTGATTTCCATTTTGTCTTGGCTGGCGCTGACTCGCCCGCGGCTGCGCGCGAACTCCGACGGGGTGGAGGTCCGCAATATCGTGGGAACCCGTTTCTACCCGTGGCAGGTCATCTACGGCTTGTCCTTCCCCGAAGGCTCCCGCATGGCGCGCATCGAGCTTCCGGACTTTGAATACGTGCCGGTCTGGGCCCTGCAGTCGGGCGATAAGGACGACGTGATCACCAATGTCCGCTCTTTCCGCGACCTAGAAGCCCGTTACATGCCGCAGGATGACTAGTGGCTGATCCCTCTCAGTACCGTCCCGCGCCCGGAAGCATCCCTACAGATCCGGGCGTTTATAAGTTCCGTGATGAGAACCGCCGGGTCGTCTATGTGGGCAAGGCAAAGAACCTGCGGGCGCGGTTATCCAATTACTTCCAGGACATCACTCAACTACACCCGCGCACTCGCCAGATGGTGCTGACGGCGGCCTCGGTGGAATGGACCGTGGTGGCCAGCGAGGTGGAAGCGCTGCAGCTGGAGTACACGTGGATTAAGCGCTTCGATCCGCGCTTTAACGTGATGTACCGCGATGATAAGACTTATCCCATGCTCGCGGTATCCGTTGGAGAGACCATTCCGCGTGCGTTTTTCTACCGGGGCCCACGCCGCAAAGGCGTGCGCTATTTCGGTCCCTATTCCCATGCCTGGGCGGTGCGTGAATCCCTGGATCTTCTCACTCGCATCTTTCCCATGCGTACCTGCGCCAAGGGTGTGTTCAACCGCCACGAGCGCTTGGGGCGGCCCTGTTTGCTGGGGTATATCGGCAAGTGCGATGCCCCCTGCATCGGCCGCGTTAGCCCGGAAGAACATCGCGATACGGTTAACCAACTCATCAGCTTCATGAACGGTAACACCGCACCCGTTCGCAAGCGGGTCACGCAGCGCATGGAGGAGGCCGCGGAGAACCTGGAGTTTGAATTGGCGGCCCGCCTGCGCGATGACTTGGGTGCCATCGACAAGTTGATGGAGCAGCAGGCAGTGGTGTTGCCTGATGGCACGGATGCGGACCTCATTGCGTTTAACTCGGATGAACTGGAAGCTGCAGTCCAGATCTTCCATGTGCGTTCGGGACGCATCCGCGGGCAGCGCGGCTGGGTTGTGGAGCGTTCCGGAGATCAGGCAACGACTGACGCGGTGCGCGAAGGCGAGCCAGATCCCGGTCTTCCGGCTTTGATCCAAAACTTCCTCATTCAGTTCTATTCCGACGCAGCGGAACGCCAGCGCCTGGAGGCTGAAGAAGACGCGAAGTTGGAGCGTAGGGGAGTGGACCAGGAATCCCATGCCGAGGAGCATCGTGGAAACGCTATTCCGCGGGAGATTTTGGTCCAGGAACTGCCCGATGAAGCCGATGAGGTCAAGATCGTTTTAGAGGAGCTGCGCGGCGCCCAGATCGATCTGCGCGTTCCGCAGCGAGGGGATAAGCGCGCGTTGATGGAGACCGTCGAGCGCAATGCCAAGGAGCAACTGAAACAGCACAAACTCAAGCGTGTTGGCGACCTCACTGCGCGCTCCGCCGCACTCCAGGAGCTGCAGGAAGCACTGGGCATGGATTCCGCGCCGTTGCGCATCGAGTGCACGGATATCTCCCACATTCAGGGCACCGATGTTGTGGCCTCCCTGGTGGTTTTCGAGGATGGGCTGCCCCGTAAGTCCGACTACCGGCGTTATCGCATCAAGGAAGCGGCGGGCGATGGCCGCTCGGACGATGTCGGTTCCATCGCCGAAGTCACCCGCCGCCGGTTTAAGCATCACCATGACGATAAGCGGGCGGTGCCTGACGAAGAGCTAGAGAACACCACCTTCGCTGAGGAGTTGGTGCGCGAAGAGGCGGCGAGCCAGACCAAACGCAGCTCTTATCCGCCTCAGCTCTTCATCGTTGATGGCGGCGCGCCGCAGGTGGCAGCCGCGCAAGCTGTGTTTGATGAGCTCGGCATCGTCGATGTGACACTCATCGGTCTGGCCAAGCGCCTAGAGGAGGTGTGGGTGCCTGGTGATGACGAACCGGTGATTCTACCGCGCAATTCGCAGGCGCTGTTTCTACTGCAGCACCTGCGCGATGAGGCCCACCGCGTAGCTATTTCTTATCACCGCCAGCAGCGTTCAAAGCGGATGCGCTCCTCCGTCCTCGATGCGGTTCCGGGCTTGGGGCCGCAGCGTCGCACAGACCTAGTGAAGCACTTCGGCTCGGTGAAGAAGCTCAAGGAAGCAACCGTAGAGGACATTGCTGAGGTGAAGGGATTTGGCCCCAAGTTGGCCCAGACCGTCTTTGATCACCTTCATAACTCTTAGGAGGGATTCCCACCGCATTCCTAGGCAGGATTCCTACCGTGGCACCAACATAAGTGGTAAGAATAGAGGCCATGACGTTGTTTGATTCTCCGCCCATTTTGATTACCGGCATGTCGGGCGGCGGCCTGACGTCGGCGGCAAAAGTGTTGGAGGATAAGGGCTACTACGTGGCCCACAACATCCCGCCGAAGGCCATCGTTGACCTCTTGAAACTGTGTGCGCGTCCGGATTCTCCAGTTGCGAAGATCGCCGCGGTCACCGACGTACGCTCCCGCATGTTCCCTGGTTCTTTGGCAGAAACCCTGGATGAACTAGAGCAGCTGGATATGAAGCCGACCCTGCTTTTCCTCGATGCGCGCGATGACGTGCTGATTCGCCGCTTCGATTCGGTGCGTCGCACGCACCCGCTGCAGGACGGTGAAACACTGAAGGCCGGCATCCAACGCGAGCGCGCCTCCGTGCAATCCATTCGTGAGCGTGCGGACATTATCATCGACACGACGAACCTGTCCGTTCATGACCTACGCCGTGCCATCGAGGCTGCCTTCGGTGACATGCGTGGGGAGCGCCAGCACGTCACGCTCCAGTCCTTTGGCTTCAAGCATGGTTCTCCGCGGGACGCTGACCTTGTCGTCGACGTCCGTTTTCTTCCCAATCCTTATTGGGTACCGGAACTGCGGGGCTACCGGGGCACCGATGAGCCGGTGTCGGATTATGTTCTGTCTCAGGACGCCGCTGAGCCTTTTATCGAGCGCTTCATCGAGATGTTGGACTCGATGCTCACGGGGTATCGCCACGAGGGGAAGAATTTCATCACTGTAGGCATTGGTTGCACGGGTGGGCACCACCGTTCCGTGGCCGTCACGGAAGAGATTGCCCGCCGCCTTAGCGAGCGCGGAGACTTGGATGTGAGCACCCTGCACCGAGACATCGCCCGCGACTAGGCGCGATACGTATCGAGAAGATTCGTATTCATTCCTTTTATTACATGACTGAAAGCTAGTACTTACGTGACGACTCTCCCACTCCACATGGCTAGCCTGGGCGGCGGCCATGGTCTTTATCAAACCTTGCTCGCTGCTCGCCGCACGGGCGCGGAGGAAATCTCCGCCATCGTCACCGTGGCCGATGACGGCGGTTCATCCGGCCGGTTGCGCCGCGAGATGGACATTATTCCGCCGGGTGATTTGCGCATGGCGCTCGCCGCTTTATCCAGTGATACGGAGGATGGCCAGCTGTGGGCTGAGACGCTTCAGCATCGCTTCCAGAGCACCGGAGCGATGGCCGGCCACGCCGTGGGCAACCTCCTCATCGCTGGACTCACTGAGGTGTTGGGGGATTTCCAGGCGGCTCTCGATGCCGTTGCCCGCTTAACGGAGTCGGCCG
Source organism: Corynebacterium sp. HMSC035E02 (assembly GCF_001836065.1). Lineage (NCBI taxonomy): Bacteria > Bacillati > Actinomycetota > Actinomycetes > Mycobacteriales > Corynebacteriaceae > Corynebacterium > Corynebacterium sp. HMSC035E02. Next base: position 95,052 of record NZ_KV827349.1, read on the forward strand.
GCCGGGTACTGCCAGCCGTGAACTTACCTCTGGAGATTGAGGCGGATGTTTCTGGGCTTGACGACGACCCCCGTATCATTCGCTCGGTCCGCGGCCAGGTGGCTGTTGCATCGACCGTGGGGCAGGTGCGCCGGGTGCGCATCATTCCGGAGAAGCCTCGGGCCAACCCGGAAACCATTAGCGCGCTGCACGACGCGGACCTGATCACCCTAGGTCCTGGTTCCTGGTTTAGTTCCGTTCTCCCACACGTCCTGGTGCCGGATATCGTCGACGCGATTACCTCGTCGGATGCTCTCCGCGTGGTGGTGCTCAATCTTTCTGCTGAGCCGGGTGAGACCCAAGGTTTTTCTGCCGAGCGCCACCTGCATGTCCTAGCGCAGCACGCCCCGAGCCTGCGGGTAGACCGCGTTATCGTCGACGCATCCGGGCTTCCGAACGAGTCGGAGCGAGTCTTTGTCCAGCGCGCCGCCAGTGTTCTGGGCGCTACGGCAGTCTTCCGAGACGTGTGCCAATACGACGAGGACGGAAGGTCGATTAATAAGCACTGCCCAGACAAGCTGGCGCAGGTGCTCACCGAGCTTTACGCCGAGTATGCCGCCGATCGCGATGGCACAGCGGGAGCCCCAGACGCTCATCGCGGTTAAGCGCGCGATAGACTATGGGGCATTCATCGTTCACCGCCGCGTCTCGCCCACGCCAATCTGCGCGGTGCGCTACGTCCACGAGTTGAAAGGGGAGGCACGAGGTGTCTGCGTCATTGACCGATCAGGTCAAGGAGGAACTTACGGCGGTGTCCGTGCCGCGCCAGTCCGCCCGCGCGGCGGAGGTTGCCGCGATCCTCAGGTTCGCTGGCGAACTCCACATCACCGGGGACCGCGTGATGTACGAGGTGGAACTGGAGTCGCAGAGCGTAGCGAACCGCCTCGTCACCGCACTCGATGAGCTCTATTCGATTTCCGCCAGCACCCACGTCGCTGGGCCTGCGGCTTCGTCCAAGAAGAGTCGCGTGCAAGTGCGCATCACCACCGGTGCCAAGGAACTGACCAGACGCCTTGGTTTGGTAACCCGCTCCGGCCACCCCGTGGTGGGTTTGCCCCCACAAGTCATCTCCGGTTCTGTAGCCGATAATGAAGCAGCCTGGCGCGGCGCCTTCTTGGCGCAAGGTTCCTTGACCGAACCGGGCCGCTCCTCAGCGCTTGAGGTGACCTGCCCATGCCAGGAGGCTGCACTCGCTCTTGTCGGCTGCGCGCGCCGTTTGGGCGTGGCGGCGAAGACAAAGGAAACGCGCGGCGCGGACCGCGTCGTCGTGCGCGACGGCGATGCCATTGGCGCGCTGCTGACCCGTATGGGCGCCCAAGAGACGCGCCTGACATGGGAAAAAAAGCGGATCCAGAGAGAAGCCCACGATACGTCTCGCCGTCTCGATAATTTCGATGATGCCAACTTGCGCCGCTCTGCCCGCGCGGCCGTGACGGCTGCAGCACGCGTCGAACGCGCGATGGTCATCTTGGGCGATGACGTTCCGGAGCATCTCGCGGATGCCGGCCGCTTGCGCGTGCAGCATCGTGAGGCCTCTTTGGAAGAGCTCGGCCGCCTGGCTGATCCGCCAATGACTAAGGATGCGGTGGCCGGGCGTATTCGGCGCCTTTTGTCTATGGCGGACAAGCGTGCCAAGGAGCTTGGGGTCCCAGATACGACGAAGGCCGTCACTGAGGATCTTTTCGAAGAGTCCTAGTTACTCGTGCCCGTTCGGGCATTAGACCGGGTATCACGCCCGATTTCCGTGCGGCTGTTGCCGCATTTCTTTTTGGATTAATCCGCTCTTTTTTGCTTTAGTGAGATATCCCACCCCGCAGTGAAAGTCCCCAACATAATCCCACACAAACGGGCATATCTGCAGGTGTATAGCTCGAGGGTTGTCTCAAATTCTCTGCGACGGCCCAACCACTATACGCCTCTTTTTGGCCTCGTGCGACCACTCGTGTTGGGGACGGGCAGGAGCACTGCGGGATGCACAAACCGTGGGTACTATCGGCCGTGTTGGGAAAACCACCGAGCACGTCACGGAAGTGGCAGGGCAACGGTGCCGCAAGGACGGTCCACCGCACTGCCTATAAAGACAAAGTCTCGGAAGCCCCCACGATAGAACTTCACTCGATTATTTGAGGAGACATTACAGTGACCATTCGCGTAGGTATCAACGGATTTGGCCGCATCGGCCGCAACTTCTTCCGTGCAGTCGCACAGGGCAACAATGACCTCGAGGTCGTCGCAGTCAACGACCTGACCGACAACGCAACCCTGGCCAACCTGCTCAAGTACGACTCGGTGCTGGGCCGCTTCGACGGTGAGATCGAGCACGACGACGAGTCCATCACCGTCAACGGTCACAAGATTGCAGTCTCCGCAGAGCGCGATCCGAAGAACCTGAACTGGGGCGAGCACAACGTCGACATCGTCATCGAGTCCACCGGTTTCTTCACCGATGGTGAGGCCGCCAAGGCTCACATTGAGGCCGGCGCCAAGAAGGTCATCATCTCTGCTCCGGGCAAGAACGTCGACGCAACCTTCGTCTACGGCGTTAACTCCGATGAGTACGACGCTGAGAAGCACAACGTCATCTCCGCCGCATCCTGCACCACCAACTGCCTGGCCCCGATGGCCAAGGTCCTGCACGAGAAGTTCGGTATCGAGAAGGGCCTGATGACCACCATCCACGCCTACACCGGTGACCAGCGCATCCAGGATGCCCCGCACCGCGACCTGCGCCGCGCCCGCGCCGCAGCCGTCAACATGGTTCCGACCTCCACTGGTGCAGCAAAGGCCGTCTCCCTGGTTCTCCCGGAGCTGGAGGGCAAGCTCGACGGCTACGCAATGCGCGTTCCGACCATCACCGGTTCCGCCACGGACCTGACCTTCCAGGCATCCCGCGACGTCACCGCTGAGGAAATCAACGCTGCTATCAAGGAAGCCGCCACCGGCGAGTTCGGCGAGACCCTGGGCTACACCGAGGATCCGATTGTCTCCACCGACATCATCACCGACTCCCACGGCTGCATCTTCGATGCGGGCATGACCAAGGTTTCCAACGGCAACTTCGTCAAGGTCCTTGGCTGGTACGACAACGAGTGGGGCTACACCAGCCAGCTCGTGCGCACCACCTCCCTGGTTGCCTCCAAGCTCTAAAGTTGACTCTTTAGAATGACCACAGTGAACCAAGCTGTGATCGCCTGTGACAGCTCCACAGGCTAGACACCGGCCCATGCGCCACGCCTCACCCTCCATAATCTCGTGGCGTGCGCTGGGCCGATAGTCGTTTATAAGGAACCAGCACACTTTCCCATTGAATAGCATTAACCTTTAGCTTGAGTACCTACTTTTAAGGAGAACATCATGGCTTTCAAGACTCTGGACGACCTGCTCGCAGAAGGCGTCTCCGGCCGCCACGTCCTCGTCCGTTCTGACTTCAACGTCCCACTTGATGATGAAGGAAACATCACCGACTCCGGCCGCATCACCGCTTCCTTGCCCACCATCAAGGCCTTGATTGAAGGCGGTGCGAAGGTCATCCTGTCGGCGCACTTGGGCCGCCCGAAGGGCGAGGTCAACCCGAAGTACTCGCTGGCCCCAGTAGCAGAAGCTCTGTCTGAGGCACTGGATCAGTATGTCGCCCTCGCCGGGGATGTCAGCGGCGAGGACGCCCACGAGCGCGCTAACGGTCTGAACGAGGGCGATGTCCTGTTGCTGGAGAATGTCCGCTTCGATCCACGCGAGACCTCGAAGGACGAGGCAGAGCGTGGCGCCTTCGCTGACGAACTCGTCGCCCTGGCTGCAGACAACGGCGCCTTCGTCTCCGATGGTTTCGGTGTCGTTCACCGCGCGCAGGCTTCCGTGTACGACGTGGCCAAGCGCCTGCCTGCTTACGCCGGCAAGCTCGTGCAGAAGGAAGTGGAAACCCTGGCGGCGGTAGCAGAGAAGCCAGAGCACCCGTATGTGGTTGTTCTTGGCGGCGCCAAGGTATCCGACAAGCTTGGTGTGATTGAGGCGCTCGCCGGTAAGGCCGACAACGTCATCATCGGCGGCGGCATGTGCTACACCCTCCTGGCAGCACAGGGCTACAACGTCCAGAACTCCCTGCTGCAGGAAGACCAGATCGACAACTGCAAGGAGCTGCTGGAGCGCTTCGGCGATAAGATCGTCCTGCCGGTCGACCTCGTCGCTGCCACCGAGTTCAATGCCGATGCAGAAAGTAAGGTTGTGGGCCTCGACGGTATCCCGGAGGGATGGATGTCCCTCGATATCGGACCGGAGTCGGTGAAGAAGTTTGATGAGGTCATCGCTTCCTCCAAGACCGTCTTCTGGAACGGCCCGATGGGTGTGTTCGAGATGGAAGCCTTCTCCAAGGGTACCGCAGGTGTGGCGCAGTCCATCATCGATGCCACGGCCAAGAATGGTTCCTTCACCGTCGTGGGCGGCGGTGACTCCGCAGCTTCCGTCCGACTGCTCGGCCTCGACGAGGACGGCTTCTCCCACATCTCCACCGGTGGTGGCGCTTCCCTGGAGTTCCTGGAAGGCAAGGAACTGCCGGGCGTCAAGGTCCTGGAATCCTAATCAACCACCCTCTCAACACAGTCTGACTTCGAGAAAGGCTAATCATGGCACGTACCCCACTTATCGCTGGTAACTGGAAGATGAACCTCGACCACAAGGAAGCTATCGGCTCCCTGCAGAAGTTCGCTTTCTCCTTGCCGAAGGAATACTACGAAAAGGTCGACGTGGCTTTCATGGTCCCGTTCACCGACATCCGCACGGTCCAGACGCTTGTCGACGGCGACGACCTGCAGTTCACCTACGGCGCGCAGGACATCTCCAAGCACGAGTCCGGCGCCTACACCGGTGAGGTATCCGGCAAGATGCTCTCCGCCCTGGGCTGCTCCTGGGCAGTAGTGGGCCACTCCGAGCGCCGCGAGTACCACGGCGAAACCGATAAGCTCGTCGCAGAAAAGGCTGCCGCAGCGTTGGCCAACGGCATCAGCCCCATCGTGTGCGTCGGCGAGCCCCTGGATGTCCGCGAGAAGGGCACTCACATCGATTACGTGGTGACCCAGACCCGCAACTCCCTGGAGGGCCTGTCCGCTGAGGATCTGGCAAAGACCGTCATCGCTTATGAACCTGTCTGGGCTATCGGCACCGGCAAGGTTGCTTCTGCCGAGGATGCGCAGGAAGTGTGCGCAGCTATTCGTCAGCTCGTCCGCGAGCTCGGCGGCGACGAGGTTGCTGAAGGCATCCGCATCCTCTACGGCGGCTCCGTCAAGGTGGACTCTATCGCGGAGATCGTGGGCAAGCCCGACGTTGACGGTGGTCTCGTCGGCGGCGCCTCCCTCAAGGGCGAGGAGTTCGCCAAGCTGGCGGCTAACGCCGCCCAGGGCGCCTAATCTCCCCGCATCCTGCCGTGGCGGGTCGGAATAGTTTCTGGCCCGCCACGTGGTGTATCATCGAGGATTATTGCGCGCGCTGTCTTCGCGCCCTTTTCCCACGCGTGACGGTGGCTCACCACGGTGATTCACTAACGCGCGTCATACTCACTGTACATACGCGTAAACAAGGAACTACTTCATGATCTTGGCACTGGAAATCCTCCTCGTGATTGCCGCAATCTTGATGACTATCTTCGTGCTGCTGCACAAAGGTAAAGGTGGTGGCCTGTCGAGCCTTTTCGGCGGCGGCGTACAGTCCAACCTCTCTGGTTCCACCGTGGTAGAGAAGAACCTTGACCGCTACACCGTGGTCATGGTGGTTATCTGGCTTGCCTGCATCGTGGCTCTGAACCTGCTGCAGGCTTATAGCTAAAAGGTCCCGCCGCACACATACGCCAAACGCCGCGTCCCTTCTCCAACAAAGGTGAAGGACGCGGCGTTGTAGTTTTCATCGGCGGCCCTAGAGAAGCCGCCGGGGAGCTGCTGCTAGAGACGCTGCGCGGCATCCTCGCTTAAGAACAGCAGCGTTTCCTCAGTGCCCTGAGCACCTGCGGCCGGCCAGTCCTCAGCCGCAGCGCCAGCCACGAGGTGGGAGACAGCCTCGGCCTTCTCCTCACCGGAAACCAGGAACCAAATGCGCTGGGAGCGGTTGATGGCCGGGTAAGTCAACGTCACGCGCTCAGAAGGCGGCTTGGGGGAGTCGTGGACCGCGAAAGCATAGTCGGTGTCTTCATAGACTGCTTCTGAATGCGGGAACAGGGAGTTAATGTGGCCTTCGTGACCCATGCCCAGCAGGTGAATATCGAAGCCTTCCGGCGCAAAGTCACGGATCTCGCCCTCATAGGCTTGTGCTGCGTGCTCCATGGATACGGCTCCCAGGTCATAGCCGTGAATGTGGCGCTCCGGGATATCCACGTGTGCCAAGAGAGCCTCACGGGCTTGGCCCTCGTTAGAGTCCGGATCGCTCACCGGCACGTTGCGCTCATCGCCAAAGAAAACATGGATGCGCGTCCAGTCCACCGCCAATGCTGGGTAGTCGCTGCCTTGCTGTTGTGCGGCGTCGTGAAGCCGCGCCAGCTCGCGCAACATACCTATTCCTGCTCCGCCACCGGTGAGCACGACGCGGGCGACACCATCCTTGTGGAGGCCGCCGCCTGGGGCTTGAATCGCCGCAACCGTCTCAATAAAGGCGAGTGCGGCGGAGGATATGAGCTCGTCGATGTCGCTAACGCGGCGAAGCGTGACCATGGTGCAGAAAGATCCTTCTGAATGATGAGACTAGGAAACGATGAAATGATTATGCCTACACACTGTAGTCCACGCGGGCTAAGGCGCGGAGAGCGTGAGCGTATGTCTTATCCGCATCGAGATGGCGGAGTTCTTCCGAGAGCACTTCTGCTTCGGAACGCACCGCGAGGCTAACGAGTGATTCCGGGGAGCCCGGAACACTGACCTCCACTGTCGCAGGGTCAACGACAGTGACGCTAACATCGGCAGTGGGACGTTGGAAAACCACCGAGGTAATCGGGAAGGTACCCTCCGCGCAGTCCGACACGGTACGGGTAACGGGGACGGAGAGGGCGTCGAGAAGCCAGCCGGCAGCAAAGTCGACGGCGGCGTGGTGCTCGGCACCGGAGATCTTCACAGAGGTGATCGGCTCGTGCGGGAACCTGTCGAGGGCCGAAGCGACGATACCGCGCCAGAGGGTGATGGCACCCCACGACATGTCGGAATCTCCGGGCTTATAGCCAGAGGAGAGCACGTGGAGGTCATACTGATCGACGCCACTGCCGAAGGCAACGTTGGTAATACGGCGCTGGGCCAGCGCACCGATCGGAACAGAGGACGGGGACGGCGGGCATGCCGTAGGCCACCACGCCACGATTGGCGTATCTGGAAGAAGCAGGGGAGTTACCACCGCTTCTGCCTGATCCGCGAGGGCGCCATGCAGGTGCATGACGACGATCTCCGAGGCACCCGCTTCGCCACCGACGCGCAACTCGGCGTCGAGCCGAGTGTCCTCGCCGAGATTTCCAGTAGCGATGACGATGACACGGGAAGGGTGCTCGTGGGAGGCATCGCGCACCGAAGCGAGTAGGTTGTCCAGGTCATCGCCCTCTTCGGTCATGACGATGAGCGTGAGGACCCGGCCGGTCGTGAGCGTGTAGTGCTCCTGCATCTCTACAAGCTTCTTAGAGATCTTGCGCGTCGTCGTATCGGGCAAGGGGATAATCATAAGGCCATTCCTCCTAAGGACCTACGGACGGCGCCAGGAATGACCCCGGCGGCGCAGCATTCTATTAGCGGACTCCGGCCCCCACGTGCCAGCGCGGTATTGCTCCGGCTGTCCGATACTGGACCAGTACTCAATGATGGGGTCGAGGATGGACCACGACAGCTCCACTTCCTCGTTGGTGGGGAAGAGGGAGGACTCGTCCAAGAGGGCGTCGAGAATCAGGCGCTCATAGGCTTCCGGCGATTCTTCCGTAAAGGCCTCGGCATAGGCGAAGTCCATGTTGACGTCACGCACCTCCATGGTGGAGCCCGGAACCTTGGAACCAAAGCGCATAGTGACGCCTTCATCAGGTTGGACGCGGATCACCACGGCATTCTGTCCCAGCGCATCGGCTTGGCCCTGATCAAAAGGCTGGTGCGGGGCGGTCTTAAACACCAGTGCAATCTCGGTTACGCGGCGGCCCAGCCGCTTGCCGGTACGTAGGTAGAAAGGAACGCCCGCCCAGCGACGGGAATTGACCTCGAGGGTACACGCGGCATAGGTCTCCGTCGTGGACTCCGGATCGAATCCTTCCTCCTCCCGCAGGCCCTTGACATACTCTGAGCCTTGCCAGCCGGCGGAGTACTGGCCGCGGGCGGTGGTCTTGTTGAGCGGGTGTACCGCGTTGGTGGCGCGCAGCACCTTGATCTTTTCCGCCTGGAGCGCCTCTGGGTCGAAGGAGGAGGGTTCCTCCATGGCGACGAGGGCTAATAGCTGCAGGAGGTGATTCTGGATGACGTCGCGCGCAGCGCCGATGCCGTCGTAATAGCCGGCACGTCCGCCCAATCCGATGTCTTCGGCCATCGTGATCTGCACGTGATCGATGTAGTGCGCGTTCCACATCGGCTCGAAGATCTGGTTGGCAAAGCGCAGCGCCATGATGTTTTGCACCGTTTCCTTGCCCAGGTAATGATCGATGCGGAACACCGAAGACTCCGGGAAGACGGCATTGACGATCTCATTGAGCTGGCGCGCGGAAGCCTGATCGTGGCCGAAAGGTTTTTCAATGATGACGCGGCGCCAGGAGCTTTCCGTGCTGTCCGCCATACCGACGCGCTCTAGCTGGTGGCAAATATCGGAGAAGAACTCTGGCGGAACCGAAAGATAATAGGCCCAGTTTCCGCCGGTGCCGCGGGAAGCGTTGAGCTCAGACAACCGGGCGGAGAGCTTATCAAAGCCAGCGTCGTCGAAGTTGCCTTGGACAAACTCGATTCCTTTGGCGAGGTGCTCCCACACATGCTCACTGAAGGTGGTTCGGGCACCCGCTTCGGCAGCCTCGCGGACGTAGTCGCAAAAGGCTTGCTTGTCCCAGTCGCGGCGGCCGTAGCCAACCAGCGTGAAGCCGGCGGGCAGCAGCCCTCGGTTGGCCAGGTCGTAGATGGCAGGGAGGAGCTTTTTGCGCGCCAAGTCACCCGTGACGCCGAAAATCACCATGCCGGATGGCCCGGCGATACGTGGTAGGCGCTTGTCCTTCGCGTCGCGCAACGGGTTGACCCACGCGCTGGTAGTGCTCACTAAGTGTCCTTTCGGTCTGTGTGAGATTAGTCCAACAGCTCAGCATAGCGACACGCGCCCCGCCGGCCACAGTTGGATGGCCGTTGGTGGCGCGCGCCGATGGTGAGCACTTAAAACCTCATGCTCTTTTAGGAGAGGCGGTCTGTCATCGAGGCAAGCAGTTCCTCCCACGCATCGACGAACTTGTCGACGCCCTCCTGCTCGAGCACGGTGAAAACATCGGCGAAGTCGATGCCGACAGCCTCCAGCTGTGCCCATACCTTCTCTGCGTCGTCAGAAGCTTCAGTCAGTGTATCGCCGTGCAGGTTCCCCTGCGCAAGAACCGCATCAATGGTTTTCTCGGGCATCGTGTTGACGGTCTCCGGCCCAGCGAGCTCGGAAACGTACAAGGTGGCAGGGTAGTCAGGGTTTTTGACTCCCGTCGACGCCCACAGTGGCCGCTGCGGGTGGGCACCGGAAGGCAAGTCGCTACCGTTGTCCTTGAACTCCTTCAGGAAAAGCGCATAGGCGCGTTGGGCGTTGGCCACGCCGGCCTTTCCACGCAGCGCGAGGGCTTCATCAGAGCCGTTCAACTCGAGGCGCTTGTCGACTTCGGTGTCCAAGCGGGAGACAAAGAAGGAGGCCACGGAGTGAATAGTGGAGACATCCTTACCTGCTTCGGCGGCGCGCTGAATTCCCTCCTTGTAGGCGGCAATCACCTGCGCGTAGCGCTCGACAGAGAAGATCAGGGTGACGTTGACGGAAATACCTTCTGCCAGAGCATCGGAGATGGCGGGCAGGGAACCGTCGGTTGCCGGGATCTTGATCATGAGGTTGGGGCGGTTGACCTTGGACCACAGCTCGCGGGCCTGTGCCAAGGTTGCCTCCGCATCCGCAGAGATGCGTGGATCAACCTCGATGGACACTCGGCCGTCCCGGCCATCACTTGATTCATAGATCTCGGTGAAGAGATCGCAGGCATTGCGGACATCGTCTATGGCGAGCGAGTACACCGCCTCGTCCGCGGTAGCGGACTTTTCCTTCAGCGCTGCGATGTCGGCATCGTAGGAGGTGCCGGAGGACATTGCGGCAGCAAAGATTGCCGGGTTCGTGGTGACACCCACGATGGACTTGGTGTCGAGGAGTTCGCGGAGGTTGCCGGAATCCAAGCGCTCGCGGGAGAGATCATCGAGCCACGTCGAGGTACCGAGACGGGCCAGCTCATCAATATGTGTCATGGTGTGTGCAGGGTCCTTTCGTAGTGGACAGCAGTAGGGGGTTAGCCTGCCTGAGCAGCGTTGAGGGACTCGAGGGCGGCGTCAACAATGGCGTCGGCAGTGAAGCCGAACTTCTCAAAGAGTTCCGCGGCAGGTGCGGAAGCGCCGAAGTGCTCCAAGGACACGGTGCGGCCGAAGGAACCGGTGTACTTGTGCCACGGCATGGAGACACCGGCCTCGACGGAGACGCGCGCGCGGACGGAGGAGGGGAGGACGGACTCGCGGTAGGAAACGTCCTGCTCGTCGAACCACTCTAGGCACGGCGCGGACACCACGCGGGTCGCGGTACCGTCCGCCTCGAGTTGCTTGGCGGCCTCCACGGCGAGCTGTACCTCGGAGCCGGTGGCGATAAGAATCACGTCCGGGGTTTCCTTCGATGCCTCAACGAGGACGTAGGCGCCGCGGCGCACACCTTCGGCAGCTTTCTCCTTGGTTCCTTCGAGTACAGGCAGGTTCTGGCGGGACAGAGCGAGGCCCTTCGGAGCGGCCTTGTACTCAAGGGCCGCCGCCCACGCCTGAGCGGTCTCGTTGGCATCTGCCGGGCGGATGACGGAGAGGTTGGGGATGGCGCGCAGGGCAGCGAGCGTTTCCACTGGCTGGTGGGTGGGGCCGTCCTCGCCCAGCCCGATGGAATCGTGCGTCCAGACGTAGTAGGTATCGGTGGACATGAGCGCGCCGAGGCGGACAGCCGGGTACTGGTACTCAGAGAAGATGAGGAAGGTACCACCGTAGACGCGGGTATTGCCGTGCAGTGCAATGCCGTTCATGACTGCGGACATGGCGTGCTCGCGGATGCCGAAGTGCAGGTTGCGGCCGTAGGGGGTGGCAGTCCAAGTATCGGTGGTGATGGACTCTGGGCCGAAGGAATCCGCGCCCTTGATCACCGTGTTGTTGGAGCCTGCCAGATCGGCGGAGCCGCCCCACATCTCCGGCAGGGAGGCTGCAAGTGCCTGGATGGCGGCCTCGGAAGCCTTGCGCGTGGCCAAGGATTCGCCCGCTTCCCATGTCGGAAGTTCTGCGGCGAAGTCAGCCGGCAGCTCGCGAGCCTGGAGGCGGTCGAAGAGCTTCTTCTCCTCCGGGTTGGCAGCTGCCCACGCGTCAAACTTTTCCTGCCACTCTGCGTGCTTCGCGGCACCGCGAGTGGTCAGCTCGCGGGTGTGTGCGAGGACTTCCTCGTCGATGTGGAAGGACTGCGCCGGATCGAAGCCGAGGACCTCCTTGGTGGCGGCTACCTCATCCTCGCCAAGAGCTGCACCGTGGACGCCACCGGTGTTCATCTTGTTCGGTGCCGGGTAACCAATCACGGTCTTAACTCGGATGAAGGAGGGGCGGGAGGTTTCGGCGCGTGCCGCGGCGGCAGCTGCTTCGATGGCTTCGACATCTTCGCCGGACTCCACGGTCTGCACGTGCCAGCCATAGGCCTCGTAACGCTTAGCCACGTCCTCGTTGAAGGCAATGTTGGTGTCGTCCTCAATGGAGATGCGGTTGTCATCCCAGAAGACGATGAGATTGCCCAGCTTCTGGGTGCCCGCGAAGGAAGAAGCCTCAGCGGTGACACCCTCTTGCAAGTCACCGTCGGAGGCGATGACGTAAACGAAGTGATCGAAGGGGGATTCGCCGGCCGGGGCCGAGGCATCGAACAGGCCGCGCTCTTTGCGTGCGGCCATTGCCATGCCGACCGCGGACGCCAAGCCTTGGCCCAGGGGACCGGTGGTGATCTCGACGCCATCGGTGTGGTGAACCTCGGGGTGGCCCGGAGTCTTCGAGCCCCAGGTGCGCAGCGACTTGAGATCCTCCATCTCGAGACCGAAGCCGCCGAGGAAGAGCTGGATGTACTGCGTCAGGGAAGAGTGTCCAACGGAGAGTACGAAGCGGTCGCGCCCTGCCCAGTGAACATCGGCCGGATCGTGGTTTAGCACGCGCTGGTAGAGCGTGTAGGCCAGCGGTGCCAGGGACATGGCGGTACCGGGGTGGCCGGAGCCGCAGTTCTGGACGGCGTCGGCAGCTAGGACGCGCACGGTATCCACGGCGCGAGTGTCGAGGTCACTCCAGTCCGAAGGATAACGGCGCTCAACCATAGCCTGCAGTTCTGGGGACAACTTTTCGTTCGACACGGCGAAAACCTCACTTCGCTTCTGGAAACAGATATACCGTTAATCAGTGTAAAGGTTTTTCGATCTTCGGCGGGGGATTATATAAACCAGGTTTCGGGCGGTAGTCTGGCATGGTTGACGCTGTTGCCCCGCTGTCAGCCAGTGGGCGGCGACTATCCCCGAAGAACGCTTGGGGGATTCGCCACAAAGTTCTCGGGAACTCTTTAGCGCGGGCAGCCGACCAGTACGTCAGACCCATAAGCCATACACCCACGTGCCGGATATACGGAGGATTGTTCCTTGGAGACCATCAAGGCCTATTTTGCGCTAACGAAACCGAGGATCATTGAGCTCCTCCTCGTGGCGGCAATCCCGGCTATGCTCCAGGCGCAGCGTGGATTCGAAGCTGTGTCCTCCAACTTCTGGCTCATCGTCTCCACCATCTTCGGTGGATGGATGGGTGCCGCGGCTGCCCACACATTTAACAACGTCGTCGATTATGAGATCGACCAGAAGATGCAGCGCACCCGTGCCCGGCCGCTAGTGCGCAAGACCATCTCGCGGCGCAATGCTGCGATCTTCGCGTGGATCATGTTGGCGCTATCCGTCTTTTGGCTGGGTGTGCTCGCTAACTCGTGGCTGGCCGCGTTCTTCGTGCTCTTGACCAACTTCTTTTATGTCATCGTCTACACGAAGTTCCTCAAGATGCGGAACTCCCAGAACATCGTCTGGGGTGGCCTCGCTGGCTGTATGCCCGCCATGGTGGGTTGGGCCGTCATTCGTGATAATGCACCGGCAGGGGAGCCGGACCGTTGGTGGCAGGCCGTGGTGCTGTTCCTCATTATCTTCTTCTGGACCCCGCCCCACACGTGGGCGCTGGCGATGAAGTACAAGGAGGACTACCGCAAGGCTGGGGTGCCGATGCTGCCCGTCGTTGCCGGGGAAATAGAGGTGACCCGCCAAATCGTGTGGTACACGATCGGCACGGTTATCGTGACCTTCCTTATCATCCCTGCGGCCTCGTGGATCTACTTGGTGGCCGCGGTGTCTTCCGGCGCGGTCTTCCTTTGGATGGCGATCCGTCTGCACCAAGGGGTAAAGAAGGGCGCAAAGGTCAAGCCCATGCGCCTGTTTATTTACTCCAACAACTACCTGTCGGTGCTCTTTATCGGCCTGTCCATCGACGCAGTCGTGGGCTGGGAGCCCATCGGGCGCATGCTGGGATGGTCGGCCGCGCTGTTCTAGCGAGCTAGTCTTCGCGTACCCGGAGGACGATCGAGCCTGTGGTCTTGCGCTCTTGGAGGTCGCGGTGGGCCTGAGCAGCTTCGGCGAGCGGATACTCTGCGGAGATGCGGAAGTCGAGGTCGCCATCGATGACCGCCTGCACCACTGCCTGGGCGCGCATCTGGAACTCGCCTTCCTGGGAGGTCCAGGCGCCGAGTGAGGGGCGGGTGAGGAAGACGGAGCCGTGCTTGTTCAGCAGCTGCGGGTCCATTGGCGGGACGGGGCCCGACGCGGCACCGAAGAGCGCTACCGTGCCGCGCGGTCGCACAACCTCAAGGGATTCACCGAAGGTGGCTTTGCCGACGCCGTCGTAAACCACGTCCACGCCGCGCCCACCGTTGTGACGACGCACCTGCTCGGCCAAGCCGCTGCTGTAGCGGAACACGTGGTCTGCGCCCGCGCCATAGGCCAGCTCTTCCTTCTCATCCGTGGAGACCACGGAATAGACGGTGGCGCCCAGGGACTTCGCCATCTGGGTGAGGATCAAGCCCACGCCGCCTGCACCGGCAGTGATCAGACAGGATGCTCCTTCCCCTAGCTGATACACACCGTGGGTGAGGTAGTGCGCCGTCATGCCCTGCAGGAGCATCGAACCGGCGACGGCGGAGGGAATCTCGTCGGGGACGGCCACCACGCGGTCGCGCGGCACGCAGACCTGCTCCGCATAGGAGCCGAAAGCGTGATCCCAGGCCACCATCGTGCCCGGGGCGATTTCTCCCTGGGGGTCGTGCACAACGCGTCCGGTTCCTTCGAGACCGATGATGAAAGGCACGGAGGCGTTGTAGATGCCTTCGCGGTAGTAGGTGTCGATGTAGTTGACACCGGCCACGGAGACGTCGACAAGCAACTGCTCCTTCGTCGGCGTGGGGGATTCTACCTCGGCGTAGGTGAGGACCTCGGGCCCTCCGGTCGTGGTCACCTGAATAGCATGCATGGTGTCTAGGCTAAACGAAGCACAGGCACCCGCGCAGCAAAAAGCACCGCCATCCTCACTTCCTGGTGAGAACGGCGGCGCTACGAGTACCTGTTGTAGTGGCTTTACTGGCTCCGCTGACTCTGCTTAGCCTTGGGCGGCGGGAACGTTCTCGTCACCGCGCTGGGCAGTGCTGGCAGTAGTGCCATCCTCGTTTCCGACGCGGCGCAAGCCATGCGCCCACAGCAAGGCGGTGAAGGCCGTGACCACTGAGGACATGCCCACGTGGAAGGGGACGGTCCAGCGGGGGATGTGGAGATAGAACTGGGTGACACCGATAGCCCACTGGATGACGATGCACGCAATGAGCACCCAGCCGGCCTTCTTCGCCACCTTGGGAGCGCCGGTGCGGTGCAGGAGGAAGACGACGATGAGCGTCAGCGCCAAGTAGACATACATGCAGACCGCGTGAATGATGGCCATGCCATAGGTGTCCACGCCGAGGCGGCCCTCCATGCCCACGCCGGCATCACCGGAGTGGGTACCCGAGCCAGTGACAAAGGTGCCCGTCAGCAGAACGATGGACAGGGCCACAGTGGCCACCACCGCGAGGGTGCGCACCGCAGCGGGGAAGAGGCGAGTGGGAGTGCCGTCATCGGGTTCATTGATGCGGGAAAAGAGCATGGCCGCGATCCACACCAAGACCATCGACGGGAGGAAGTGAATCGCCACCGACCACCAGGACAGATTTAGTTTCACCGACAGGGCGCCAATGAGTGCCTGCACCACGATGCCGGCGAGCCCCGCCCAGGCATAGACCTTGAGCTCCTTGCGGCGTTGCGCCTTGTGGACCACCACAATGCTGGCGATGGCCGCCGCCGCCACAACAAAAGTCAGCAGGCGGTTGCCGAACTCAATGGCCTGGTGGAGCATGGGAGCCGCGCCCTGGATGGGAACCAAGGAACCAGGGTGGCAGTTAGGCCAGGTGACGCAACCAAGGCCGGAGCCGGTTACGCGCACGATGGAACCCGATACTGTAATGCCACCCTGGCAGAGCAGGAGGATGAGCGCGACGATGCGCTGCGTCTTCACCGAGGGACCGGTGGTCGGCGCAGCGGGCGCGGTGGAATGTTGAGGAGAGGAAATATTGGCGGTACTCACGGCTATTCAGCCTACCGCCCGGCCCCATCCGGGAACCAATATCGACGGGTGGGTCACACCACGCAAGGGAGAAGAATCACTTTTAGCCTTCGAAGCGGAACCAACGCACCGCGGCAAACGACGCCACCGCTGACCAACCGACGAGTACAAGGAGCTCAAAGCCCGGGAAGGACCCGTTCAGGGCGGTATCGAGTCCGGCGGCCATTGCCACGGTGGGTACGAGGGTCAACACCCCGTTATCACCGAGCCCCTGGGAAAACATGACCCATCCGACGGTGCCGAGAAGGATAAACCAAATGAGGTTGGCCACCGCCAAGACCACCTCCGAACTCAGCGTGCCGCCGAGCAGTAGGCCTAAGGCCGTAAACGTGGCCACACCCAAGGCGAGGGTGAGCACGCCGATGGCCGCGCCCCCAGCGGTGATGCGCAGCCCCAGGAAGGCGGCGATCGTCCCCAGCACGAGGACCTGGAGCACCACCATCGACAGCACGGCGAGAATCTTTCCCACCACAATGGCCCAGGCTGGCACTCCCGAGGCACCTGTGCGTTTCAGCGCACCATAGCGACGGTCAAAAGCCAAGGAGATGGCTTGACCCGTGAAACCGGAGGAGGTCGCCGCAACAGCCAGCACCATGGGGAAGATTTCCTCCACGCCGTGGCCGGTGCTGTCTTGCAGCGTCGCGGCGCCGATCAGGATGGCCACAGGGATGATGATGCTCAGCAGCTGCTGCTCACCGTGGCGCAGCATGAGCTTGGATTCGATAGCCCCTTGGGCACGTGCCATAGCCGCTACGCCCACGCGCTGCGGGTGCGGGCTAAAAGTGCCGGGTGCGAAGGTGCTCATGGAGCTTCTCCTTGTTCAAACAACTTGATAAAAGAATCGTGCTAAATGGCCGAGGGCGGTTCTAGCTGCGCATGTCGCGGCCCGTGAGATCGAGGAAGACTTCCTCGAGATTCCGGTGTGAGGTGTGCAGGTTGCGGAGGATGACGTTTTGCGCGGCCAAGCATGAAGCCAGCGCTGCGATGCCGGCGGGGCTGGCCTCCGAGGTGAGACGGTAGTGCAGGGGGCGGAGAGCTTCCGCCGCGATGCCGGCGTCCCGCAGTGCTTCGAGGTCCACCGGTGTTGCGGTATCGAAATTCACCTGCGGAACATCGGCCGAGTCCGTCAGCGATGCTGCGGTGCCGCTCGCCACGAGTTGTCCGTGGTCAATGATGACGACGCGGTCGCTGAGCGCTTCCGCTTCATCCATGAGGTGCGTGGTGAGGATGACGGTTACGCCATCGGCCCGGAGGGCGCGGATGAGGTCCCACACGGCAAGGCGCGACTGGGCATCCATGCCCGCGGTGGGTTCATCGAGAAAGACCAACTCTGGGCGCCCGATGATCGCTAGGGCTAGGGAGAGACGTTGTTGTTGCCCGCCGGACAGGCGGCGGTAGCTGCTCTTCGCCACCCCGCGCAGTCCGAGCGTGTCCAGCAGCCACTCCGGGTCCAAGGGATTCTCGTTATAGGAGGCGCTAAGCTCAAGCATCTCCTTGACTTTGATTCCGGAATAGGAGCCGCCGCCCTGCAGCATGATGCCGATGCGGGAGCGCACGGCATCGGGATTGCGCGCGGGGTTAAGCCCCAGCACCTCGATGCGGCCCGACGTGGGCTTCTTGAAACCCTCACACATCTCGATGGTGGTGGTCTTACCTGCACCGTTAGGGCCCAGCAAGCACAGGATCTCGCCGTAATTGGCGCGGAAACTCAGCCCGTTCACTGCGTTGACGTCGCCATAGGTCTTCATGACGTTATCTAAGACAAGAGCTGATGTAGTCACGAATCGCTAGTTTAGGACACGCACGCCCGCCCTGCGCAAAGCAACCCACCCCACGCCGGCGAGGACGAGGAATGTCACCAAGGCGGCGAGGTAAATGACGAAGACTGTCCCTGGGGGAAGGCCGAGGCCGCGGGGAAGCACGATGAAACTCATGAACCCGGAGTAGATGATCACAGCCATGCGGAAGAAGCGCCGGTTGGCCCAAGCCGCCAGCGGCAGCACCGCCCACAGGATGTACCAGGGTTGGACGACGGGGAAGAACACCACGAGCACGAAGGTCGATACCCCCAGGCCGCCCACGGGGTGGATGGCGCCGCGGTAGGTGGCAAAGAGCATGCGGATCATAAAGCCCGCGGCAATGATGACGCCCACAGTCCGGGTCACGGTGAGGATGGCCTCGGTGTGATCACCCAATCCCAACAGCATCCCAAGGAAGCCGGCGCCGACGCCTACGGAGGTCGTCGCAGACAGCCACGACCGGATGGTGGCCGCGCCGCCCTGGCCAAAGACCCAACCAATGTCGATCCCCGTGAGTACCGTCACTGCGGCGATGGAGGTGGCAAGCAGGAGAAGCTGCGCGGCCCCGGCGCCCAGCACTGCCCGCACGCCGGACACGCCGTGCTTGTCGACGAGCCTGCGTGCCGCCGCCATGCCAACGAACCCGAGGCCGATAAAGCCAGTCACCTTGACCATTCCGGCACACGAGATCAGGACGCCAGATGCGATAAACAGCGACCATGCTCGCCAGCGGGCCTCGTGGGAATCGTTAACCGCCCGCAACCCCAGCTCCACACCGACGAGAGCTAGCCCCAGCATGAAGGATTCATTGTGGATGCCTCCGACGAGGTGGAGGATGGTCAAAGGGTTAAGGATGCCCAGCCACAGCGCTGCCTCCGGGGATACTCGGCAGCGCGTAGCAAGCCGCGCGATGGCCCAACCGGCGGCGATGATACCGACGAGGGACAGTACCCGGTGCAGGACAACACCCCAGATAATGGAGTCGTTGGTCAGCCAACTGACCACCGCCGCTACACCTAGCGCCACAGGGCCATAAGGGGAAGGTGAGTTCGCCCAGATGAACGGGACGGAGCGGGCCAGGTCGTTATCGGCGCCTAGTAGCTCCACCGGCCCCGCCGAATAGGGATCGAGGCCTTGGAGCACGATGGAGCCGTTAGCGAGGTAGGAGTAAATGTCCTGCGTGAACAGGGGAGCGGTCACCAAAAGCGGGAGAACCCACCCTAGCCAGGTGCGCCACATCTGGCTCTGCGTGACCACCCGGGGCGAGTGGCTAAAGCGCCGAACCTTGGCCGGCTTCTGTAGGCGCAGGGGCGCGCCCACCAGCGGTGCCATGCAAATCCACGCCGTGACCATGAAACCGACCCCGATGAACACGATGGCGGAGGCTGACTGCAGCATCCGCGTCATGAGCGAGCCAAAAGGCAGAGACTCATAGGGGTTGCCCACCACCGGAAGCGCACCGGCGCCCAATCCGCCGAGCGCAATGAGTAGCGCACCAATGGTGCCGAGCCACCGGAGGCTAAAGAGCGTGCGCAGCTGGGCGATGGTGTGGCGGTGGACGTCGCCAAGCGCGGCGCCCTCTGCACCGTCGGAAGAATCTGGAAAATCTTGGTGCAAGAGCGCGGAACGGGATCCGGGCAGGCCCATGCGGGGGAGTTCATCGCGCACGCCCCAAAAGACGCGGTGCAATCGCCCCGATCGGGTGTAATCGCGCTCCATATTCATGAGTGTCTACCTTAGTCGCTCGGTGCTGAGAGAGGACGAGCTGCCCGCGACACGAATGAAAGAGTGGAAATCGGGAATGAATTAAGGAACACTAGTGTTGTCTAAAGAGAGAGTGTTTCATTCAAGGAGGTGTACACCGTGACGAAGGAGCTACCTAGGGAGACTCGCTCGACTGAGGGCGACACCCGCCGACACGTCATGTTGTTGCTCCTAAAAGACGGCCCGGTAACGGCGTCGTATCTGGGTGAACGTCTCGGTCTCTCTGCAGCCGGCATCCGTCGGCACTTAGACATTTTGGTGGAGGAAGGACTCACCGAGGTGGTGCATCGCCGCCCATCAGCCCGCCCTGGGCAGTCGGTGGGCCGTGGTCGCCCCGCCAAGCATTTCCGCCTCACGGATCAGGGCCGCGCCCAATTTGGGCACGCCTACGATCAGCTGGCGGCGGAAGCGCTCACCGCACTGCGTGAAGCGGGCGGGCCGGAGGCGGTTCGTCGCTTCGCCAAGGCTCGCTTCGAGCGCCTCGTGGAGGACGTGAAGCCCCTGGTAGAAGATCAGGAATCCGTTCCGGAGGTGGCGCGTCAGCTGGCCGAAGTGCTCGACGCGCATGGCTACGCGGCCACGGTGACGTCGGTGGGCAACGGAGTACAGATTTGCCAGCACCATTGCCCGGTCGCCCACGTGGCGGCCGAGCATCCGGAGTTGTGTGAAGCTGAACAGGAAGTCTTCTCCGCGCTATTAGGCAAACATGTGCAGCCCTTGGCCTCCATTGCGGATGGTCATGGAATCTGCACCACGAATATCCCCTTAACCCCAGTCCCGCCTTCCGCGGCGGAGCCGGGGAAGAACTAATCGAACTAGAAAGGAGCGGGCTTTGACACAGGCACAACCGGCACCAGGCCTTGAAACCAAGATGAGCGATGACGAGATCATCTCCTCTATCGGCGGCTATGAGTACGGCTGGCACGATTCCGACGAAGCCGGCCAGGCAGCACACCGCGGTTTGAGTGAGGACGTCGTCCGCGATATTTCTCGGAAGAAGAACGAGCCGGAGTGGATGCTCGAGTCCCGTCTGAAGGCTCTGCGCGTCTTCAACAAGAAGCCAGTTCCGACCTGGGGCCCAGATCTGTCCGGAATCGACTTCGACAACATTAAGTACTTTGTCCGCTCCACCGAGAAGCAGGCCCAAACCTGGGATGACCTGCCGGACGACATTAAGGAGACCTACGACAAGCTGGGTATCCCGGATGCTGAGAAGAAGCGTCTGGTCTCCGGTGTTGCCGCGCAGTACGAGTCCGAGGTGGTTTACCACAAGATCCGCGAGGACCTGGAGGCCCAGGGCGTTATCTTCGTTGATACCGACACCGCGGTGCGCGAGTACCCGGAGATCCTCCAGGAATACTTCGGCACCGTGATTCCGGCCGGCGACAACAAGTTCTCCGCGCTGAATAACGCCTGCTGGTCCGGTGGTTCCTTCGTGTACGTTCCGAAGGGCGTCCACGTGGATATTCCGCTGCAGGCCTACTTCCGCATTAACACCGAGAACATGGGCCAGTTCGAGCGCACCCTCATCATCGTGGAGGAGGGCGCCTACGTTCACTACATCGAGGGGTGCACCGCGCCGATCTACAACTCGGATTCGCTGCACACCGGTGTCATCGAGATCATCGTGAAGAAGGGCGGCCGCTGCCGCTACACCACCATTCAGAACTGGTCCACCAACGTCTACAACCTGGTGACCCAGCGCGCCAAGGTCGAAGAGGGCGGCACCATGGAATGGGTCGATGGCAACATCGGCTCCAAGGTCACTATGAAGTACCCGTCCTGCTGGCTTACCGGCGAGCACGCCAAGGGTGAGGTACTCTCCCTGGCCTTTGCTGGCGATAACCAGGTCCAGGACACCGGCTCCAAGATGATCCACATGGCGCCGAACACCTCCTCCAACATCGTCTCGAAGTCCGTGGCCCGCAACGGCGGCCGCGCGGCCTACCGCGGCTTGGTGCAGGTCAACGCTAACGCTACGAACTCCGCTGCCAACGTCGAGTGTGATGCCTTGCTTGTGGACAATGACTCGAGGTCGGACACGTATCCGTACAACGACATCCGCAATGATCACGTCACCCTCGGCCACGAGGCAACGGTCTCCCAGGTCTCTGAGGAGCAGCTGTTCTACCTCATGTCCCGCGGTATCGCTGAGGAAGAGGCCATGGCGATGATTGTGCGCGGCTTCGTCGAGCCGATTGCTAAGGAGCTCCCGATGGAATACGCGCTGGAGCTGAACCGTCTTATCGAGCTGCAGATGGAAGGATCGGTGGGCTAAGTGGTAGCTTCCAACGAATTTAATCCGGCTGACGTCACTAAGGGAGACCAGTTCACCTCCTTCGATGTCGAGGACTTCCCGGTCCCGCACGGCCGCGACGAGGTCTGGCGTTTCATCTCCTTGCGTAACCTTCGCGGGCTGCACAATGGTGAGTTCGCGCCGGCAACCGCCCAGAAGATTGACGTGGTGGCCCCGGAGGGCGTAACGGCCGAGACCGTGGCGCCTGACGACGACCGCCTCGGCACCGCCGGTGCACCTGCTGACCGCGTTGCAGCTCAGGCCTGGTGCTCCATGCCGGAGGCGCAGATCGTCAGCGTTGACGCCGATGCACGACTGGATAAGCCGGTGGAGATCACCATCACCGGCGCTGGTGAGGGCGTGACCTCCTTTGGTGCGACCTCCATCCACGTGGGCAATCACGCGGAGGTCACCATCGTTCTTAAGTACGTCGGTTCCGGTACCCACGCAGACAACGTGGAGTTCGTGCTGGGCGACGGCTCCCAGGTCACCGTCGTCGTCGACGCCGACTGGGAAGACGATGCAGTGCACCTGTCCCATCAGATTGCGAAGGTGGGCCGCGACGCCGTACTGCGCCACAACACCGCCATCTTTGGCGGCGAGATTGTGCGCCTTGTTCCGCGCGTAGTTTTCGATGGCCCCGGTGGCGATGCCGAGCTGCTCGGCGTCTACTTTGCTGATGCCGGCCAGTACTTCGAGAACCGCCTGCTGGTGGACCACGACGTGCCGAACTGCCGCTCTCGCGTCTTCTACAAGGGCGCTCTGCAGGGTGCTACTGCTGCGCAGAAGGCCGAGGCCGGCTCCGCCTCCCGCACCCCGGAGGCCCGCACCTGCTGGGTCGGTGACGTGCTCATCCGCAAGAATGCGAACAACACGGACACCTATGAGACGAACAACAACTTGATCCTCACCGAGGGTGCGCGCGCTGACGCCATCCCGAACCTGGAGATCCAGACCGGTGAGATCGTCGGTGCTGGCCACGCCGCAACGGTGGGCCGCTTCGATGACCTTGAGCTGTTCTACCTCATGTCCCGCGGTATTCCTGCCGCCGAGGCACGCCGCCTCATCATCCGCGGCTTCTTCTCCGAAGTCATCTCCCGCATCCCGGTCGAGTCCCTGCGCGAGGATCTGGAATCCCGCGTCGTCGACGAGCTCGCCAAGATCAACGCTTAAAACTTCCCGAAAGCAGGTACCAACTCAATGTCTACTCTGGAAATCAAGAATCTCCACGCGCAGGTGCTCCCACACGAGGAGGACGGTGAGCCCACGCCGATCCTCAAGGGTGTCAACCTCACCATCAATTCCGGTGAGACCCACGCCGTCATGGGCCCCAACGGCTCCGGCAAGTCCACCCTGTCCTACGTTATCGCCGGTCACCCCAAGTATGAGGTGACCGAGGGCGAGGTGCTTCTCGACGGCGAGAACATCCTCGAGATGGAAGTCGACGAGCGCGCCCGCGCTGGTCTTTTCCTGGCCATGCAGTACCCGACTGAGGTGCCGGGCGTGAAGATGTCGCAGTTCATGCGCTCCGCCGTGACCGCTATCCGTGGCGAGGCTCCGAAGCTGCGCGAGTGGAACAAGGAGCTCACCGAGGCCCGCGAGAAGCTGGCCATCGATAAGTCCTTTGCACACCGCTCCGTGAACGAGGGCTTCTCCGGTGGTGAGAAGAAGCGCCACGAGGTCATGCAGCTCGACATCCTCAAACCGAAGTTCGCCGTCATGGACGAGACCGACTCCGGCCTGGACGTCGACGCCCTGCGCGTCGTCTCCGATGGCATCAACAGCTATCAGGAGGAGACCAACGGCGGCATCCTCCTCATCACGCACTACAAGCGCATCCTCAACTACGTTGTCCCGGACTTCGTTCACGTCTTCGCCGACGGACAGATCATCAAGACCGGCGGCGCCGAGCTGGCTGACCAGCTTGAGGCAGACGGCTACGAGCAGTTCCTCAAGTAGGCCGTACCGCCGACCCCGGTAACACCACGACAGACCACACCACGACACGCTAGAGAAAAAGAACCGAGCACAAGGACCTATGCCTGAACTAGACGTTAATGCGATTCGGGAACAATTCCCTATCCTCTCGCGCACGGTGCGCGACGGTAAACCTTTGGTGTACCTGGATTCGGGAGCGACCTCGCAACGTCCCCTGCCGGTATGGAAGGCCGAGGAGGAGTTCGTGCTCGGCACCAACGCTCCGGTGCACCGCGGTTCCTACCAGCTGGCGGAGGAGGCCGATGACGCGTACGAGTCCGCTCGCCAGGCCATCGCCGCCTTCGTTGGTGCCGACCGCGATGAGATCGCCTTCACCAAGAACGCCACTGAGGCGCTGAATGAAGTTGCTTACGTGCTCAGCGATGAGCGCGCCGGCGAGCTTTACGTCGGTGAGGGCGATACCGTCGTGGTCACCGAACTGGAGCACCACGCGAACTTGGTGCCGTGGCAAGAGCTGTGCCAGCGCACCGGCGCGACGCTGAAGTGGTACTCCATGACCGAGGACGGCCGCATTGATCTCGATTCGCTTGAGCTCGATGACTCTGTCAAGGTCGTGGCTTTTACCCACCAGTCCAACGTGACCGGGGCCGTGGCTCCCGTCGCAGAGTTGGTACGTCGTGCCCGTGCCGTAGGTGCCATGGTGGTTCTCGACGCCTGCCAGTCGGTGCCGCACATGCCGGTGGATTTCCACGAACTCGACGTCGACTTCGCCGCGTTCTCTGGGCACAAGATGTGCGGGCCGACCGGCGTGGGCGTGCTCTACGGTAAGCAAGAGCTGCTGGCGCAGCTGCCGCCTTTCCTCACCGGCGGTTCCATGATCGAAGTAGTCAAGATGGAAGGCTCGACGTTTGCCGCGCCACCCACCCGCTTCGAGGCCGGAACCCAAATGACCAGCCAGGTTGTGGGCCTTGGTGCAGCAGTGAAGTTCTTGAGCGAGGTGGGCATGGAGGCCATCCACGCCCATGAGCAGAAACTCACTGCACTGGCTTTGGAGAAGCTGTCTGACATCCCCGGCGTGCGTATCATCGGGCCTGAAAACACCGAGGATCGCGGGGGAGCGGTCTCCTTCACCGTGGATGGGATCCATCCGCATGACCTAGGCCAGGTTCTTGACTCTCATGGTGTATCCATCCGCACCGGCCACCACTGTGCGTGGCCGCTGCACCGCGCGTGCAAGGCTAATTCGACCGCGCGCGCTAGCTTTTACCTGTACAACACTGAGGACGAGGTCGACGCCCTCATAGAGGCGGTGCGGGCTGCCCGCACCTTCTTTGGAGTGAGCGAATGAACCTAGATTCCATGTACCAGGACGTCATCCTGGACCACTACAAGAACCCGAAATTCTCTGGCCTGCGCGAAGGCCAGGCAGAAGTTCACCACGTCAACCCTTCCTGCGGTGATGAACTCACCTTGCGCGTGAAGCTTTCCCCCGACGGCACAACCGTCGAGGACGTGTCCTACGACGCCGAGGGATGCTCCATTTCGCAGGCCTCGACCTCTGTCATGGCGGAGGAAATCGTCGGCATCCCCCTCGAGGAGGCAAACGCCAAGCTGGCCGAATTCGAGAGGATGGTGACCTCCCGCGGCGAAGTGGAAGGTGACGACGAGATCATCGGGGACGGCATCGCCTTCGCCGGCGTAGCCAAGTTCCCCGCCCGTGTTAAGTGCGCTCTCCTCGGGTGGAAGGCTTTCCAAGCCGCCACCGTGGAAGCGTTGAACGAATTGGAGAAGTAGATGGCTGATAACACTGAAACCACCGGTGGCAGCACGGATCCTTACCAGGACCAGAATGCCTCCTTCGATGGCGCTGCTGTCAAGCCTGAACAAACCGAAGAGCAGATTGCGAAGACCTTCGATATCACCGAGTACCTTCGTGATGTCATCGACCCAGAGCTTGGAATCAACATCGTTGATCTGGGCTTGGTCTATGACGTCTGGCTCGACGATATTGACGGCAAGAACACCTGCGTCATTAACATGACGCTGACCTCCCCGGCCTGTCCTCTCACCGATGTCATCGGCGAGCAGATCGAGGATGTCATCGTAGGCAACAAGCTCGCCGATGCAGTCCAGCTCAACTGGGTCTGGATGCCGCCGTGGGGCCCGAACATGATTACCGAAGAGGGCCGCGAGATGCTCCAGGCCCTCGGCTTCGCCGTCTAGCGTCCGCGAGGCGCAACGGCTAATCCCACCGCCGGTTCGACAATGCGCATCATCATTGCGCGTAATCGAGCCGGCGGTGTGGTGCATTTCTGGGAACAGCCCCGGTTTGTGGCACCGCGGTCGCTTCAACCAATTGCAAAGCCCCAGACCTGGAACCCGAAACTCGCAGGTCGGCGTCGCCCAGCGCTTGCCGACGCCCCGCCGACCACTTTGAGATTTCGGGATCCAGGTCTGGGGATATACGTGTTGACGGTGGGCTTGAGCGCGGTCTTCGGTCTACGCACTGTCGGTTCGGGATTAACTACCCTGGTTGCTAGACTGTTTCGACGTGATTGTGACCAATGATTTCGAGGTGCGCGTGGGCGCACGCACGCTTCTCGACGCCCCCGGCCAGCACCTTCGCGTGCAGCCGGGGGATCGCATCGGGCTGGTCGGCCGCAATGGCGCGGGCAAGACCACGACGATGCGCATCCTGGCGGGGGAGACCGAGCCCTATGGTGGCTCGGTGACGCGCTCAGGTCCGATTGGTTACCTGCCGCAGGATTCTCGAGAAGGCAATATTGAGCAGACTGCGCGTGAGCGCGTGCTCTCTGCGCGCGGTTTGGATGAGATCAAGCGCCGCATGGCCAAGCAACAAGAGTTGATGGAAACCGCTACGGACGACAAATTCCGCGACAGGGCCATTCGTAAGTTCTCCCGCCTGGAAGAGGAATACCACACCTTAGGTGGCTATGAGGCGGACTCCGAATGCGCGCAGATCTGCGACAACTTGGGCCTGCCGCAGCGTGTGCTCGACCAGCAGCTCAAGACGCTGTCCGGCGGTCAGCGCCGCCGCGTGGAGCTGGCGCAGATTCTTTTTGCAGCTTCGGCTGGCTCCGGCAAGTCCCAGACCACGCTGCTTCTCGACGAGCCCACCAACCACCTCGACGCGGACTCGATTACGTGGCTGCGCGGCTTTCTGTCCAAGCATGAGGGTGGCCTCGTGATGATTTCGCACGACGTCGATCTGCTGGAGGCCGTGTGCAACAAGGTTTGGTTCCTCGATGCCGTTCGCGCCGAAGCAGACGTCTACAACATGGGCTTTAAGAAGTACCTTGATGCCCGCGCCACCGATGAGGCTCGTCGCCGCCGCGAGCGCGCCAACGCGGAAAAGAAAGCCGCAGCCCTGCACAAGCAAGCCGCCAAGTTGGGAGCGAAGGCCACGAAGGCCGCCGCCGCCAAGCAGATGCTGCACCGTGCAGAGCGCATGATGAACGAGCTTGATGACGTCCGCGTGGCCGATAAGGTTGCCCACATCAAGTTCCCCGAACCTGCTCCCTGCGGCAAGACTCCGATGAACGCCAAGGGCCTGACAAAGATGTATGGCTCGCTGGAGGTTTTTGCCGGTGTCGATTTGGCCATCGACAAGGGTTCCCGCGTGGTTGTGCTGGGCTATAACGGTGCGGGCAAGACGACTCTGCTCAAGCTTCTGGCGGGCGTGGAGCGCACCGATGGCGAAGGCGGCATCGTCTCCGGGCACGGCCTGCGCATCGGTTACTTTGCTCAGGAGCACGACAACATCGACCCAGACAAAACCGTGTGGGAAAACACCATCGAGGCCTGCCCGGATGCCGGCCAGCAGGACTTGCGTGGACTGCTGGGCGCCTTCATGTTCTCCGGTGACAAGTTGGAACAGCCTGCCGGAACGCTCTCCGGTGGTGAGAAAACCCGACTGTCGCTGGCAACGCTGGTGTCCTCACGCGCCAACGTGCTGCTTCTCGACGAGCCCACGAACAACCTAGACCCCCAGTCCCGCGAGCAGGTGCTCGATGCCCTAGGCACCTACACAGGTGCCGTGGTCTTGGTTACTCACGACCCAGGTGCGGTCAAGGCACTCAAGCCGGAGCGCGTCATCATCATGCCCGATGGCGATGAGGATTTGTGGAACGACGAGTACATGGAGATCGTGGAATTGGCCTAATAGAATTTCGGGCATGACTGCCCAGCCTGTTCTCCTTGATTGCGACCCCGGTATCGACGATGCCCTAGCGTTGATCTACCTCGCCGCGCTTCACCGCGCCGGAGAGATCGAACTGGTCGGTGTTACTACCACCGCTGGAAACGTCGGGATTGAACAGACCACCCGCAATGCTGCCTACATCCTGCAACTGTGTGGCCTGGATGAGGTGCCCGTCGCGGCGGGGCTTCCGGAGCCCAGCCAGGTGGAGCTGGTAACCACTCCGGAAACTCACGGCCCAAGCGGTCTTGGGTACCTGAGCGTGCCGGAGGGGCACGCTAGTGCTGAGCCTGCCGAGTGGACCAGCATTTGGACCGAAGCTGCGGACCGCAACGCGCAGCTCATCGTGACCGGACCATTGACCAATGCCGCGCACTTTGCTGCGGAGCACGCTGCCGACTACGCCTGCTTCTCCGGTGTCACCATCATGGGTGGTGCTGTGAACTATCCCGGCAACACCACGCCAACGGCGGAGTGGAACTTCTGGGTCGACCCGCATGCTGCGCGCGACTTCTTCGAATCCACCTCGAAGCCCACCACGCTGTGCCCACTCAACGTCACTGAGACGATGCTCCTCGGCCCGACGCAGCTGGAACGGCTGCGTGAAGCGCTCGCGCAGCACCCAGTGGCGGACGTTCTACCGGAGATTATGCGCTTCTACTTCGAGTTCCACGAGGCGCACGGCTCGGGTTATCAGGCTCAGATACATGATCTGCTCACCTGCATGGTGGCGTTGCAGAAGGTCCCGTTCTTTTCCACCTCGACCACCGTACGGGTAGTCAGTGAACCGGAGTGGTTGCGCGGAACGAGCGTGGCGGACCTGCGCGGTCACTGGGGTCGGCCCGCTAATGCTGCGTTGGTCACCGCCGTCGATGTTGACAGCGCCCATCGAGAGTTTCTGCGCGCAGCATTTCTTCTTGGTCTTCCAGAAAACCTATAGTGCGCTAGAATCGGGGCCACAACCACACACCGCTCAAGACTCTTCTCTTGGGTCCTTCCGCTTCCCACGCACAGGGTCTAGAAGTGGTCAGACCCCGGCGTGCTGCCGCAGGAGAGGAAGAAGTCATGAACACCGCCAATAACCTCGATTCCGTTATTGAACCGTTGCTCACCGGATTAGTGAGCAAACGACCTGAGGTCCGCGTGGACTGGGCCTATACCAAATTGAAAGAGGGCATTGAGTCTGGTCAGTGGGATGACCATATTGATCAGATTCGTAAACGCCTCAGCGGTTACCTCCGCACAGACAAGGTATGGACGAAGGCATTGTCCGCCCGGGTGCTTAACGTGCTGGCGGAGGCAGGACACTTCCACTATGAGGACTACCTCACCTTCCGCGCGTGGTATGTCACGGAGGATGACACACGCGGCATTGTTAAAGACATCGGCCCTATCATGGCCGTTGGTTACGGCGCTGACTATGTAGAAACCTGTGTTCGCAAGGGGATGATCCCAGCCGTCGAAGGCGCAGCGATCATCTCGTGCCGCCTTCGCGCCCCCGGAGGAGTGTGGCATGACGATGAGGGCTTGCGGCTTGCGCGTGCCGCCTGCACCACAATTGGCAAAAGCACCTCGCTCCACATCCTCGAAATCTGGATCGAAAGGCTAAGCAATACCGTGCTTACCGAAGGCGTGCGCAACAACAACCGCGCCGTCGTGGAAAACTTCGCCCGCTTTCTCAAGGCCACAGCCCACATGGTCCGCAGTGAACCGGAGAAGTGGGGAATTGATGCCGAACGCGCGGAGCTGGCCTTGCCAATGATTGCGGAGCTTGAGGAGCAACTACGCAACGCTAGCGACTACCGAGAAGCAGCACCATAAAAGCGCACCTTCGTAACCTCCATCGAGCGAACACGCTGCCATGGGTAGCGGTCTGGTGATGCTTGGACCGGCTCA
The DNA here is from genome assembly GCF_001836065.1 of Corynebacterium sp. HMSC035E02. Classification (NCBI taxonomy): domain Bacteria; kingdom Bacillati; phylum Actinomycetota; class Actinomycetes; order Mycobacteriales; family Corynebacteriaceae; genus Corynebacterium; species Corynebacterium sp. HMSC035E02. Next base: position 124,977 of record NZ_KV827349.1, read on the forward strand.
CTGAGGTCGAGGAGAGTATCGGTCCCGGCTGGGCCGCCTACTATGAGCTCGTCGTTGCTTAGGATAACCGCTGATTCGAAGGTGCGGTCCGCCTGTGTGGTGCGGACAAAAGCCATCGGTACCTCAACGAAGATTGTTTTCCCGCGCCGCAAAACCGTGAGGTCTTCGGTGACATAACTGGGGCGAATGCGTTCAGCGGCAATCAGGCCCCACACAAAGATGATGGCCCACAGCGACAACAGCAATGCCACAATTCGCAGAACGCCCGCAGGTAAAAGAAGGTGAACAACTACCATTTCAACCAGCAATATCGCGGTGATGAAGCCAAGCATGTGGAGCCTTCCAGGAGGGTGGGGAAGTGCCACGGCGCCAACTGGAAGTAGCGTTTGTCCTCGCATCCAGCGCCACAGATCCCGGTAGAGGCCCAATTCATACTTGGCAAGGCGAAATCCAGGATGCCTTTCTACACATCGCCAGATGCTAGTCACGTGATCCTCCAGCCAAAGCCTCGAGTGCTACACCTTGCGCACCAGTCGTCGGCGCATCAGTCACGGTGAGCAAAGCGTTCCCAGGCTGCAGCGTTGGGTAGATTCCTCGCATCAACCCGTGTTCGCTCACGTTGCGCAGCTTCTCGACGATAAGCGCAACCCGACAATCACGCGGGGACAGCGAGCCAAGCTCTCGCCACAAAGTTTCAACTCTGCGGAGAACTGCACGGCAATCGTCGTCAGCGAGGTTCTTTCGAAGCTGTTCCCAGGTCGCTGATGTAGCGACGCCGGTAAGCGCCATGAGATCCCAGGAGTCCAATTCCAGCTGCAGCATTGCTGGGTCTTCGATAACTTCGCTCAAGGACTCTCGAATATCGTTGGGGGTTCCATGAGGTGCTGCGGCTAAAGCACGCAGCTTCTCACGTTGTCGCTGCAGACGAGCGATTCTTTCGTCCACAATGGCGAACGAGCGCTCGATGGCGTCGGGAGAGGAGACATCAGCGACGGCAACGCCGGCGTCGATCAGCGCTCGCGCACGAACAACTGCGGCGAGATCAGAGATCGAGTAATCGCGATAGTTTCCGCTGGTGCGTGCTGGTTCGGGAACCGCACCTGTCTCGTGCAAATGGCGCACGGATCGCACTGAGCAACCAGCGACCGCGGCAACGTCTGAGATCTTCATAGAACCAAACTAAACCCTCACATTGTGTGAGGGTCAAGCGGTCAGTGGAGTGGACTAGTCGTAGGGGGCGTCACTCTTCATTGATCAACACCATTGAGAATGATTACCCCTGCGTGGGGGAGCATGTCTGCGCCCCGCTAAACGAACCTTCACTAGTGTTTGTGTTACCTGCGTCACGCATGAGTGGCCAAACTCAAAGAAGGGAAAGCCAATGAAAATAGCCAAGTCTATTACGTCTCTTGTAGCGGCTATCGCGTTGACAACGCTCGCCGCGTGTTCACAATCTGACAGTGACGTCAGCGAGAAATCAGCAGTTGATACCACCCAAGCTGCAGCTGGAGGAGAGCAAACTTCCGAAGACACCAACGTAGATTCCGCCGCAACCTCAGAGTCTGCCGATAGCACTGACTCCGACGCAGAGTCCACTGCAGGATCAGACGATCAGTCCGGTTCAACAGGCGGCAGCTATGAAGCCACTGTCGATGGAAAGGCGATCGAGGTAGAAAACGAAACTATCCTATGCCAAGAGGCAGCTGGTTCGATGAACCTGACCGTAGCACCCGAAGGGGCTGGTACAGCCGGCATTACCGCCGTGCTTAGTACTGATGAAAACCTAACGGTCAAGGCTCTCGGAATGGTAGATGGGGAGGGTAACACGCTGGCATACGCCGAGAGCAGCCCGATGGGTTCCGCCACGGCATCGAAGGAAGGCGACACCTACACGATGTCGGGTGAAGGCCTTTTGTCTAATGGGAGTAATCCAACCACTGGGGAAACGAAGCCATTCGAAGTGAAGATTACCTGCAGCTAATCGGAGTGAGTCGGGGTGAATAGACAACAAGTGCTGACCCTGTGGTGTGTAGAGGCCAGCACTTGTTGGTTTACGTGATTATTGGGAGGGCGATGCAGACTTTCGTCCGCTGACTAGTTGCGGAAACCGTGCACCGG
>NZ_KV827349.1:127194-127411 GCF_001836065.1 Corynebacterium sp. HMSC035E02
GTTGCGGAAACCGTGCACCGGCGCCGGAATGAAGCCACCGCGGTTGATGAAGGTGGAGTTGCCTACCTGGTTAACCGGGATGACCGGAGCGTAGCCTAGAAGGCCGCCGAAGTTGACCTCGTCGCCAGCCTTGGTGCCAGGGGCAGGGATGACGCGCACGGCGGTTGTCTTATGGTTCATCACACCAATGGCGGCTTCGTCCGCGATCATGCCGGCG
>NZ_KV827350.1:0-159820 GCF_001836065.1 Corynebacterium sp. HMSC035E02
TCCGTGTCCAAAAACTCCATAGACATCACAGTTTGTTACCTAGGTTCGGTAGCTAGAGGAGGCATTGAGTTCTGTGCCTATGCTACCGACGAAGCACAGCGGTTCAGCGCATTTCGGAATTTTGTGAATTCCGTGGGACTAACGAACAGCTGTTTGGCGCAACCTATCTCTTGTCCGGAGACTCCGATAAGTTAGTTTCTGTTGAATCTCTCTTGGACTCGCTCACTCTCTCGGAGGAATCGTGGCAATCACGCTAACTGAAGAATTTCGTCATGCTCTTGATTTAATCGGCGCAGGACGGAACGTTCTCATTTCAGGTAAGGCCGGAACCGGTAAGTCCACGCTGTTGCGGGAATTCCTTGAAAACACGGGGAACAAGGAAGTACTTGTTACCGCACCCACTGGTGTTGCTGCCCTCAACATCGAAGGCTTCACCATCCACCGAGCCTTTGGTTTTCGGCCATCGATGGTCCCCAGTGATCTAGAAAGGGGCGGTGGGTGGCACCCGTCCACCGTGACATGGGACGTGCTTAAGAAAACCGACATTCTCGTCGTGGACGAGATCTCAATGGTTCGTGCGGATCTCTTCGACATGATGGATCAGGCTCTTCGCCGTATCCGCAGGAATGGGAAGCCCTTTGGCGGCGTACAGCTTGTTCTCGTCGGTGACCTGCTGCAGTTGCCACCGGTCGTTACTCCGAATGAGGCTGAGCTTTTCAACTCGATGTGGGAGAGCCCCTATTTCTTCTCCGCCCAGGTGTACACACAGCTCGACCTGGAAGAAGTGAACCTAACCCAGGTCTGGCGTCAGGCCGACCCAACGTTTATTGACCTTCTCAACGAGGTGCGTGAGGGAAGTGTCGGCGAAGAATCACTGGACATTCTGAACCAGTTGGTTGCTCCCAATTTTGATGCTCCAGATGACTGGGTGACGTTGACGTCGCGTAAGTCGACGGTGGCAAGGATTAACCGGCAAAAGCTAGCTGGTCTTCCTACAGAAAAGTTCGTCTCGGTTGCGGAATGTACCGGAGAGCTTCCAGCCAATTCCTTCAGCGGTGAGGACGAACTTCACTATGCCGAGGGTGCACGCGTCATGACCGTGATCAACGACCCGAAGGGCCGATTCGTCAACGGAAGTTTTGGCCAAATCGTGCGGGCAACTGAGCACGAGATCGATGTGCGGATTGATGCAACGGGGGAAGTAGTCACTCTGACCCCGCACACGTGGGAAATTAACCGGCCAGGAGTTGATGGCTCGCGCCTGGTTAGTGAGACCATCGGAACGATTAGGCAATTCCCAGTCATCCTGGCTTGGGCCATCACCATCCATAAGAGCCAGGGCAAGACAATTCCTAAGCTCTACATCGACCTTGCCGGCGGCACCGCCACCGATGGGCAGTTCTACGTTGCACTATCACGTGCAGTTGATTTGGAACATCTACGCTTTTCCACTCCGGTGGAGCCTCGTCACATACGCGCCAACAATGCTCTTGTCCGTCGGGTCCGGAGAGAAGTAAGTAGCGGTGTCAATACTGACCGCGTGGTGCTCGTGTCATTCAACGGCGTGAGCTTCGGCATGAGTGAACACATTGCACGGATTCATGCGGTTGTGTATCACAACGGTGCTCGGGTAGCGAGCTTTGGCTCGTGGATTAATCCGATGGCTGACCTCGGGGAATTTGGACAGCGCTACAAGGTTCCGGTGGGCGGTCTCGCAATGGCACCGACCTTGGGAGATTTCTGGCCGCTTCTGCTCCGTCAGGCACAAGGCGGCATCGTCGTTGGTGATCGCCTAGCCATGCTCGAGCGTGCCGTTCGCCACCAAGAAAAGGGCATGGATGTTGCGCTCGGAATCGGCTACGAGGTGGGGGACTTTAGCTTTGAACCGGAGGGTGATGACGTCGTCAGCCGGTGTGAGTCGATGGCGGTTGCCTATGAGAAGGGCACGATTGCTCCGTCACGTGGACAACTAGTTCCTCCCGCAGAACGAGAAACCGAAGGCGCAGTGCTTATTCCTTCCTGGGCACCGAAAGCGCCGATGACCCTGGACCAGTTGCAGGCCACGGATTCGGATAATGCGTGGGCAGCGATGTCTGGTGGCACCGTGATGCCGCGTTCATTCGCTGAAGTGGAAGAGTGCGCCGAGCTTCTCTCTGCATGGGCGGTATCAAGGGGCTTGTGGACGCAGGAGCTTTACGACGACATCCTGGCCCGCGTCGCACGCATCGATACTCGCACCGTGGAACTGCCAGCAGTCGAAAACACCACTGTGGATGTCCCGAGTCTCCTTGTTCCGGGAACCCGAGTAGCCTTCACCGGCCGTAACGAGCTCCTCGGCGGCCCCGCCGACGACGAACGTCTCGACCGCATCTGCCGTATCCGCCGCCTTGAGTACAAAAAGGGAATGTCGAAGACACGGTGCGATGTACTCGTCGCCCGCGATGTGGCATCGATGTCTCGTAAAGCTCAAGCAGCTCGCGAGTTCGGGAAGCCAATCATTTCGCAGGCTGACTTTGAGTTCTGGTACGAGCACGGTCCGTTCCTCGAAGCACCCGCCTCCGCAGCGGACGCCGACGTAGCGAACACCGGTGCAGTCGCGGAGGAGCCAGCCGCTGTTCCAGTGAAGGAAACCGAGGCAGCCCCGACTGCCGCTGCTGCCGGTTCGCAGGTTGCGCAGGCAGAAAACAATGTCGCGCGGGCCGCGGACGTCCTGACGCCAGGTACCCGCGTAGCATTCCGTGGCTCCACCATCATTGACAATCAGCTTTATCCACAAGGGCCGGTGCTTCAAGAATTCTGTGCGGGGTTGGGTCTGGTGTACAAGCAGTCCGTAACCAAGACGCGGTGTGATGTCCTCGTAACTGATGACCTCACAGCCCAGGACGGCAAAGCAAGTCTTGCGGTGCGTTACAACAAACCACTGGTGAAGCGGGAAGACTTCGCCGCATGGGCGCAGGAGCAGCTGCGCCAGGAAGAGGAAGAAACGGACATTATCGAGGCCGTGACAGTCTCGAACCTGCAGGCAGATAATCCATTCATTGTGGATGATGAGCTCACAACCGCCACGGAAATAGCAGGTCCGGTCACTAACGAGGATCCTGAGCTGGAGGATGCCGCCGACTCCCTTTCTCCGATCCAAGGCTGGAGCCCGTCCCATGCACCTTGGGAGCCAACGCAGCACGCACAACAAGAACCGTCGCCTGCGCAACAGCCATCACCGTGGGCAGAGACGCCACAGCAGCGTGAGCAGAACACACAGGATGAATCTTTATCTTGGTTCGCGGAACCGACGCCGAAGCAAGAATCTCCTTTCGCGCCGGCACCATCAGTGGAGCCAGCTCAGCCGGTCCCAGAAACCTCTCAGCCGCGCAAGGAGAGAAAGTCCCCACGCTGGTTCAAACGCTCAGCTCTAGGTTTGCTTGCGTTGACTATCGCAATAGTCGTGGGAGCAGCTGCTGGTGCCCCAGATGTGTTTCTTGGATTGATGATGCTCGCGTGGATGGTTGCGGCATTCGGCACCGTCGTCTTCGGCGTGGTTGCCCTTGTTACGTGGAAGCGCTAGGTGAAAACCGCCTCGACTAGACGGTTCTTATTCAGTCGAGGCGGTACACCTCGTAGTCATCCGGCACTCCTGCGCCGGGGACGTGCTGAAGTCCGAGTTTCAAGGCTAGGGCAATCGACGCCTCATTGGTGGGATCGATGATGGCTACGACGGGGAGCTGCGGGAAACGTTCGCGCGCACTGGCAATTGCAGCGGCCGCTGCCTCCTTGGCATAGCCCCGGCCTTGCGATTCGGGTGCGAAACGGTAGTAGAGGTTGAGCACTTCCTCACCGGCTTCTTCGCTATGGCGCACACCAGTGAAACCAATAGTGGTGCCATCAAGCGTGGACACCACGTAGTAGCCCAACTGCTTATCCCTCCAGTTCTCTTGCCACGAGCGTGCCAGCTCTACGGCCTCATCCCTGGTCTTCATCGCCAGTTCAGGACGATGTTCGTAGGTACGGGCATCCGAGTGAATGGCAAAGATGGCATCAATATCGGCATCCGTAGGCACCGACAATGAAAGCCGTGGGGTCTGGAGGGCGAAATCTTGATTCATAGGGAGTCCTTTCATTGAGATTTACAGGACTCCCAGGCTATCCAATCACCCGGTGAAATCCCTTCAATTCCCATCAAACGCATCTGCTTAGTGTCCACTAAACGAGGGGTCTTCACGATCAGCACGCATGTAATACATGTGCATGCAGTGAAGGACTATCTGTCCAGGGGACGTGGCCGATTTTCCTCCCCTCTTTGTCGAGGAGCACTCCCGCCCTCTTGTGGTGCTGCAGGAGGATGCTGCGGCTGACTACGCGAGTCGGTAAGCCGCGGACTACGTCAGATTCCACTTCGTTGGCTTGGCTGAAGGACCTTAGCCATAAAATGACGTAGAGGTTTGCTTCCCCACCTACCAGTGTTGTGCACAAGCGCGCGTCTGGAAAGGTCTTAATCTTCGTGACTACCTCGTCGAGCTTAGCCGGCGGGACCAGCAGCCATAGGGCCAGCACTCCAGGCCATTCGTCGTGGAGCGGTGCAGCCTCCACTCGCTGGATAAGAACCCGCCGCGAGAGAAACTGTTTAACAATCCGCCGGGCCTGTGGGTCACCGAGCCCCAAAGATGAAGCAATACGCGAGGCGCCGGCTCGTCCATCGCATTCCAACACACGAAGCGTCTTTTCCACACGTTCGTCGAACTCTACTTCCGGGAACTTGTAAAGATTGGGTGATTTTTCGATTCGGCCAAGGGTGCCGCTGCTCCACTGAGCACCTTCAAGCTGGACATCCGACATTAGTGAAATGATTAGTTCGGATATGCCTTCGACCTGACCTATGGACACATTGAGTACTGGGCGCACGCGGCTCTTGTTAGGAACAAAGACTATGAGCTGAATCTGGTACGCGCCGGTCATCTCACTTACCGACATCACTTCTGGGACCTGACAAAGTTGCTTGGCGACTGCCTCTACGAACCCTGGCTGGCACTTGACCCGCACGCTGAAGCACATCAACCCCCGGACCCTATTTGGGTAGGTAGCGATCCAGCCAGCTCCCGACTTCACCAGAGCGTGCCAATGTCGCCTCACCGTGGGGCCGCTTACCCCAATTGTCCGCGCGATTTCCGCCCAGGGCGCGCGGGGATTGCGCTGAAGGGCATCAAATAACGCGAAGTCCAATTCCGACATCATGGTCTTTCCAGGATCTATCCCAGAGTCCATACCGAACATATTCTCCTGTTTCTAAACGTCATTCAAACAAGTAGAGCTTCCAGAAAGTTTATTTAAATAACATACCTCGACAATGTGATCCATGGCATTAACTCGCGTGGATTGCATCTATGTCTCATTTTCATTCGTCAAGGAGTTCCATGTTTGAGCAAGAGCAGTCTTCGACCAACATCAAGGACTTGGTAGATTCGCTGCAATGCTACGCCAACGAATTTGCCGACAACCTCGCCGACGTTGCCAAGGATCTGTGGGATCACCCTGAAATCCGTTTCACCGAGTACCACGCCGCTAAGCGCCTTACCGCTGAGTTAGAGGACGCCGGGTTCGAAGTCACCCGCGGTTTCGGAGGCCTGGAAACGGCCTTTGTCGGCAAATGGTCTTCGGCCAGTGCAACCGCCGACTCGCCAACACTGGCAGTCTTTTGTGAGTACGACGCCTTGGAAGAGGTAGGCCACGCCTGCGGCCACAACATCATCGCAGCAAGCGGCTTGGGCGCAGCGAAAATCGCAAAGGCAGATTTGGAAGCCGATGGGAAGACGGGCGCTCACTTGGTGGTTATCGGCAGCCCCGGTGAAGAGGGCGGGGCAGGTAAGGTCCCGTTGATCGAGAATGGGGTGCTCGAGGGGGTTGACTACGCCGTAATGATCCACCCGAGCAACGAGGAGAAGGTCGGGGGAGGGAGCCTTGCTCGCGTCGCTCTCGATGTTGAGTTCAAGGGCAAGGCCAGCCATGCCGCGGCTGCGCCGGAAGACGGACGTAACGCACTCGACGCAGCAACTCTCTCGCTAAATGCGATCGGCCTTCTCCGCCAGCAGATCAAGGATGATATTAGGATCCACTCGATCATCACTAACGGTGGGCAAGCACCAAATGTAATTCCCGAGCTAACCGGAATTCGGACTTTCGTGCGTGGATCGGACTCCGATTATCTTCTCGAGAACGTTGTTCCGCGCGTTAAGAATTGCTTCGAAGCTGGCGCTCTTGCCACCGACTGCACTGTGAGCATCACCTCGACTACTCCGGCCTACCTTTCGCTGAAGTCGAACCCAGCTCTGGTCACCATCGCTGAAGCAGCGTTTTCGGCTGTTGGGCGCCAGACTACTCCGAACGAACTGTTCTCTGGGTCTACAGACATGGGCAACGTTAGCCAAGTAGTCCCCGCTATCCACCCAATGATCCGCTTGACCCAGGATGCCCCGCCTCATACCCGTGAGTTCGCAGCAGCTGCCGATGGTCCTGATGCAAAGAAAACGATCATCGACGGCGCTTTGATTCTCGCCGCCACCTTGCTAGCCGGTTTCCGCGACCCCGAAGTCGTGGAAGAAGCGAAGCGAACTTTCAACGAATAACACCCCAGCAAACTAAGTAAGGAGTGGCTATGTCTAGCGCTAGCTCCCACTCATCGCCGGTCACCCAAGAAAGTGCGGAAAAGTCATCCACACGCTCGACTCGTCAGTTCGGTCGAGATGTTCTCCGTACGATCGAGAAGGTCGGCAATGCCTTGCCAGATCCCTTCCTGCTTTTTGTAATTCTGGCGTTAGCAGTCATGGTGATGTCTGCGATAGGCCATGCTTTCGGAGGTTCGGTCACCCACCCAGGAACCGGGGAAGACGTCCATATTCGTAGCCTTCTGTCGGGTGAAGGCATCGAGTACATCCTGACTTCGATGCTGGAGAACTTCACCGGTTTTGCGCCCCTGGGACTAGTCCTAGCCGTGATGCTCGGCATTGGCTTGACCGAGCAGGTCGGCTACATTCAGCACGCCGTGCAAAAGACCGTTCGTCGAGTGCCCTTCGCGGCCCTCCCTTACGCGGCGGTTTTCATTGGAGTGATCGGCAACCTCGCTTCCGACGCTGCGATGGTTGTCATCCCGCCCTTGATCGGGATCGTCTTTCACCACGCGGGAAGAAATCCCATTGCCGGTGTCGCTGCAGGCTTCGCCGGTGCGGGCATTGGTTTCACCGCAAACCTCTTTGTTGCCGGTACTGATGCACTGCTTGCGGGAATTACCACCGAAGCCGCGAGAATTGTCGACCCAGAGGCGCATGTAACAGCCGTTGCAAACTGGTACTTCAACGTTGTGTGCGTCTTTGCCCTTACGCTCGTTGGAGGACTCGTCACTACCTATGTCACCGAAAAGCGCCTCGGTAAGTACGAAGGTTCAATAAACGCCGAGGAGCTAGAGGAAGAGACAAAGGAAAGCGACAGAGCCCTGCTATTTTCTTCTGTCCTGGGGACGGCGTACATCGTACTAATTGCGGTAGTCGTATTGCTCCCCGATAGCCCACTCCGGGGCGAAAACGGGGCAATCATCGATTCCCCGTTCATGTCGGGCATCATTCCGATCATACTCGGCTTCTTTATGCTCCTCGGCACTAGTTACGGCATCCTGATGGGGAAGATTAAGGACTCCAAGGATCTGTCGTCATATATGGCAGAAGGTATCTCCGGAATGTCCGGCTACATTGTAATGGTCTTTGCCATCGCGCAATTCATCAAGTACTTCGAGTGGTCGAACATCGGTATCTGGCTAGCGGTCAACGGTAGTGATTTCTTAAAAGAAATTGGTTTTACCGGAATCTTCCTGATTATCGGATACATCGTGTTCACAGCCCTGCTCAACCTGATCATTCCGTCAGGCAGCGCCAAGTGGGCATTGGAAGCGCCGGTTTTTGTTCCACTCTTTATGCAATTGGGTTATCACCCTGGCTTCATCCAGGCGGCCTATCGTATGGGCGATTCCTCCGCGAACATGGTGACACCGGTATCCCCTTATCTACCGATCGTCCTGGGGTATATCCGTCGGTACGACAAGAGTGCGGGTGTGGGCACATATGTCAGCATCATGCTGCCCTATACGATTGCGTTCTTCTGTACCTTCTTGGCCGTCTTCCTTGTATTCTTCGCGTTAGAAATCCCCTATGGCCCAGGCGTAACCGCTCACCTGTAGTAGGACAGTGTGGTGTAGTAAAATACCGGACGATAGATCCCCGGTCGGGCCTCTTCCCCCTTGCGGGGGACGCCCGCCCTCACTTATTAACCTCGGAGAATCGCTGTGCCGTGTATAGGGTTGCGCATCGCTACAGTTTCTTCCTCAACCTTTCGAGTGTTGCTTCGATCCGCTTTTTCTCGATCTGCGGGTCCGTGATCTGGATAAACTCGGAGTCTTCAATTTTGTCCCCGCGACGGCGATTTTGAGGTGGCTCTAGTCCCTCGATGAGGATTGCTTCCATAGTCTCTGTGATGAGATCTGGAGTTACGTGTTTCGTGGAGATTTCCCTCAAACCTCCGCTTTCGCTAACTGGGCGAAGGCCGAACCACGAGAACCGGTCCCATCGAGCTGTTAGACGGTCCCTCGTGTGTGCACGGAGACGATTTCCTAGGCTCTCTTTGGCGGCCCGTCCGACATATACAGTGCGTTCGCCTTGATAAAGAATGTAAATTCCTATCTGTTGCGCAAAATCAATTTCCTGGCCACCACTGATCTGCGTTCCTAGGAGAACAGGAGTAGTGGCGTCCCAAGCTACTTCATCACGACGCCAGTACATGCCAAACGCATTGATGATTCCGTTTGGTACATCACTGTCAATATCCTGAGGCGACAGTTCTACTGTTTCTGATACTTTTCCTGATGATCTTTCCTCTGCTTTAAGTTCGTGGAGTCGGTCGGTCAGAAAATAGGTGCCTCTATCAATCCGTGTGACCTGGTCCGTCATGAATCCAAGTTGAGCGGCTACCGTGTTAGCCGGTGTAGCTCCGACCTTCTTTCGTAAACCTTCGTCTACTACTGTTTGTGCAATTTGGGAATAGTGAAGGGGCTCGGATGCAGCTTCGAGGACGGAAATTATGACAGATTTCCATGAAGGATCTGGCATGAAAGTTTTCATCCTTTCAACGAGTGAAAAATGTATGCCTTGGCGATTTTAGCTTCAGCGGTTCCCTTTATTTTGTGGTGGTGCATTCTCGATTGTGCTGCGGTGGTCCCAAGATGCTTGAATTGTGGCTCCTCGGTTCCCCTTCAACGTCAACGAGAGACGGGAACCTCGACTAAGCCGTTTTACCCAATCTGCACGCGTGTGGTGCAGTCAATCTTGGCGTAGGGGCGTCCCTTTTTATCAACGCTGGTCATTGCGTAGTTTCCGCCGTAGGCGCGGCAACCGGTGTAGTTATCCACCGGATTGCTGGGCGCCGGTGCAGCCGGTGCTTGGTAGGCGGGGGCAGCTTGCTGGGCTTCCTGCTCCGCGCGACGGGCTGCCTCCGCGGCCTCTTGTTCGGCACGGCGAGCTGCTTCTTCTGCTTCACGTTGCGCGGCCTCTGCAGCTTCACGCGCCGCTTCTTCCTCGGCGCGTTTCTTTTCGCGTTCTTCATTGGCAAAGGAAATCTCGTGATCCAAAGCTTCTTTTCGCACAGCGGCGTCCTTCTTTAGCTCTTCGAGAAGCTTTGCTTGTTCCTTGCCAAACGCTTCTTTCTGAAACTCAGACTGCTCCGCCATGGCCTTCTCCAACTTGGTTACGGCTAACTTGGCGGTGGCTAGGCGGGAGGCATGGCTACGAGCCTTGTCGAGCTGTTCGTCATTCCAAACGTCATCGAAGTGGAACTGCTGCGCCCCATTCACAGCGGAGCGTGCGTCCTGGTAGGACTGGTAGGCGCTGTCATCACCAAAGACGCATTCCGGGCCGGCCGAGTTGATTCCTTTGCCCGCAGCACGGGCTCGGTCGGCTGCGGCAGAGACCTCCGAGAAGAAACGAGTGTTTCCGCCCACCTTGATCGGAACAGCGAAACCCTCCTCAGCAACGGAAGCATTGACCAGTGATCCTTCCTTGAATACACCGGCCAACGTGCGGCCGTATTTGTCCTCGCGTTCAGCGTCGTACTCCAGTGTCACTACCGTGCCCACTGGCAGCAGGCCAGACAAGTATTGCTTAGATTCCTCGGCCAAGCACTCTTTGCCCATCTCCGGGGTATCGATATTGAGTAGGCGAACGCGTGTGGTCTCACCGCCTTGCACTACATCGATGGTGTCGCCATCGATGACGTTGTGAACCGTAATGACGTCATCGGAAGAGTCTGGCCCTAATACGGCGTAGGCACCGTAACCCACTCCACCGGCGGCTAACAGCCCAGCGACAACCTTGAAAAATCCCATATCAGGAACCCCACGAGAGAAAGAGAGTAACAAGAACAACAGGAGTATACATGTCGGGTGGGAAACGGAGGTAGGGGAGCTGCAAACTCCGAGCCCGAATCGTAGTCGACCTGTGAACCTAGGTCTGGCGGTCGTCGGGGCGCCCAAGACCGGATGAACAAGTCCTAGTTAAAACCACGAGTGAGCCGCCGAGAAAACTAGCTTCCTTAGTGCTCCTGTGCAGGCGCTACTTCATCTTGGCCTGGTTCCTCAAGGGCTTCTTCCTCGAAGAATGAGGAGTCCTCGACAGCGTTTCCTTCACTGACATCGCGTTGAACCGTCTTCTTCAGAGCACCCTCAATGAGTACACAGATCGATTCTCTTCGACGTTCAAAGAAGGTATCAAAGTTGTCACTGCGCAGTGCTTCGGGCGAAATGAGGTGTCCGCGGAGAACGTCGTCCACGCCGTCAGCATCGAAGCCAGATTCGCTCTCAACCTTGGACAAGTATGCCGACGGTGCAACGCCGCCGATGACACGGTTGGTGCGTGCGCTCAGCGTCGTCTTGTTGACGATGGACTCGCGGCGCTCGTTATCGATTTCGTTTTTCTTGCACCAGTCCTGAGGGAAAATATGGTGAATGTCCACGGCCATGTCCCTGTACTGGAATGCGCCGAATTGTTTTCCTTCGACCCAGTCTGTTGAGCCCTGCGCCATGATCAGTGCTGCAATGCCCTTGTAGGCCGCGGCATTGCGGGTACGCAATGAGTGAAGGCGAGATTCAGCAAAGGTAGCGTCCTGCACGGTGCGCGGGGCGGTAGTTTCTTCACCGATCGCCCAAGCAGGTACCCCTTCGAGGTCACGTACGAAGCGCGTCTCAATGGCAGAGCCATAGAGCTCGCCCAAGACTCCGCTCCAGAACCACTGTGTGATCTTTTCTTTCACGTGGTGCTTGTCTGCTTCTTTGCCAAGAACAACAGCGATGGCAGCAAGTGGAACCAATTGCTTCGGGTAGGGGACATCCCTGAACCGATAGATGTGCAGGTCCGCGAGGAAGCCTGCTACCCAGATGAATCCTTGACGCAGCGCGTCGCGCCAGGTGAGGTAGTCGTTCAACTCAAGCTTTAGTACGTCTTCCCTCTTGGCAGACAGGCCGACTTTGCGGCCTCCCGATGAATGCTTACTCCGATCAAGAGTCGTCAGCATCGTGATTGCTTGGAGGAAGTCAGTGTTCTCCACCTTGTGGAGGACGTCATGTTCTTTCCACAGTTCCTTAGTCTCCACCCAGTCATCGTTGAGGCGGAAATCGCGCTGGTACTTGTCGTAGTACTCCGCATCGCCTGCAAACACCGCTGTGAGGAGCTCAAAAACGTTGAGTGGGAGCCCGCCAACATTGACCTTTTCGAAGACGGTAGCCACAGCCGCTTTGTCCGTCTGCTTGTCCAACTCAATTGCGGGAATCTTGTATTCGTTGACCTGACGGAGAATCCCATCGCTGAATGCGGTCATGAGTTCCGTGTTGCCTAGCTTGCCGAACCATTCGAAAAGTCCCATCTGATCAAGCAGCAGCGAAACGGGAATGTAACCTGCTTCGTGTTGTTTCTCCATGCTGCTGAGATCAAGAACGATGTCACGGTTGAAGTTGGTTCGAATAACGCCATCGGCAGGTACGGAAATCACTGCTTCATCCAGCTCGAAGGGGTCTTCAATAGACCGCTGGATATTGATGAAATACCTGCGGTCGAGGCGTTTACCTCGTGATGCGAAGGTGTCTGCTATCTGAACCTAAAGTGTTCGCTAGACGGATTCTCCCAAACGAATAAGGGTCGGATTGTCGGTAGCGCCTGAAACTGAAGGATCTGCGTAGACAAAGTACCCCAATTCGTGGTTGTCAGGCACTTCATAGACGTAAGATGCTTTCCCCGAGAAACCAGGAGCGATTGAATCGGAACAGTCAGGGTTTCCTTCGAGATGGTACAGATTTTTAACAGTGGTATATTCTTGTCCTTGGCTATTCATGAGCACCGTAAAGCCGTCAAAGCCGCATGACAAATGAAGGGCTTTGATGCTCTCATTAGTAATAGAAGCGTTTACTCGGACAAACTTAGCTCCGTCGTTATCTGGGGTTAAAGCTTCTGAATCAGTGAGGTACTCGAGAGCTTCTTTTTTAATCCCTAGCTCACTGACTATCTCAACTGATTCTACTGTTAGATGGATCCCGTGGTTGGTAGATAATTCTCCCACCGAAAAAATGTTTTGACCTTCGTCTGTCGAAGACGGGGAATCATCCTGTCCGGTTGAAGTCGAACTTGGTGCAGTTGAG
Source organism: Corynebacterium sp. HMSC035E02 (assembly GCF_001836065.1). Classification (NCBI taxonomy): domain Bacteria; kingdom Bacillati; phylum Actinomycetota; class Actinomycetes; order Mycobacteriales; family Corynebacteriaceae; genus Corynebacterium; species Corynebacterium sp. HMSC035E02. Next base: position 12,713 of record NZ_KV827350.1, read on the forward strand.
TGTAAGTTGGCTGGAACCGCCGAGGAATTCTCGTCGGTGTTTACCCGAGCGTCAGTCGTTCCATCATCCGCGAGTGTGATGGCGCCGAAGGTTAGCAGTGGACCTGCGATTAGCGCGGCGCCCAATGACCAAAGGGGCACTGGTTTCTTGAAGAAGCTCTGCTTCCTAACTTCGGGAACGTTGAACGGGTTTGAGTTGTCAATTACCATATTTTATCGAACTTTTCATTGGTCGTTTGTCGAAGGAGAGAGGGCTACCGATGCAAGCCTTAATAAGGTGGTCGGTGGGGAAACAATCCGAAGCTATGGTGCCATTCGTGTAGATAGTCAGGCTGCGCTTGTTGGCTCCTGTTGTAGACGAGAGAACGTCGTGATATAAATATCGCTTATTCGTCTTTCAAGTCAAAATCAATAACGTTAATTCCTTGGATGCTTGCACCCCCAACATGCCTCTACCAGGGCTTGAACTGGTGGGTTGCATCTGACTCTGGAACTGCAAAGCGACTATGTGTGGTGATGCTCAGGGAGAAAGTCCTGTGGGATCGATGCTGGGGGCCGCACAACCTAGGAGACGGCAGTTCTTGCTGCAGCATTTTCTGCCTTCATTTTCTCGAACTCCTGAGCCACAATCAGCCCAATAAGGTCCATCCCCGCTGATACCTTGGACTCCATGAGTCTCTCCGATTTCTCCCAGCTCGCTCCCGGCGTGACCATCTCCTGCCGCGACGAGCACTGGCTGGTCAGTAACGTCGCGCGCACCACCGATGGCTTCCGTATTCGGGCTCGAGGCGTGAGCGACTACGTGCGCGATACCACCGCCACTTTCTTTACTGCGCTCGATGATATCGAGGTCTTCGATCCAGCCAACGTCACGGTCCGCCCGGATGAGTCACCGCAGTTTCGGCATACCCGCCTGTGGCTGGAGTCCACGCTTCGCCGCACGCCGGTGCCGCTGTACCAAAAGCAGCTGGAAGTAGCCACGCAGATGCTAGCGGACCCGCTAGATTATCAGCTCTCCGCTGTGAAGTCGGCGCTCTCCGATGAGCGCATCCGCCCGCGCGTGCTGCTCGCGGATGCTGTCGGCTTGGGCAAGACGTTGGAGATCGGCATGATTTTGGCGGAGCTTATCCGCCGCGGCAGGGGAGAGCGCATCCTCGTCGTCACGCCCAAGCACGTCATGGAGCAATTCCAGCAGGAGCTTTGGACGCGCTTTGCCATCCCGCTGGTTCGCCTGGACAGTCAGGGTATCCAGAAGGTCCGCCAGAAGCTGCCGGCATCGAAGAACCCCTTTACTTACTTCCCGCGCGTCATTGTGTCCATGGATACGCTTAAAGCACCGAAGTACCGCGCGCAGCTGGAGAAGGTTCGCTGGGATGCCGTCGTCATCGATGAGATTCATAACGCCACGAACGCCGGCTCCCAGAACAATGAATTGGCCCGTACGCTGGCACCGACCACCGAGTCCCTCATTCTGGCCTCGGCCACCCCACACAACGGCCGCGAGGAATCTTTCAAGGAAATCCTGCGCTTGCTCGACCCACTCTCTGTCCTCCCGGACGGCTCTATCGACATGGAAGCAGCAAAGAAGCTGATTATCCGCCGCCACCGCAATTCACCGGAGGTGGCCTCCGTGGTGGGGGAGAAGTGGGCTAAGCGCAGCGAGCCCCGCAACATCCTGGTGGATGCCTCCCCGGAGGAAAACGCTGTGGCGCGCGCTATCGTCGAGGATTGGATCAATACCCCAGCCACCACGGCGAATGACCGCCTCTTCCCCTGGACCTTGGTCAAGGCTTTCCTGTCTTCACCAGCGGCGTTAAAGGATTCCATTGATCGACGGAAATCGCGAAGTGTTGTTTTGGAAAGAGAGAAACTTGTTCGTCTGGCAGAGTTAAACGAACAAGTCAATGAGCAGAACTCAAGTAAGTTCGCCGCACTGATCGATTACCTCATGGAGATCGGCGTCAAGAAGGGATCTGATCGCCGCGTGGTTATCTTTTCTGAGAGGGTTCAGACCCTTTACTGGCTGCAAGAGAATATCGCTAAACACCTCAAGCTCCCGAAGGGGGCAGTACGAGTTCTGCATGGCGAGCTTTCTGATTCAGAAGTGTTTTCAATTATCGACGAATTCAAGCGCTCCGACACCCCTCTTCGCGTGCTGATTACCGGCGACGTCGCCTCCGAGGGCGTCAACCTGCACGCCCAGTGCCACCACCTGGTGCACTATGACATCCCGTGGTCGCTCATCCGCATCCAGCAGCGCAACGGCCGCATCGACCGCTACGGCCAGGAGCACGAGCCAGAGATTACCTCCCTGCTGCTGGACCCGAAGGATGCGGATGTGGCCGAATCCATCGGTGAGCTGCGCGTGCTCACTCGCCTCATTGACCGCGAGTATTCCGCCAACCAGCTCCTCGGTGATGCCGCCCCACTCATGGGCAAGCACAACCCCAAGGCGGAGGAGGATGAGATCCGCGCGGTGCTCATGCACGAGCGCGACTTCGATGAGGTCGTGGCCTCCCCGGAGGAGATCCTCACCGGTGCGCACGCCAAGCCGGCGCCTAACGCTGAACCCGACGAGGCTGCTCCTGCCTCCGGCCTGGGCGATGACATCTGGGCGCTACTTGCCGCCGCTGCCACCAACGGCCCCGACGACGCCGAGAGCACAGATAACCCCGAGAGCACCAAAGACGACGAGAACAGAGAATTCTCAACGCTTGACGGCGCCACCCCCGCGCCGTCACGCCGCACAGCGCGCCACAGCCTCTACCGCGCGGAGAAGGACTACCTCGGTGATGCCCTGGCGGAGGCCTACCAAGACTCCGCGGATAAGCCCTTGAGCGCTGGTGGTGTGGACTATGTGCAGCACGATAATGACATCGTGGAGCTGACCCCTCCGCGTGATCTGTGCCGGCGTTTTGATTATCTGCCGCAGGACTACGTGTCCTACCGCAAGGTCACCGAGCGCCTCATGCTCGCCACCTCTGAGCGCCGCGGCAACCAGCACCTTAAAGCCGCGCGCGAAGGTGATTCGGAGAAGTCCTGGCCGCGCGCCCATTTCCTCGGACCACTGCACCCTGTCTCCGAATGGGCCGCCGATCGCGCCCTGACGAACATGGCACAGAGCGAGATCCCCGCCGTCCTCGGCGCGGTGGATACGCCGACGCTGCTGCTCATGGGAACCCTGACAAACTCCCGTGGACAGGTGCTCTCCCGCACCTTCCTCACCGCCACGGAAGGCCCCTTCGGCTTCGACGTTCCCGCTGGCATGCAGGCCGTGGACATTGAGGTTCACGAAGATGTCTATGCCTGGCTGGGCCGCATCGGCCTGACAGACAACGCCATCAACCCCGGCGAGTTTGCCGTCCCCGAAACCGCAGCACAGCTTATCGCCGCCGCCGTGGAGGCAGCGCAGAGCCATCTCACCGTGGTCAAGAACACCAACCTAGACCACGCGCAGGACCGCATCGCCGGCTGGCAGCAGCGCGCCGCTATCTGGCAGCAGGCCAACTCCGGCCAGCAGACCCTCAAGATCAAGGACACCAAGCGGCTTATCCACCAGGACGAGGAGCTGCTGAAATCCATGGCCCCGGAGCGCTCCCTCGTGCGCCCCCTGGCACTTATCCTCCCAGACAACACCGACGCTGCACGCACCAGCGCCGCACACACCCACACCAACGAAGCAGAGGCACGCTAATGGCAGACTTCGATTCCATCATCAACGTCGAGGAATGGATCTCGGATTACTACTTCACCACCGATGACAAAGGCAGCTCCTTTGGCAAGCGCGTGGAGGAGGCCGTCAAAGAGTGGAAAGCAACGGACAAAGATGCCAAAAGCGCCGGCCACGAGCACGCCCAATCCCCGCTGTTGCGCCTGACCTCCCGCAGGGAAGCACTGCACACCAAGCTCTCCGCACTCTCCATGGAGGCAGCCGACGATGCGCTGCATGAGGTCTACGACCTGATCGCCGAGGCATTCGGCTACCCGCAGCCACAGCGTCTCGAGTTTTCCCGCAACGGCCAGCCCCTCACGCTTACTGCCGCCGCGGACAAGAACCACTCCCTGGTCATCCTGCGCGCCGGGCAGATGGACTCCGTGGAGGATCTCACCACTGTCCCGCTTCTTGGCGTCGACCCGGAGCTGGGTAACCAGAACTCCAACGGTGATGCCAAGGCCCTCGACATCACCGCCTCCAAGCTCGTTGGCGAGCTGTTCCTCACCGAGCAAGCCCCCGACCTCATCCTGGTGCTTGCCGGCCGCTGGGCAATCCTGGCGGAGCGCGAAACCTGGCCGCTGGGCCGCTACCTCGCCGTGGACCTGGGCCTGGCCGTCGAGCGCAACGACCAGAAAGCCAAAGGCGAGCTTCCCCGAGTAGTCTCCATCCTTGCCGCCGAGCACACCATGCGTGGTGCTGATGGCACCACCTGGTGGCTCGACACCCTAGCCCAAGCCCGCGAGCACTCCGTCAAAGTCTCCGAGGAACTGCGCGGTGCCATCAAGGCTTCGATTGAGATCATCGGCAACGACGTCCTGCAGCGCCGAGCCCAAAACAATGCCACCACCGACATCGACGGCAACGAACTGGCCAACCAAGCCCTGCGCTACCTTTACCGCATCCTCTTCCTCCTCTTCGCCGAATCCTCCCCAGAGCTACAAATCCTGCCCACCGGGGACAACGACTATGACGAAGGCTATGGCCTTTCCCGCCTGCGCGACCTCATCCTCACCGAGCCCACCACGCACCGCACCCAGAACGGCACGCACCTCTACGACAGCCTGCAGCTGCTTTTTGAACGCGTCAACCACGGCCACGATCCGCACGATGAGAACGCTGAGCTCTTCGACGCCAACGCCACCGAGGACGGCCTGGAGTTCCGCAACCTCGATGCAGACCTGTTCAAATCTGAAGCCACCTCTTACATCGATGAGGTCAAGCTCTCCAACCTGGCGCTGCACCGCGTTCTGCAGAACCTCCTGCTCACCAAAGAAAAGCGGGGTAGTGACCGCGGCTTCATCTCCTACGCCACCCTCGGCGTGACCGAACTGGGCCAGGTCTACGAGGGCCTGATGTCCTATACCGGTTTCATCGCCCAAGAAGACCTCGTGGAAGTAGCCAAACACGGCGATACCTCCAAGGGCTCCTGGGTGGTACCCGAACCACAAGCGCGCACGCTTCCGCAGGATTCCATCGTCTACGAGGACCGCGAAAGCGAACACGGCGGCGTGGAGCGCGTCCAGCGCACCCACGCCCGCGGCAGCTTTGTCTACCGACAATCCTCCCGTGACCGCGAGCGCTCCGCATCCTTCTACTCACCACCCGTCATCACCGAGTTCACCGTGGGCCAGGCCATCGAGGAGCTCAAAGCAACCGGCCGCATCGACAACGCCGACGACATTCTCACCCTCACCATCTGTGAGCCCGCCATGGGATCCGGCGCCTTCGCCGTGGAAGCCGTCAACCAGCTCGCGGAGCTTTACCTGACCAAGAAGCAAGCCGAACTGGGCAAGGAAGTCCCCGGTGAGGACCGCACCCAGGAGCTGCAAAAGGTCAAGGCCTCCATCGCTCTTCACCAGGTCTACGGCGTGGACCTCAACAAGACCGCGGTGGAGCTTGCCGAAATATCCCTGTGGCTCAACACCATGACCAAGGAGCTCAAGGCTCCCTGGTTCGGCCTGCACCTGCGCCACGGCAACTCCCTGGTGGGTGCCACCCGCTCCACCTTCAGCACCAAAGAGGTGTCCACCACCGCGGTGAAAAAGAAGGGAGTTCAGAACTACCTCACGCTGACCCCGCAGCACCACCCGCTCAAACAACTAGCGGAGGCTATCGACGCCAACGAGACGGATCAGCACCCAGCTGGCCGCATCCATCACTTCCTCGTTCCTAGCCGTGGGTGGGGGAGTGCCGTGGACGCCGAGGACCTCGAGAACCTTGTTGCTGAAGAAATCGAGGCCATGGAGGCCTGGCAGAAGTCCATCTGCAAGCCACTGAACAAAACGCAGACCAAGCTCGCTACCGCACTGTCCAACCAAGTTGAGCGCCTCTGGGAGCTGTCCCTTATCCGCCTGCGCATCGCCGAAGACCAAGTTCGCCGTGACCTGGACCTGTGGGGTCAGGAACCCAACACTGACAAGCGCGCGGATGTGGTCACCCGCGCCCAGGTGGAGGAAGAACTCCTCGACAACAATGAAGGTGCGTACCTTCGCCTGCGCACCGCCATGAACGCCTGGAACGCACTCTGGTACTGGCCGGTTACCGCCACTGATGAGCTTCCGGATATCACAGAGTACCTCGCCACCATGCAGGACCTCCTCGGCATCCCCAACGAAGGCCAGAAGCGCTACCGCAAGGACAACCAGTATGCCTTCGGCTTCGACATGACCTGGGACGAGCTGGACTACGTCGAATCACTCGACCGTTCCACCTCCGGCCGCCTGCGCTACGAGGACGTCCTCGAAGCACACCCCTGGCTGAAGACCGCCAACACCATCGCCCAGGAGCAAGCCTTCTTCCACTGGGACCTGGACTTCGCCACCGTCATGGCCAAGGGTGGCTTCGACTTCCAGGTGGGCAACCCGCCGTGGGTGCGCCCGCGCACCGACATGGATGCGCTGCTGTCTGAACACGACCCGTGGTTCAGCCTTGCCAACAAGCCCACCCAGGCAGAGAAGAAACAGCGCCGCGAACTCCTCGCCGGCAACGACGCCGTACTGGAGACGCTTTCTAAGGGCCTTGCGGAAGCAGTAGTCACCTCCGCAGTGCTTGGCGACGCCACCCGCTACCCCCACCTACAAAACCAACAGCCCGATCTCTACCGCGGCTTCATGGAACGCACGTGGGCAAATGCTGCCGAGAATGGCATCATCTCACTCATTCACCCCGAGTCCCACTTCACGGAGAAGAAAGCAGCGGCACTAAGAGCTGGTGCTTATCGACGCCTGCGTAGGCATTGGCAATTCATTAATGAGCTGTCGCTTTTTGATGTTCACCATCTTGTGAGCTACGGAATCCATGTTTATGGGCAGCGCCGAGAAGAACCAAGTTTCCTTTCTGCAGCGTCGCTCTATCACCCGCGAACGGTGGTCGATTCCTTCAGCCATGATGGCTCCGGAAACCTTCCGGGCTTCAAAGACGACGACGGCAAATGGGACCTGCGTCCACACCGCGACCGCATCATCACAGTCGATGAAGAAACGCTCAAGGTTTGGAATTCAATTGTTGAGGAGCCAGGTACGCCTTTACTTGAAACTTGCATGGTCTACAGCGTCAATAAGGCCGCTGACATAGTGCTTGCGAAAATGGCTACGCTGCCAAGGATCTCCACAGAGAAGCTCTGGTATTCCCGAGGATGGCACGAGTCCAATGCCAGGCGTGACGGTTTCATTGAATCAAAGTGGACTGTGCCGGCTAGTTGGGATGAAACTGTCCTAAAGGGCCCCCATGTTGACGTGAATGTACCATTCTCGAAAGTTCCACGATCTACGATGAGACACAATCAGGATTGGGATTTAGTCGATTTGGAATCCATAGATTCAAATTATGTCCCACCTTGCGAATTTGAGAGGCTAGAGTATAGCGATAAATTCGCGAGTGCCTATGGTTTGTGGAATGACGACGACCGAATCGTTGAAGTTGCTTCAACTTATCGGGTGGCCTGGAGAGAGTACGTCGGTAATACGACCGGAAAGCGTACTTTGAAGTCAGCAGTAGTGCCGCCCGGTGCGACTCACGTCAATGCCGTCAACTCTTTTTGGTCGAGTAACTTCAGCTACTTGAATCTCGGGATGCTTTGTTCGAGTTTGTTGGCTGACTTCCTAGTTCGTTCGCTAGGCGCAGGACATATTTATGTCTCCTCGATTGGTCTCGTTCCTTCGGTGGTTAGCGACTCTCTGAAAGACGAGGCATTGGAAATCTTCTTGCGTCTCAATTGCTTGACAAGCGCCTACAGTCCTTTGTTGGAGAAGCTAGGGTACGGGGTATGGTCGAATGAATTTCCTTATCGCAACGCACTTGAAAGGTGGAAAGCGCAAAACGCGCTTGACGTTATAGCTGCAATATCGTGGGGAGTTACCAGCGAGGAGCTTCGAGAAATCTATCAAACTCAATTCCCAGTTCTGCGATCCGCAGATAGAGAAGACTTCTATGACGCTAACGGACGTCTAGTGCCGAAGGAAGTCCTCAAGCTGGAGAAGAAGCTCAAGGATGGGCAGCAGCTTTCGGAGTCGGACCGTACGTGGACGCATCCGCAGTCCGGTGTGGAGTACGTCTTTGAATATCCGTTTGCGCCATTGGACCGTGAAGCGGACTTGGCGGCAGCGTATGAAAAGTATGCTGCGATGATGGACCAGCAGTAGTTCGGAAAGTCAGAAGCGAAGCAGAAGACCGAAAGTATTGAAGTAACACCTAATGTCGAGTCTCATCCCTACCTACGCCTCAAACCACATCGTTGATGGGTTGTCAGAGTACCTCACCACCACGTTTTCGCTGGCAGAGGATCTGACCTCCCAGCAACTGCGCGAGTTCCTCAACGATCCGCAGGGTGGCATGTTCTACGGGCCATATGTGCGCACGCGTTTGCCGTATGCGCCGGCAAGGTCGTGGGATGGGATTTTGGGTTGGTTGCCGTCAGGCTTTAAACCTTATCGCCACCAGGCAGAGGCGTTTTCGCGGTTATCGTCTTTTGATTACGACACGGGCAAGTCACGTCGGCCGTCGCCCACGTTGGTGGTAACCGGCACCGGTTCCGGTAAGACAGAGTCCTTCCTTTATCCGATTCTGGATCATTGTCGCCGTTCTAACGGCAGCGGAATCAAGGCGTTGATTCTGTACCCGATGAACGCGCTGGCGTCCGATCAGGAACGCCGTTTGGCCAAGTTGCTACATGCGGAGGCTGAGCTCGCCGGGGTGACGGCGGGTATCTACACCGGCGAGGTGGTGTCGGGTGGCCGTAGGAAGGCATCGAAGGATGGTTTGATTTCTGACCGTTCGGTGCTGCGCGATACCCCGCCGGACATCCTGTTGACCAACTACAAGATGCTGGACCAGTTGCTGCTGCGTGATCAGGACCGTGAGCTGTGGGAGAAGTCCGCGCGGTCTTTGCAGTACTTGGTGCTCGATGAGTTCCACACCTATGACGCGGCCCAGGGCACTGACGTGGCGATGTTGCTGCGCCGCCTCGGGTTGATGCTCAAGAAGTATCAGCCCGAAGGTTTCCTTTCGCCTGAGGATGAACAGCGTCCTTTGGGCAAGGTAACGCCGGTGGCGACCTCCGCAACGTTGGGGGGCAAGAGTGCCGAAGACACCCGAAGCGAAGGCGCGACCGAGAGTGGTTCCTCCGGTGCTGAGCCTGAAGCACCACAGGGCGATATGTTGTCGTTTGCTTACACGGTCTTCGGCGAGCAGATGCCTCCGGACGCTGTGGTCGGGGAGACGCTCATGACCGTGGAGGAGTGGCAGGCCACGGTCAGGCCATTGGTGGCGAAGCTGCGGGCCGTCGTTTCACACGACGAAGACTCGTCGGGCTCCGATTCTGCTGAAGTTATTCCGCCATCGACGCCGACACCTTCGGTGGAGGTGATGCAGAAAGTCGTTGATGAGGTTACGACTGCGGTTGCTGCTTCCAGCTCTGCTTCCGGTTCTCCTTCTGCTGATAGTGAAGACGCTGACGGGTCATCGTCATTTGATGTGGCGGTGTTTGAAGCGATGAGCCGGCACGTCTTCGGTTCTTCTTCGGACTTGGCTGATTCAGTTCTGGCGATGGCGGGCAATGAGTTGGTGTGCGCGATACTGCGTGAGGCAGCTACACCGGTGCCGTTGGAGCACGGTGAAGCCGGTGTGCCGGGTACCGATATTGCTGCGGTGGAACCGCTGGTATCCCGAGTATTCCCTGCCAGTGTGCTGCGCAGCCACCGTGAGTTGGCCGTGGAATTCTTATCCCTGATGTTGTCCTTCATCGCGTATGTGCGCGCGGAGCTCGGTGCAACGCTGGGCTGGGATGGAAAGAAGTTCCCCGGCGTGGAGCTGCACCTGTGGGTGCGCGAGATCTCCCGCATCGACAGGGCAGTGGCGTCATCATCACGCACCTCGGTGTTTAGGTGGTCTGATGATGGAGGCATGGGCGCGCACACGGTGCAGGCTGCAGGTGATGCGCCCAAGGCGTGGTTGCCGGCGATCTACTGCCGTCATTGCGGGCGTTCCGGATGGATGCTGGCGGAGCAGCCCGGTGGGGATACGTATGTAACCGCACCGCAGGAGATTCGCCGCATCGCTATTAGCGCACCGGAGCGCCAGCGCCCGCTCATTGATGCCACGAGTGAAGTCGCACAGGGCGTGACGCGCGCAGACGGCGAGAGCTCCCGCGTGGCGTGGTTGAACCTGGATTTGCCGGGCCTGACGCCTCAGGCGCCGGATGCGGAAACCATGGAGGAGTCCCCCGTGGTGCCGGTGCTGGTCTATTCCGGCGAGGATACAGAGGAGCGCGCGAAAGCGCAGCAGTGTCCGTCTTGTGGTGAAGACGATGCGATGCGCTTCTTAGGCTCCTCAGTGGCCACGTTACTGTCAGTAGCGCTGAGCAATCTCTTCGGTATGGATGATTTGGATTCCTCAGAGAAGAAGACTTTGGTCTTCGCTGACTCTGTGCAAGATGCCGCGCACCGTGCGGGTTTCGTGCAAAGCCGTGCGCGGGCCTTCGCGCTGCGTGCGCGTATTTGGCGAGCTGTTCGTTCTTTTGCTGACCCTGTCGCGTCTGCTGAATCAGATTCAACAGACGCGGATTCGTCGTCAAGCGCGGCGCTGTCCTCGCAGTGCTCACAGTCCTCACAATCTCCACAGGCCACCCTGTCCGCAGGCGTCCCGTTGTCTTCGGTGGCTTCGCGCATGGTGGAGCATGCGCGCGCGGAATCAGACCCGGCAGTAAGGTCGCGCGCACTCTATGAGTTGTTGCCACCGCAGCTGAAGGAGTCACCGCGCTACCGGGCGGTATGGGAAAAAGGCGCGGGTGCTGCGGAGCAGCGGCGAGCGTTGTCGGCGTTGCAGTCGCGCTTGGACTTGGACTTGGCGTTGCAGTTCGGTGACCGGGTGGATCTGCCGCGCTCGTTGGTGACGACAGGGACGCTATCGGTGTCTGTGGACGTGGATGATGCGGTGCTGCTGTCGGCAGCACGGTCGGTGGCAGGAACACTGGCCACGGATGCGGAGCTGCTGGCGTGGGCGCGCGGCGTGGTGGAGTACATGCGCATTGCCGGTGGCATTGCCCACCCGTGGCTCAAGGAGTACCTGCGCCAGGACTGCAACCCGTGGTTGCTTAACCGCCGTCAGGCTCGTGCCAAGGGAATACCTGCGTTTGTGCGCGGTGGTGCGCCGAAGTTCCCGCGTGCGGGTGCGGCGCTCAAGGGGGCGCTGGGCAAGCGCGATAACAACGCGACGATGCCGCTGGATTCCCAGAAGGGCTGGTACGCAAGGTGGACGAAGGCGGCGCTGGGGGCTTCGACAAGCAGTGTCTTCGATGCCGCCAACCAAGTAGCGGAGTTGTTCAAGCAGCTCGAATTTGAAGAAGTGGTCTCCTCCGTCCCCACCGCAACGGGCGGGCGCGTGTATATGCTATCTCCGGAGAACATCGTCGTGCGCGAAGAAGCTGAGCCCGGGCTGCTGGAGTGCCCGGTGTGCCACCTACGCGTGGGTGTGGATGCCGCGGCGCGTGAGGCAATGTCCTCGGTGGCGTGCTTTACGTTGTCCTGTACCGGGCACTTCGTGCCCGTGGGTGTGGAGGATAACTACTACCAGCAGCTCTACCGCACCACGAATACCCGCACAGTGGTGGCGGAAGAACACACAGGCCTGGTGCCCACGCCTAGGCGCAAGGAGCTGGAAGATGAGTTCAAGCGGCCCTTTGCTGAGCAGTCAGCCTCCGCGCCGAACGTGCTGGTGGCCACGCCGACGCTGGAGATGGGTATCGACATCGGTGACCTGTCCACGGTGATGCTCTCCTCCATGCCACACACGGTGGCCAGTTACGTGCAGCGCGTGGGCCGCGCCGGACGTTTGACGGGTAACTCGCTCATCGTGGCGCTGGTGCGCGGGCGCGGGCGTGCACTGACCACGCTGGAGCACCCGCTGGAGACCATCGCTGGTTCGGTGACAGCGCCCGCGGCGTATCTGTCCGCGCGCGATATTATGCACCGCCAGTTCGTGGCTTACCTGCTGGATAGCACTGATGTGGGGCGCTCGGTGGAGCAGCTGCGTAGTGCGCGCGATGTGTTTACGCACGCCAGCTACTCCGTGATTGATGCGCTGGTGGAGCTCTCATCCTCGGTGGTGTTGGCGGCCTATGAACGTTTTGCGGCTACGGTGGCACAGCATGCTTCGGCGGAAGTTCTGGAAGAGCTGCGCGGTTGGTGCCTGCCGGGGGAGGACGGTGCTTCGTCCGGCATGGTGGTGGACCTGCAGTCCGCACGTGAGCGTTGGGGTACTACGCAGAAGCTGCTGTTATCCCGCCGGGAGGTACTGAGCAAGCGCGTGACGGAGTTGAAGGCACGCGTGGAGGCCTCCGCGGTCGAGGATGAGGAGCTGAAGAACCAGTATGACGCCACGGTGGCCTCCCAGAGGTTTGTGCGCAAGCAGCTGGAGGACCACGCCGATGAGTACTGGATTAGCGCTTTGGAGCGCTTCGGGCTGCTGCCGAACTTCACGTTGTTGGATGATGCCGTGGAGTTCAACTTGGCTGTCTCCTCCTTCAATGAGGAGGTGCAGAAGTTTGAGACGGAAACCTATAGCTATAGCCGTGGGGTGTCCTCAGCGCTCACCGAGCTGGCGCCCGGCAATACCTTCTACGTGCAGGGCGTGGGCGCGAAAGTGGACTCGGTGGAGTTGGGGGAGCACCACTCGGCGCTGACACAGTGGCGCCTGTGCCCGGAGTGCTCCTACTCGGAGGCCACTGGTGCGGTGCTCTCTAGCGATGAGGACGTGGCCGTGGCCGCCCCGCGCGTGGGTGCGTGCCCGGAGTGTGGGTCCAAGGGCTTCGCGGATAGGAACCAGCTCATTGATGTGGTGGAGATGACCAAGGTCTATGCCACCGTGGACGCCGCACGCTCCGCCATCAATGACATCTCTGATGACCGCACCTCGCTTCGCTTCCAAACGCAGCTGAGCTTTGATGTGCCCGAGGGCGGGCGGGGTAAGGCCTGGTACCTGTCGGATTCCGGCTTCGGTATGGAGTACTTGGCGCACGTGGAGATGCGTTGGCTGAACTTGGGCCGTATGGGCGGTGGCAGCCCGCGTACCTTTGCGGCAGTAGAGCGCGAGGCGCCGCTGTTTCGCGTGTGTGAGCGTTGCGGGCACTTGGATTCCGATGTGGGTGCGAACCGTTGGCAGGATCATGCGCCGTGGTGCGAATACCGCAACGCGGCTGAGGAGCACTCCATTAGCTTTGCGTTGGGACGCAGCCTGGGAACGCAGGCGGTCCTGGTGCACCTGCCGGCGCTGCTGGGCATGGTGGAGTCCACCACGCTGCCCTCCTTGGTGGCGGCACTCAAGCTCGGCTTCAAGGAGTACCTGGGCGGCAACCCAGATCACTTGGATGTGGAGCCGGTGCGTGTGGATTCTGATGGCAGCCCGGTGGATATGCTGCTTATCCACGACACCGTGCCGGGGGGTACTGGTTACCTGGCGCAATTCACTGAGCCGGCGCATGTGCGTCAGATGCTGCTCGTGGCCTACCGCCGCTTGGCCTCCTGCCATTGCGCTGAGGAAGTGCGGCAGTGCTGCCCCTCCTGCCTGCTGCCGTTTGCGCGCAGTAGCCACATCCCGCAGACCTCCCGGGAGGCCGCGGTGGTGGCACTGCGCAAGATTTTGGCCGACGACCTCCATGTCTCTACCGATGCTGATCCCGCCGCCTTCACCTGGGAGGGGCATCTCACCGAAGAGCGCCCCGAGCGCAGTGAGCAGTCCAAGCTGGAGCAGCGCTTTGTGGAGCAGCTGCGCGCAGACTTGAAGGAGTGCGGTGCCACGGTGGTCGAATCCATGAAGGGGAACCATGCGCAGTGGGACGTCAGCTTTGAAGGCTCGCGCCACGATTGGGTTATGGAAGAACAGAAGCAGATTGGCGGCACCATCCCGGACTTCGTCTTCTCCACCCGCGATAACGCCATCCGTGACGTCGCTGTGTACCTTGATGGCGCCGCCTACCACGCGAGTGCGGTGCACAACCGCGTGAAGGATGACTTTGATAAGCGCAATGGGCTCTATGAGTTGGGCTATCTGCCGTGGTCGCTGACGTGGCAGGACATCGATGCCCGGCAAGCAACAGTGCGCAACGAGCCGGTGGAGCCGCCAGTGTGGGTGAGCCCGCAGCTGCGGTCGCCGTTGGCGAAGAAATATAATGCATCGCAAGAATTATTGAACCGCGTGGACGAGGATCCCATCACTCTGCTGCTCACGCTGCTTATGAAGCCGTTGGAGAATTGGGCGATTCTAAGCACGTCCGCCCTAGTGGAAGCATCTATGGGTGGTAAACAGCTGCCTGATGGCTTCGAGAAGACGTACCTCGGCACGGTAGCCGTCCGTGTAGGCGATGCGTATCGCCGCCTGCGTTTCGATGCCAGGAATGCCTCTGAAGATTTGGACGGTTGGCGGCTGTTCTTGGGCTTGAGCAACTTAGCCTATCTGGACCCTGACCTCGCACAGGTCGAGGTTGAGGACTCCGTGCTGGAGGACGTGGTGGCGCGCGATGCGCAGCCGACTGCTCCGCAGACCTCGGAAGATGCACTTGAGGGTGTGCCGTCGACTGTGGGCGAGCCCGTGGCTCCTAGTGAGATTTCGTCTCCGAGTACTCCTTCAGTGCCGGCAGGTTCTGCGGCAGAGACGGCGATTTCACCTGGCTGGGCTGAGGCACTGGAAGCCTTCGCCGACGAGCCGGAGGTGCACGCTGCGCTGCGTGCAATGGCCGCGGCAGAGCTTCCCGAGCCGGATGCTGATTCCATCGGTGGTGAGGTTTCCGGCATCCCGGTGGTAGCACAGTGGCCGCAGCAGAAAGTCCTGTTGCTCTTTGCTGAGGATGTTGAAGACCTGCGTGAAGACTTTGAGGCTGAAGGCTATGCAGTCTTCGGCGCTGATTTCGATTCTGTTCCCGATTCCCTGACCGCGGCGCTGAGCGCCTCCTGATCTGCTGATTTTTAAGAGAGGAAAGCAATGGCAACGAGCCTGTCCTTCTACCGCCGCATTGAGGACCGCTACAACTTGGGAAACCAGATCTTTGAGTTCTGCAACAAGCTGGTGGAGGATCCCACGAACCCTTCGCTGCACGTGGAGCCCATTAAGGATGCGGCGGATAAGCGAGTGCGCACCGCGCGGGTGAACCGCAAGTACCGCGCGGTGCTCTTCGAGCTGCACGATGGCAACGACACCATGTTCGTGCTCATTGACATTCTCAACCACGACGATGCCTATGCGCTCGCCACGTCGAAGACGCTGGTGGTCAATGAAGTCTCCGGAGTGCCGGCGCTCGTGGATGCCACCGCGCCGGGAGCTTCGGCGGCGATGTCGCAGGCGGAGATTGAATCGCGTGCCAAGCGCTTGGCGGCCGAGCAGCTCGCCGCCGAGGCAGCAGCTGCAGAGGCAGATTCTGCAGCGGGCTCTGCAGCAGAGTCTTCGGCTGCGCCGGCAGGGGATGCTGTGGGTTCTTCGGAAGCGGAGCCGTCGGCCACGCCTTCGGCGGATACTACTGATGACGGTGAGGACGTGCGGCCGTGGGATGTGGTGGGCGTCGCCAAGCAAAAGCTCACCGATGACCTAGGCCTGTCACCACAGACGGTAGCGGTGCTGGAGCAGGCCGCCACAGTCGATGAGGCCCTGAAGAAGTCGGAGAGCGCGCCGGATTGGGAACATCATGCAGTGGTTGGCCTGCTGTCAGGGATGAGCATTGCGGAGGTGCGCGAGGAACTGGGCTTGGACCTGGATAAGCCCGCAGCCGCTGATGCCAGCTCCGACAAGGCGCTGGTGGAAGGTATCAAGTCCCCAGCTGCCCGGATGGACTTTGCCATCGACCCCGGCGAAGAGGAACTGGCCGCGATCCTTAAGGGTTCTTTTGCCGAGTGGCGCGTCTTCCTCCACCCGAGCCAGCGCCGCGCGGTGGAAGCGGAGCACACTGGCTCCGCGCGCATCACTGGTGGTGCCGGTACCGGCAAGACCGTGGTGGTGGTGCACCGCACGAAGCATCTTCTGCAGAAGAATCCGAAGGCGCGCGTCTTTTTGACCACGTACACGCGTGAGCTAGCCAATGCTCTCAAGACGCAGATGAACGAGCTGTACCCGACCTTCCCGGAGGCCTCCGTGCATGGCGCGCCGGGGCTGTGGATCAGTGGCGTTGATGCGCTCGTCTTCGACGTGCTGGCGAATGCGCAGGCAACGGAGCGCGCCGCCGCGATGGCTGCGGTGCTCAACATTGATGCGGACTTCGTACCCCGTGGTTTGGATGGCGTGGAGGAAAAGCGGCAGTGGCAGGAGGCAGCCGAGCTTAAGGGTGGGTCCCTGCCGCGGGAGAAATCCCACCCGACGTTCCTGGCACAAGAGTATTCGGCGGTGATCCTCACGCAGGGGATTACCGATGAGAAGACCTATCTCCGCGCACGGCGTACCGGGCGTGGCACGCCGCTGACTCGTGCTGAGCGTAAGGCGGTGTGGGCGATTGTGGAGTACTTCCACGCGGCGTGCGCGTCCATTGGGAAGCTGACCTACGCGGCCGCAGCGGTGGTAGCCGCGCATATCGTGGAGCACCGTACCGGCACGGAGGGCATGTTTGATCACGTGCTCATCGACGAAGCCCAGGACTTCCACGCCGGCCACTGGAAATTCCTGAGGGCGGTGGCCAAGCATGGGCCGAATGACATTTTTATTGCGGAGGATTCGCACCAGCGCATCTATGGCCAGCGTTTGGTGCTGCGTGACTATGGGATTGAAACACGCGGGCGTGCTACGAGGAAGCTGCGG
This sequence comes from Corynebacterium sp. HMSC035E02, assembly GCF_001836065.1. NCBI lineage: Bacteria > Bacillati > Actinomycetota > Actinomycetes > Mycobacteriales > Corynebacteriaceae > Corynebacterium > Corynebacterium sp. HMSC035E02. The sequence goes on from NZ_KV827350.1 coordinate 29,693, forward strand.
GTGAATTACCGCACGACCCGGCAGAATCTGGGCTATGCCACGGCGATTTTGGAGGGGACCGAGTGGATTGACTCGGAAGAGGATATCGACGATCTGCACGGCTACCGTTCGGTGCGCCAGGGCCCGGCACCGGTGGTGCTGAGCTCTGCTAGCAAGGCGGAGGAAGCTGAGGCTTTGGCCGCGCATATCCGGGACTGGACCTCCGGGGAGGAAGATGTCTCCATTGGTGTGCTGACCCGTACCAACCCTCGTAAGGATGAGATTGCCATGCAGCTCGGTGAGTTGGGCGTGGCCGTGAGTACTGGGCGGCGCACCTCCCGGGAGCGCCCGGTGGCGGTGATGACGATGCATAACGCCAAGGGCTTGGAGTTCACGCACGTCATCTTGCTGGATGTAAGCCGCGAGGCGCTGCCGCAGCGCTACCTCATGAAGGGCCTAGCGCCGGCCGAGGCCGACGAGGCGCTGCAGCGGGAGAGGGCTCTGCTTTACGTGGCGGCCTCCCGCGCCCGCGATGTGCTCGTGGTGAGCGTGGTGGGGGAGGCCTCGGAGTTGTTGCCGGGGTAGGTTAGTCGGCGTTTTGCTCCGCTTCTTTTCGCTAGAAGGAACTGCATCACAATCCTAGGAGACGTATGATGTCTTATGACTCCAATACAAAGGCGAATGGAAGGTTCCTGAACATGACTGCAAATACACAGCTCTTGCGCGGCGTGGTGCCACCGCTGCTGACCCCGTTTAATGAGGACTACTCCGTTGACACCGATACCCTCAAGCGCCAGGCAGAACGTCTTATCAAAGCTGGCGTTCATGGACTGTTCGTTCTCGGTTCTTCAGGTGAGGTAGCTTTCCTCACTCGAGAGCAGCGCAAGGAAGTCATCGCAACGGTGGTGGAACAGGCTCAAGGGCGCGTTCCGGTCATTGCCGGCGTGATTGACATGACGGCTCCGCGAGTAATCGAGCACATTGAAGATGCCGTCGCGCTCGGGGTGCAAGGGCTAGTTGCCACTGCGCCTTTTTATGTTCGTACTCACGATGTAGAAATTGCTGAGCACTTCCGACTTCTTCATGAAGCCGCGCCAGAGACCCCTATCTACGCGTACAACATTCCGGTCAGCGTTCACTCGGTGCTGGATATTGCTACTCTTATTTCTCTTGCCAAGGAAGGCGTTATTGCTGGCGTGAAGGATTCTGGCGGCAATGATGGATACACGCGTGCCTTGATTAGTGCCCGCAACAAGGCCGGGGTAACAGATTTTGTGGTCTTGACCGGCTCGGAAACTACGGTCGATTTTGCTTACCTGGCAGGCGCCGATGGCGTGGTACCTGGTCTGGGTAACGTGGACCCAGTTTCCTACGTGAAGCTGCATGAGCTCTTGGTTGACGGGGCGTATGCAGAGGCTGCGGAATTGCAGTCTAAGATTTGTGACCTTTTCACCATCGTTGGTGTTGGTGACGGCACGCGCATGGGCGGAAGCTCGCAGGGCCTCGGCAGTTTTAAGGCAGCGCTTCACCACCTGGGTGTCTTCCCGTCGGGGCTCATGTCCCGTCCGCATGTCGCTCTGAACGATGAGGAGCTGGCCAAGATTCATGAGATCGTCGATGCCGCTCACGTGATCGAGCCCTAATTCCCCTGAACTACGACGAAACGAGTGAAGAGTGACTAGTACGCTTGCGCTTGATGTCGGTGCAACAAAGATTGGTTGGGGCTTCGTGGCTGATGAAGACCCAACTCAAGCAGTAGCGCTGGGAAAGATACCTACCCAGCCAGCCGGGGCTTCACCACAGGAGCAGATCCAGAGAGCCATTCAGCTGGCTTTGGAGGAATCGGGTAGTACTCCGGCGCGAATCGGCATTGGTTCGCCAGGAGTCATTAGAGCTCCCGAAGGGCTCGTCACCTACAACGGAGACACCATTAAGAACTGGGCTGGCACCAACCTTCGCGAGGTCGCGAAAGAGGTTGTAGATCTCCCGTGTGCTGTTCATAACGATGTGAGGGTCTGGGCGTACGGAGAGCTAATGCTCGGAGCCGCGAGGGATTTTCAGTCAGGCAGAGTCCTGTACCTTTCGTTGGGGACTGGTGTCGGTGGTGCGGTAAGCGATAACGGGATTTTGCTTAGCGGACCTACCGGATCAGCTGGAGAGTTTTCGGAGCTCTTGTGTGCTGATTTCCGGGGCTTTGCGGACCGCGCCGAGAACATTATGAGCGGCAATAGCCTGGCTGCGTATTACGAAGAATTTTCTACGAACCCGGCGAGCGAGCGGGTGCAGTGGAAGGAACGGGCCCAGTTAGCGGCTCCCCTCGAAAAGGTCGTGGAAAGAATGAACCAGGGAGATGAGCTCGCTTCCCGGATTATTCGAGGCAATTCCTATGGCCTTGGCCGCGCGGTGGCTGGTCTTGTTTCAGGGCTCGATCTCGATGCCGTTGTCTTAGGCGGCGGTGTGTGCCAGATTGGGGCCGCTGTCGAAGAACCATTCCGTCAGGCCATAGAGGATTTCGCGTTGAAGCCGAATCGCTCCGTTGCAGTTCAGGTTACTGAATCCCCGGCGACAGCCCCGTTAGTAGGCGCAGCGGCCTTTGCTCGAGATAACGCTTTTTAGCAACGTTTATCTGCGATTTATCCAGAGGAGGGCTCAGGCATATGTTTAGGTATAAGAGTAGTGAACTGGCGGACCGCCGAGAAGAAGTTCACGACATGATTCGAAACTCGGTGATTGTCTCGGTGCAAGCGCCAGATGGTCACCCAATGCGCGATACCCACACCTTGACGCATGTCGCTCGTGCGTGTGTTGAGGGCGGAAGCCGCGCAATCCGGTGTGGCGGGTATGGCGGCATTGAGGATGTCGAGGCAATCGCAGCCGCAGTAGATGTACCAGTTTTCGGTCTGACAAAGGAGGGGAGTGAGGGGGTTTATATCACCCCTACCGTTGAGTCCGTACGCCAATTGGCTGAGGCAGGTGCAGCTGTTATCTGTGCGGATGCTACGGATCGCCCTCGGCCTGATGGTTCAAGCTTTTCCGACCTTGTCGCGGAGTGTCACCGACTTAATGTTCTGTCGATGGCTGACTGTTCTACCCCGGAAGAAATGCAGCGGGCCCACCAAGCGGGGGCGGATATAATTTCAACGACGCTGGCAGGCTATACAGAGTTCCGGACCAAGACCGAAGGCCCGGATCTTGAATGCTTGGCAGAGGGGCGACGGCTTTGTGGTGAGGATGCTTTTGTGATCGGCGAAGGCAGGTTTGCCTCGCGCGATGATGTGGCTGCAGGAAAGCGCGCCGGTGCCGACGCAATCATCATTGGCACTGCCATTACAGATCCTGCGTGGATTACGCGGAGCTTTTATAGCTGACGCGGACTGTCACAGCGAAGTCAGTAGGGGCTCGTAATGCCTGAGCACAGACCCTTGGTACTTCTTGAGGTCATTGTTCTGTAGAGCATCGATGATGTCTTGATGTGCGCGAACTGTTCTGCTTAAGTCCTGGGGTTCTTCCAATTTGCGTAATGGAATGACGTTCATGTGCACTTGCCAGAAGGCATCATTGAGCTCACGGATAATCGGGTTGGCTACTTCTGAAAGCAGAACCTGATGAAACTCCCGATCCTCTTCGGCAAAGTTGAGACCTTGCTCCCGCTTGGCTGACATCTTTTCGACGATGGCGCTCAACTGATCTAGCTTCGAGGGGTCGGGTTTGGTTGTGATTTCTTGTCCGATAGCTAGATCAATTGCCTGCCGAATCTCCACCACGTTACGAAGTGTTTCAAGGTTGTCATCAGCGTCGAGAGTCGCTCGAAAAATGAGGCCTTGAACTAAGGCCTTGAGTGTCGTGCTGGAAACAAAGGTTCCTGTTCCGTGCCTGACTTCGACGATATCTAACGTCGTCAGGATCCTGATCGCCTCGCGGACGGAGGAGCGAGAGAAGCCGAGTTCCGCACAAAGCTCTGATTCTGTTGGCAAGTTGTCCCCAGGCTTGAGGGCGTTGTCCCGAATGAATTGTTTGATGCCTTCGACAGCCTGTTGTGTGGTTGAGGCAGGGCGATGTTTGGCTTCGCTGAATCCCCACGTTCCGGTGTCCACTGGTTTCCCTCTTTTCTGGTCGAACCATCTTAAGCCTCCCACCTCGGCTGGATTTATGAAAAATGAAAGCTGCTGGGGGAGAAATCCTTCACACTGATGGGCAAAAGATAGACGGCTTTATCTTAAATCCTTTCACACATCAGACGTCTGATGTATTGTATCTTTCAACATGCTTTGTTGCACAGACGAATCGGAGAGTGATTTAGCTCTCTGCAATGAAAGCCCTGAAGGGAAGGTCAAATGCAATCGTTCGGAACACTCAACTGGATAGTTCTGATCCTCTATCTCCTGGGAATGCTTCTTGTCGGCGCTTATTTTGCGCGTAGGGCCGGCAGTGACCAGGAAGAATTCTTCAAAGCGGGCGGCAGGGTTCCTGGCTGGGCAGCGGGATTTTCTATCTATGCCACGACGCTGTCTGCCATCACATTCATGTCGACGCCGGAAAAGGCATATCTGACTGACTGGGCCTACTCGGCTGGAAACCTCGCAATTTTTGCGATTGTTCCAATCTTGATTGGTTACTACGTCCCGTTCTTTAGGAAGCTGGATGTCACGACGGCCTACGAATACCTTGAGGAGAGGTTCTCCGTTGTCCTCCGAGTTCTTGGCTCGCTCCTCTTCGTTCTGTATCACGTTGGGCGCATCGCCATCGTTATCTATCTGCCAACATTGGCGATTACGTCGGTGGCAGATATCAACCCGCTGGTTGTCGCTGTATTTGTAGGCGTTCTTTGCGTTGTGTACACCTTCCTGGGAGGTATGGAAGGCGTGATTTGGTCTGATGTGATTCAGGGTATCTTGCTGTTGGCTGGCGCTGCAGTGGTAGTGCTGACGGCCATGGCTATGACTCCTGATGGATTTAGCGGTGCTGTGGTTAACGCTGCTGAAGAAGGGAAATTCTACTCAGCGGACAACTTCACCACGAATGCAGTCTTCTCCTCGATACCATTCATCTTTATCGGAAATGTATTGAACAGCTTGCACCAATACACCTCTTCTCAGGACGTCGTTCAGCGCTACCAAACGACTCCTACGATTCAAGCGACGAAGAAGTCCCTCATCGTCAACGGAGTTCTGGCGCTGATAACTATTCCGCTGTTCTACGGAATGGGAACGGCTTTGTATAACTTCTACGAAGCGAAGGGTGGACTGCCTGAAGGAGTCAACACTTCTGCTGTAGTGCCGTATTTCATTCTTTCGGAGCTGCCTGCAGGCATTGCCGGACTATTGATTGCTGCCATCTTGGCGGCTGCGCAATCGACTATTTCTTCTTCGCTCAACTCGACTTCCGCGTGCGTTGTCGTAGATATCTATAACCGCTTCTCGGCAAAGGAAGCGTCGGTTACTTTCTCTCGCCTAGTCATCATCATCGCCGGAACCTTCGGGTTGGCCGTCGCGCTGTATCTCATCATCACCAACCAGTCGGACCTGTGGGACCTGTTCCTCGCGATTACCGGTCTTTTTGGAGTTCCGCTTACTGCGGTATTTGTCTTGGGTATCTTTACGAAGGCCGCAAATTCCAATGGCGTTCTCATTGGGCTCATTTGCGGAGCGATTGCAGCGTACTTTGCTGGAAAGCTGGACCAGGGGCCATTCTTGGTCTCGATCGTTGCCTTTGCAGGAACTCTTGTTATCGGCTACTTGGCATCCTTCATGTTCCGGAAACCTGATGAGCACGACATCACAGGGTTGACCATCTATGGCAAGAACCTTGAGTACATGCGTCGTAGTACGGTATAAATCTGTTCTTTCACCGTGCTGAGGGGGCAGAGCTAACTTACACCTCGGCGCGGTTATTAGCCTCTAATCAATAATAGATTCCCTGCGACCGAAGGAAATCCAAGTAAGTGGAGCAGTGAACTCCTAATGCGGCAGCCGCGTCAGGGAGCTTGACTCTGTTGACTCTGCGCGGTTGGGATTTCTCATCGGTAATGATTGAGAGCTCTCGGGCATGGGCAGAGGCCACGAGCCATGAGTCCGCAGCATCATTGAGAAATTCTTGTACTGCCGCTTCTTCGAACTGAGGCTCACGCTCGAAAGCGACCCATGTAGACAGGAGACGGTATGACTCAACCTCGGCATTGTCTACGTGCAGAATTTGGTCATGAGGGACAAAGTCCTGGAACCACTCTGATACGAAATCTTTTCTCCGCTCCAGCTCTTCTTGAACGGTGTCATGAAAGAAAAACGTTTGAGTTGTCACGAAATTCTCGAAAGACTCCCAATAGCTTGGAAAAACGTCGCGGGGATACACTCGAACCGCGTTGATAACGATATTGGAATCGATGAGGTAGCGCGTCATGTCAGTCCCTGGTAGTGGTCAACCAAAGCCTCTATAGTGCTGATTTTCTTGATTCCAAGCTGACGGGATGCTTCGCGTTCGCCGATTCTGCCTTCGGTGAGCGCTCCGGTGACCGCTTCGAGAAAGCGCCCGCCCAGACGGGAACGCAGACCGAGAGCGAAGTCGCCGCCGCCAGACTGCCTTGTTGTCGCGGGGCGTGGAGATTCCTGGAGGAATCGCTGACCAGCTTCACGGGGGAGTACACCATTACCTACGAGGATCCATACTGTGACGTCGCGGCTTACGCCGAAAGTCTTGTACGCCCACCGGCACACTGCTTCCAAGTCTTTGGTTTCGGACCATTGTTTGAGCGTGTCCTTGGTAGAGACAAGCAGCTCTGCGGCGAATTGATTGCACCAACGTTCGACGGCGCGCTGGTTGAAAGGACCACCGGAAACTCCTTGCTCGCCTAGAAGAACGTGTCCGAACTCGTGGGCCAAGCTAAACAGTTTTCCTACACCAGAGTCCGCACCGTTGATGAAAATGAGGCCGTGAGAATTTCGGATCAACGTAAAACCACGGAACTCATCAGCATCAAGTTTCTGGTGAGTGTTATTGCCCACGATGGAGCTACGCATGACCAAAATCCCGGTGCGCTCAATGGCATCAGCGAGGGTTGCCACGCGATCTCGGCTTCTTTCTTGCTTACCCGGACCCCAGTCCAGTAGACCGTACGCCCACTCCGTAGCTTGAGATATAGGAGTATACGTAGAAAAACGGCCGATAAAGCTAGGTGCCGGAATGCCGTTAGCAAGGGCATCTTCCGCGTACCACTCTAGGCGCCGCTCGCAGGCATAAATCGTCTGTTCAAGGGCTGGGCTGAATTCGGACAACGGAGAGCTTCCGGGGGTCCTGAAGTCAGGAAGCTTAGGGGTGCGTTTGAGAGGTTCTTCGAGAAGCAGGTAGCCAAAAGGGATTCCCGCAAGCTTGGCTAGTTTCTGAGCTTGTCTGAACGTTGGGGTGCTTTCACCTACTAGCCAAGAGCGCAAAGAACGGAAGTCAGATTTCTTTTCCAGCTCATTAATCGGGAGCCGTGTTCTCTCAACAGCCCATTCGAGGACAGGAGGGGACATCGGAACGCGGACGGTCATAGCCCCTCCTTTTGTTACGTACTGTGCAGCTAGTTGAATGTTAAAGGCAAGTTTAGAGGAGGATCGGCGACGAGGGCTCGCAGTATGGTCTCCAAGCTCAGTGGATGGTTTGCATTCTTCTGTGATGAGCTGTTTCGTTTGCTGATCCTGAAATTGGTGGGCGAGTGAAAAGTCCCACCTAAAGTATGTAAAACTAGAAGATGCGCCGAGAGGCTCTATCCTCACGGACGCATCACAACGGTAGGTAGCTGGCTTGCACTTAGCGCTTAACGGCCAAAGTTCTGTACGGCGTACAGCTTGCCCTCGGGGGTGGTGGCCAGGCCGATGCCGACGGACTTTGCGCGCGGGTCAAGCAGGTTCTTGCGGTGGCCCGGGGAGTCCATCCACAGCTGTACCAGGCGGGCATCGCTGTAGTCGGTCCATGCCTGGAGGACGTTCTCGCCGCCAGCCGGCAGATTGGCGGGGTAGTAGGTCCAGTAGTTCGGGCGGTGGCGGGTGACGCCATCGCGGCTGAGGGTGTTGGCCCAGTCCTGTGCCAGGTTGGTCAGGTTGGCATCAACGCGCAGCGGAGCGAGGCCGTTGGCCTTGCGGTGTGCATTAGTTTGATTAATGAGTCCCTGGACGCTCGCGGAGGTAGAGGGTGCCTGCGCAACTGGGCCAGCGGCGGCTGGGGTAGCAACGCCGAAGGAAGCCGGATTGAAGGCGCCGAAGGAACTACCAGCCTGAGCAGGGGTGTTAACGGAACCTGCGAAGAGTGCAGCGGCTGCTGCGACCGGAGCAATAATCTTCGTGGTGGTGCGTCTAAGCTGAAGGCGGAACATTGTGGTTCCCCTTTCTATGTTGGGCCTTATCGGCGGTGTGAATCCCGCATGGCGTGCGGTTGTTTTCGCCTAAGATTAAAGCTCGTTGCGCCCTGGAAATCCTAACTGACCAGTGGCTTTAAGGATTTCACTTAGGTTTGCGACGCTTCTCGCCCCAGTTCTAAGGTTCTTTTGGCTTTCGGGCTCTTTTTGCCTGAACTTGCATAGTTTGGGCCGAAAACTACGTCGATCGGGGGTGACGATTGGGGGTGGTCGCTCAGGGTCACATTCTCACATCCTGGGGTTTTGGTTGATGACGGGTCAACTATGTCCAAAACCTTGGGTGTTTCTATGGAAATTTATGGATTCTTCCTGGGGATGGATAATTTGCACTTATGTGTCGTGGATTGAGGAGAAGGGGCTGAGCTAGACCGCTGGGTAAGGCTGGCTGTTAGGCTCGGGCGGCATGGGACTTTTTGATGCTCCGCTGCTTTTCGACGGCGGCCTCGGAACCCTTCTTGAAGCCCAGGGACACGACATCTCAGGCCCGCTGTGGTCAGCGCGAGTGCTGCGTGAGAACCCCGCGCTTATTGAATCTGCTCATGCTGAGTTCTTCGCCGCTGGTGCCCAGGTGGCCACCACGGCTTCTTATCAAGTCACTTTCGATGCTTTAGACGAGGACGCGGAGGCGCTTCTGCGCCGTAGTGTTGGGGTGGCTCGTGGGGTCGTCGATAAGCACAGTGCCCAGCCTGGCTTGCTGGTCGCCGCATCCATTGGCCCCTATGGTGCGGGGCCGGGGAGAGGTACTGATTATGACGGGGCCTATGGCCTTACCCGCGGTGATCTGCAGCGCTGGCATGCCCGCAGGGTAGCGGTGCTCGCGGATACGGACGCGGATTTCCTCCTTGCAGAAACCATCCCCAACGTTGATGAGGTCGCAGCGTTGCTGGAACTTCTTTCGGATCAACCCAAGCCCTTTGCGCTGAGCATTACCGGTGCCATTGCTGCTGACCCTGCGAAGCTATCGCGCGTTATCGAACTGGCTCAACAGGCACCGCGGTTGGGTGCTATAGGTGTGAACTGTGTGAGTCCTTCGCAGGCGCTCGCGGTGGTGAAGACGCTTCGCGCAGGAACCGATAAGCCGCTGCTGGCTTGTCCTAACAGCGGTGAGTCCTGGGATTACGGTGTCCGCGACTGGCGGCCGGCTCCTGCCGAAACGATGAGCCTGCCCGAGGCTGCTGTGGAACTGCGCGCGGCTGGGGTCAGCCTGCTGGGTGGTTGTTGCCGCGTGGGTCCTGCTGGGATTCGGCAGATACGCGAAGCTGTCCCTGTAGAAAGCAAATAACAAACGCTGAGACAATCCCTCTGCTGTGGGGATACAGTATTCCTATGAAAAACTTTCGATTTCTCGCCGCAGGCGCTGCGCTACTCGTTGCGTCTCTCACCGTGCCCGCCGCCAACGCTGAGCTGACCCAGACTGAGCGGGACCAGTTCCGCACTGATCCCGTCGGGGCGATTGCCTGGCAGGCTATCAAGGGCTCCTCGGAATACGTGCGCGCCGATGGCAACACCATGATGGCTGCGTCCTTTTTCTCCATGACGAGGCCGGGGCAGGACATCGGCCTGCCCGCGCTGCAGAACTGCGCTGAGCGCGTCGGTTCTTCCGCATCGGAAGGCGGCGTGCGCTACGTGGCGGCCGCACTGTGTGCAACCTTTGAGCCCAATGCCCGTGGCGAAGTGCAGCGCGGCGAGTTTGGCTACGCGCCGCTGCGTTAAGCGCGCAGCGTGCATTGGGTAGCGCGTGGCATGCTTAAGGAGGATTGATGCGCAAGCACGTTGTGGTTATGGGAGTCTCGAGCTGTGGCAAGTCTACGGTAGGGGAGTTGTTGGCACAACGCACTGGCCTGCCCTTTCGGGATGGGGACGATATGCACCCAGCGGCGAACATCGAGAAGATGGCCTCGGGGCAGGCTCTCAATGACCTCGACCGACAGCCCTGGCTCGAATCCATTGGACGTTTCCTTGCGGAGCACGAGGATGGAGCCATCGTCGGTTGCTCTGCGCTCAAGTACTCCTACCGCGAGATCATTCGTGCCGCAGCGCCGGACACAGTTTTTGTGCATTTACACGGCTCTTATGAGCTGCTCAAGGATCGTATGAGCCATCGCGTCGGGCACTTCATGCCCGTGTCCCTGCTTGATTCGCAGTTCGAGACGCTGGAGGACCTGCGCCCAGAAGAAGCAGGGCTGGTGCTGGATGTCAGCGCCGCGCCGGAGGAGCTGGCCGCCGAGGCGGCGCAGTACCTCCAGAGCTAGCTGTAGCTACAAGACTTTCCCGCTTGGTGTTGAGGCATCGCGGGGCCGCCCTTCGCGCTCACACAACCCGACCCCGCCCTTCGCGCTCACACAACTCGACCTCCGCCCTTCGCGCTCACCGTGAGCGTTAGGAGGCTGCTCCACGGGTTGCCGGTGAGCGCGAAGGGAGGTGTCCGCCAGGGGACCCTGCTCTGTTCTGACTTGAGCCGCATTAGTGCCGAAAACAACTACCCAGACGCTGAACCCGCAGACCGCATTGTCAAGGGTGGCTGGGTCTTCAGCACTCGATAGTGAGTTAAGTCGGGCTCGTGCTACGTGCCCGCACCCTTTGCGCTCACCGTGAGCGTTAGGAGGTTGCCGAGCGGGCTGCCGGTGAGCGCGAAGGGAGGTTTGCGCGAAGCGAGGTGTTCGCGCTAACTGCAACGAGCTAAGAAGTGGCTACAGTAAGGCGGCGGCGCCGTAGAAGATAAGGACAATGCCGAAGCCGATTGAGGAAATCAGCGCTTGGTTTACCGTCCAGGTCCGCAGTGTGGTCGATACGTCCATGCCCATGAGCCGGCCGACGAGCCAGAAGCCCGAGTCATTGACGTGGCTGCCAAAGACGGAACCTGCCGCGGTGGCAAGCGTGATGAGGACCAGCTGGATTTCCGTGAAGCCGCCTGCCTCCACGGCGGGCACCATGAGGGCTGCGGCCGTGGTGAGGGCAACGGTGGCTGAGCCCTGTGCCAGGCGCAGAGCTACCGCGATGAGGTAGCAGGCCAGGATGACGGGGATGCCGAGTCCGGACATGGAATCCGCCAGCGCGTCACCGATGCCGCTGGTGCGCAGCACCCCGCCGAACATGCCGCCGGCACCGGTGACGAGGATGACGGAACAAATCGGACCGAGCGAAGACTCCACGGTCTTTTCGATGGCGCTCTTGCTTTCCCCGCGGCGCAGGCCCAGCACGGCCATCGCCGCAAGAGTGGTGATCAGCAGGGCGATCGGGGTCTGGCCTAAGAAAATGAAGAAGCGCACCCATGAAGCAGCGGGGTCGACGAGGCCAGCGGTGCCCAGCGTGGTTAGCCCGGTATTGCCAAAGATAAGCACCATGGGGATGAACAGGATGCTGAGAACTGCGAACGGGGAGGCTGGGCGCGCCGGCAGTTCCGCTTCGCTCACCAGCGCGCCGGTGACCGCTTCCTCAAGGCGGTAGGGGTACTTCTTTCCTAGGTGGAGCCCGAAGCGGTAGCCGGAGAGATACCACGTGGGCAGCGCGACGAGGAGACCGAAGATAAGGATGAGGCCGATGTTCGCGCCGAAGAACTCACCAGCCGCGACAGGCCCCGGGTGCGGTGGGACGAAGACGTGCATGACGGAGAAAGCACCAGCGGCGGGGATGCCGTAGGCCAACACTGGGCCATCGAGGCGCCGGGCGACGGCAAAGATGACCGGCAGCATCACCATGAGACCCGCGTCGAAGAAGATGGGAAAACCCATGATGAGGGAGGCCACGCCCAGCGCCAGGGGCGCTTTGTCTTCGCCGAAGAGTTTCACGAGGGCGTCGGCAAGCGTCTTGGCACCGCCGGAGGTCTCCGCCAACCGCCCGATCATGGCGCCCAGGCCCACCAGCAAGGCCACGGAACCCAACGTCGATCCGAAGCCGCTCGTCATGGTGGGCACCACGCCATCCAGTGGGATGCCGGCGGCCAACGCAGTCAGCGCGGAGACCGTGACGAGGGTGACGAAGGCGTGCACCTTGAAGTAGATGACAAGGACCAAGATGACCGCAATTGCAGCCGCGGCGATGCCGAGAAGTGGTCCTGTCGTAAGTGTGGGTTCCCACGTATCCATGACATTCATGGATGCTGATTTTACTAATGCAACGTGCGGTGATCTAGGGACTACACCCCGAGGGCCGGGCCCACCGTGGCCCAACTGATGGCCAGCTCACGTCGGAACAGCCCCCACGTGTGGCGTCCTTCCGGAAGCTCGTAGTAATCGAGATCCACGCCAGCTGCGGTGGCTTGCTTGGCGTAGTAGGAACTGCACCAATAATCCAAGCGCTCATTGAGGCCTAGTGCCGGCAGCGGTGAGTCCTCAATGTCGACATCAAAGTCCGCCGGGCCACCGCGTGAGACGATGACAAACGTCTTCCTGCCGTGCTGCTTATCGAGGTTGAGAACCGGCGAATGCCGAGCCCACGCCGGATCCCACGGCGCACCAAAGGAGCGCGCCGGGTCCGTGCCGTAGAACGCCGCGCTGACCCACGCGAAGCCTTGCGCGACAACTCCCGTGGTCGAGGGGCAACCGGAGATGGAACCGGCTACCTTGAACCGCGGATCATAGGTGGCAAGTTCGAGTGCTGGGCCGCCAGAGTTGCTCACGCCCGCGATGCCGTCGGTACCGTTGCCGTGAAACTCGGCGTCGATAAGCTGCGGGAGCTCCTTGGTCAGGTAGGTGGCCCACTTGTACTTTCCGTGCATGTCGTGCGGCTGGGCCCAATCGGACATCATTGAGCCATAAGCACCGCGCGGCGAGACAACATTGACCTGCTTGTCCTGGAAAAACTCGGAGGCTCCTCCGCCGTCCCACCACAGTGCGTCCTCGCCTCCTCCGGCGCCACCGAGCAAGTAATAGGTCGGGCGGGGCTGAGTATTCTCCAATCCACCCGGCGGGAGAATGATGTCGTTGGTGATGACGCGGTCCATGGATGGTGAGTAGGCCTTGAACTGCCACACGTTGTCCTGGATGTGCTGCAGCTCGCTCAGCTGTGCCGGCGCGGCGGTGGCCGGTGGGCGCGTGGCTTCCGGCGCCACGACGGGAATCTTTAACAGCTGGAGTAGCGGTCCCCATACGGCAAAGATATTCTCCGCGAAGAGCACAGGCGCCAACGGGCCCAGCGCAATGGGATCGAGAGCAGAAGAGTGCTGATCAATGTCTGCGACCTCGCTGCTCAGCGAGTCTGCTGAGTGTGCGGAATCAACTGAAGACTGCGCGTGTGCGAGATGAGTGTGGGGAGGAGAAAGAATCAGCCCCACCGAAAGAATGCCCGCGAGCGCGGTGCGAGAGGAAAGCATTATCTCAGAATATCCAACAAACATTGCATCGACTGCATTAGTGTATTAGTACATAACAGCGCTAGTGGGGCTGGGCGCTCCAAACCGGAGAAACGTAAACCCCCGACCGCATGGGGGCGGTCGGGGGTTTACGCACTCTCTCGCAGCCGGACTAAGCGCCGGCGTGCTGCACACTCGTTATGTAGAGGAGGGGGCTGTTATTTAGAACAGGCCCTCAGCCTTCTTGCCGGTGTCCTTGACGGTGATCTCGCGGGAATCAACGTTCTGGTCGTTGTGGGTGGACTTGTCACCGTCGAGGCGGGAAATCTGGGTGACCTCGATGTAGTTCTTCAGGCGGCCTTCCTTGGTGTTGCCGTCGCCGAAGTCCAGGTTGGCAACGCGAGCGGACTCGCCAGCGTTAATCGGGTTGGCCAGGGTGACCTCGAAGGAGCGGGTGGAGGTCTTCTCGTCGAAGCCAAGGTCGCGGATGTGCGCACCATTGGAGGAACGCGGGGTGATCAGGCGGTCAACACCCTTCGGGCCCTCAGCGGTCTTGACGTCAACGCGGTACTGAACTGCCGGGTAGTTGCCGTAGTAGCGCTCGGTGCCGACGTTCTCCAGGCGGAGAGCAACGGTGCCTGCGAAACCTGCGTGCTTAGCGCCAGAGGTGGTCAGAACCGGCTTCAGGTCCAGCTTCTGCTTAGCCTCATCGGTCTTGCCGTTCTCGACGTCCTCCTGGACCTTCTTGTCGGCTTCCTCTTCCTTCTTGCCTTCGGCCTCGGAGACAACCTTCTCCTCCGGAGCAACCTCGTTGTCCTTGATGACCTCAGCGTCAGCCTCCGGGGACTTCTCCTCCTCAACAACCTTCGGGTCGTTGACGTCGGTGGTGTTCTGAGCGTCCTTGTTCGGAGCGTAGGAATCAGCGATGTCGTCGTAGAGCTTGACGCGAACCTCGTTCTTCATCGGCTGCATTGCGGACCAGAAGGTCGGGGTGGACCAGGTGCCGTTCGGCTTGCAGTACTGCTGGGTACCGGTCATGTTCAGAACGCGGAAGCCGTAGGTGGCCTCACCGGTGTGGTTCGGCGGAACATCGTACGGGCCGATGGACTGGCCAGCCTCCCAGGACAGGGAGTAGGACGCGGAGGCGCCGAGCTTGGTGGCGATCTGGTGGGAGATGCCGAAGGAGCCCTCGGAGTTCTTGCCGGAGCCCTTGCCGCCCGCGTTCATGGAGGTGGTCTCAGTGCGGTCACCGTTGACGGACAGGGTGATGGACTGGGACTTGGACAGGTCCTGCTGCAGCGGGATGTCCTTCTTGGTCTGGTTGGTGGTGGAGATGGTGCCTGCCGGCATGAAGTTATCGGTCACCTTGTAGACCACGGTGCGGTGGTCCTCCCACGGGTTGCAGACCGGACGCGGGTTGAGCACGTTGGCCTTCATGTGGTCGGAGCCGTGGCTGGTGTGGACGATGGGGAGCTTGGCGTTGACGGCCGGGGTCTCCGGGTAGGACTCGGTGTGGGTTGCTGCGGATGCAGCCGGTGCGATGAGGGCGGTGCCCGCAATCGCGAGGCCGGCGATGAGGCCGGCGGTACGACGACGCTTGGTCATGGTTGTTCTCCTGGATGAAAAAGTTTGGGGCAATATGGTGACGCACTGTGGTGGCGCTGCGTATGCGCTGTAGCGCTCAGTGCGTGACGTGAAGCAACGATAAGGTGACTTTCAGGATCGCGCACCCTAAGGATTGTTTATATTTTTGGAGAGCGAAGTATATTTCGATAGGGTGACGCGAAGGTGAACAATTGGCTAAGAAATTTGCGCCGACCTTGGTTTTGTCCAACTAGACCGTATTCTGGGAAAACGTCTCTTTGACCATTTGGCCACAAACTAAAGAATGACCCCATACGGGGTAGGAAAAGGTTGCGTGCAGCGCTTATTGCCAGGCCATTTTTAGCCCCAGAGGTGCGCGCGGGATTGCATGCAGGCCCGCGGCTTACTTAAAAAATTCTTAGGGATGGCGCGTTAATCTTCTTCAATTTCCGGATCTTCGGCGCGCGCTTGCTCGAACACCTCAGCCGCTGCGCGCAGGTTAATGATGCCGATGATGAGGCCCACCACGATGTCCGGCCACGGGCTTGCCCACACCAGCATGAGTAGGCCGGCGCCGAGAATGAGGATATTGGCGGCGACATCATTGCGTGCCGCCAGCCATGCGCCGCGCGTAAGCGCGCTGCCGTGGCGAAGTTGTATGAGCAGCACCGCGCAGAGCAGGTTGATGAGCATCGCTGCCACGGCCGTGCCCGACAACGTAAGTGGCTCAGGTACGGCGCCGGTGATGATCTTCCATATCGCCATGCCATAGGACGCCAACGCCGGAATCAGGATCAGCCCGGCTAGGCCATAGCTTGCTTTGCGACGTCCCTCCGCCGACCACCGCAGCGCGAGCAGGACGAGCGCATTGATGAGAAAGTCCTCGAGGAAGTCGGCGGCGTCAGCAAACAGTGCCGCCGAGCCGATGATGGAGGCGATGATGAACTCGCCGAAGAATCCGAGGAGGTTCAGCGCGGCGACCCAGGCGACAATGCGCCGGGCGCGCGCGTTCAGGGTAGAGGAGGAGAGTTCTTGAGACACGGCACCTGAGCTTAGTGGGCTGAGGTGCCGTGTCCCAACCTATTTTTCTTATGAGGGGTTGTGCATTAGTCGACGATGGTGACGTCGTCCTCGCGGCGGTGCTTCTCGCCAGCGAAGCCGCCGAAAGCGGTGATAAGGGCGGTGGCAGCCAGGATGATGATTCCTGGTGTGGAACTGGGGTGCTCGTTAGAGGCGTTCAACGCGGTAGCGAGGAAGGGGAGCAGGCCTGCCACTGCAGACGCGATGTTCGCGGAAATTGCTACACCGGAATAGCGGACGTTGGCCGGGAAGACTTCCGAAAGGAGAACGCCGGAGACGGAGTAGGTGATGGTGACCAGGGAAAGCCCGATGCAGACGGCGAGCGTGAGTAGTACGGCATTGCCGGTATCGATCATTGCCCACAGTGGCCACGACATGATGGCAGTGGCAAGACCGCCGTATCCGATGAGGCGGCCGGGGCCAATCTTTTCGCCGATGCGGCCGAAGATGATGTTGATGAAGATCTGGCATACGGCGCCAAGGAGGGTGGCATTAACAACGGTCTGGCGTTCGAAGTCCAGCGTGGTTGTGGTGTAGGAGAGGACATAGGTGCTCATGACGAAGAAGCCGCCGATGCCGAGGAAGGCGGCCGCGGAAGCAAGGCACAGTTGTGGGAAGTGCTGCGTGAAAAGTTCCTTCAGTGAGCCTTGGTGCGCAGCCTCGTCGGCCTCAGCTTCCTCTTCGAGGGCTTTGTAGACAGGAGATTCTTCAGCCTTTGTGCGAATCCACAGTGCTACTCCAAGGAAGGGGAAAGCGATGAGGAAGGGAACACGCCAGCCCCAGGAGCTCACCGCGTCATCGTCAAGCATGAGCACAAGCGCGAAGGCGCCGGAGGAGAGCAGTGTGCCGGCGGGGGAGCCGATCTGCACGAAGGCCGCGTAGCGGCCGCGCTTTTCAGCCGGTGCGTGTTCGATAGCCATGGTCGTTGCACCGCCCCATTCGCCGCCGACGGCGATTCCTTGAAGCAGGCGCAAGATGACGAGAGCGATGGGTGCCCAGATGCCAATGCTGTTAAAGGTGGGCAGAAGGCCGATGATTCCGGTGGCCACACCGATGACAACGATGGAGATGATGAGTGCTGGTCGGCGGCCCATCTTATCGCCAATCTGGCCGAAAATAACGGCTCCGAGTGGACGTGCAAGGAAGCCCACGCCGAAAGTGGCGAGCGAGGCCAGGGTGGCGCCGGTGCCCGACATTCCCGAGAAGAAGAGTTCGTTGAAGACGAGTGCTGCGGCGGTGCCGAAGAGGAAGAAGTCGTACCACTCGAGGGCTGTGCCAACGAACGCGGAACTGGCGATACGGAAGACATCTTTTGACTCGACCTTGATTTGCTCGGGGTCAGATTGGACCGGGGCAGCCGGGGGTGGATTGGTAGTCATATCCAGGTGCTCCTTGTGTGAAGTGCGTTACCTTTCCTGGAAACGATAGGTGTAGGTCACCTGAAGGGGGATGTTCTGGCAGCATTTATATGCATCACCCCATCGACTGGGCGGCAGAAGTGTGCGGTTGCACAGGACTTAAGGTGTCGCGCGGTGCAGTGCGAGCAGCACTCGGGCCGCGTCCTTGGGCCGGGTGATATCAAGGCCGGTGAGCTCAGTAACGTGTCGCAAGCGGTTGAGTACGGTGTTGCGGTGGCAGTGCAGAGCTTCGGCGGAGTCCTTGATGGACCCGCAGTCCAGGTAGGTGGTGATGGTCAGGTACAGCGGCGCGTTGTTAAGGCGTAGCTCGGCCATTGTCTGCGTCAGCTCTGTCATGCCGCTGGCCGGAAAGTCTGCGATGGCGTCGCCGGCGACGGCCCAGAGTGCATCGGGTGCCTCTGTCAGCTGGCTCAGTGGGCCGGTGGAGTCGAAGATGCGCGGCGCTTGCTGCGCCGCCGCGCGAACTCCGGCTAAGCCGATGACGTCGCGGAAAAGTATGCCCGAGATCGTCGTCAGCCCTGCGCCGGTGTCCTTTGCGGTCTGTTCGCTGGGCCTTTGGTCTCTAGGCCAGAAGGCGACGAACATCCCGCGCACGCCATGGCCAAAGGCTTCGCCGGAGGAGATGGGGGCGTCGAGAAGCGTGCGCAATTCCACCGCCGCGGTGGGGTGGGCCACCACGACGTCGAAGTGGGTGTCAGCATCGATGTTGAGTGCGCGGGTGATTTCCGCGATGCCGAGCGTGCCCAGGGACTCGGCAGCGAAGAGTCGTTCCAGGTGCCGGGCGTGAGCGTGGTGCACGTTGTGCTGCCCGCGCGCCTCCTCCAAACGGTAAGCATCGCGGACCACGAGGTTGTACATCGTCACAACCGAATGCACCTGTGCCACATGGTCGATGAGGATCTCTTGGTCGGCGCCGGCGGCACGGCGGAGGTGTTCCCAGAGGACCGTGAAGTCGAGCTGGATGGCGTCGATGAGCGTGGCCAACTCCACCCCCTGGTGCGCGCGCCGGCGGCCCAGGCTTTGCGCATGGGCGCGAAGATCCTCCTCATCCATCGCGCCGACCAGCACGTCAGTGATGCGCGCGAAGACCTCGAAGGCGGTCAGGCGCAGCTCATCTTCGCTCACTAGGGAGTCGCCGTAGCGGCCGGAACGAGTGAAAGCGGCGAGGAAATCCTCCACCAGCCGGGGGATGGTGCCGTGGACCTCCGCGACGATGCCGCGCCAGCGTTTTTCGTGCATATGCACAACGCTACACGCTTAGCGATGGTGGATTGCCCTGCAGGTAGCGAGGTGGCTCACCGATCTGGCTAGCATGTGGTGACAAACACAGCACGGTCCCCGTGCAGTTCGTCAGAGAAGCAGGAGGACGCATGATCACGCGCATCGACAACGCCCACATCCTGACCCAGGATCCCGCGCGGCCGGTCACGGATGCGGTGGCCTTTGCCAACGGCCGCATCCTCGCGGTGGGGGAGGCCGCCCGTGCCCTGCCTGCTGAGCAGGTGTGGGATGCCGGTGGGCGCACGCTGACTCCTGGCTTTAATGACGCGCATTCCCACACCGTGTGGTTTGGCCAAACGCTGCTGGAGGTGGATCTATCCCAGGCCACAACGCCAGA
Organism: Corynebacterium sp. HMSC035E02; assembly: GCF_001836065.1. Lineage (NCBI taxonomy): Bacteria > Bacillati > Actinomycetota > Actinomycetes > Mycobacteriales > Corynebacteriaceae > Corynebacterium > Corynebacterium sp. HMSC035E02. The sequence continues at coordinate 49,051 of NZ_KV827350.1, forward strand.
GGATGTCTACTCTGCATTGCACGAGGCCGAGCCCAACCCCGACGGCTGGGTAGTGGCCGCAGGGTTTCGCCCCTCCGGACTGGACGCGCCGGTGGAGATTGCGCAGCTTGACCGCGCCACCGGCGGGGCTCCGCTGCTCATAAAGCACAACTCGGGCCACGCCTACACGGTTAACACCGCGGCACTGCGCGCGGCGGGCGTCGACCCTGCCGACCCGCCCGAGGTGGAAGGCGGCGAGTTCGTTCGCGATGCCGACGGGCACTGCACCGGGCTGCTCGATGAAAACGCCATGCGCGCTATCCAAGAGGTGACCTTGCCGGAATCCGGCGAAGAGATCGCCCGCGCCTTAGAGCTGGCCACGCGCCGTTACCTAGAGCGCGGTCTAACCTCCGTCACGGACGCCGGGGTGGCCGGCGGCTGGATCGGACACAGCCCGCGCGAGATTGCCGCCTATCAAAACGCCACCCTGCATACCCGCATGCAGGTGATGGTGACCATGGATGTGCTCCACGAGATTTCCGGACATGCCTCCGACGGCCCCGGCTGGGGCCTCGACGGCGGCCTGCGCACCGGCTTCGGTGATGAGTGGCTGCAGATCGGCCCCGTCAAGATCTTCAGCGATGGCTCCCTACTAGGTACCACCGCCGCACTCACGAAGAATTACGCCTGCTGCTCCCATCACGGATACTTCCAGGGCGATCCGGAACAGATGCGCACCCGTGCGCTGCAGGCGGCTAATTCCGGCTGGTCCTTGGCCATCCACGCCATCGGCGATGCGGCGGTGGATTTTGCGATAGAGACGCTGGAGGAGGCCGTCGACAGGCACGGCGCGCCAGCGATGCCGCACCGCATCGAGCACGGCGGCGTGGTGCGCCCTGACCAGATTGAGCGCCTGCGCGGCAAGCCCATCGTGGTGGTTCCGCAGCCGCTGTTCATCCGGGCTTTCGGCGACGCGATGGCGGATGCCCTCGGCCCGGAGCGCACCGCGTGGAGCTACCCAGGCAAGCGGCTTCTCGACGCCTCCCTCATCCTCCCCGGCAGTTCCGATCAACCCGTGGCGCCCGGGGTACCCCTGGAGGTCATGCAGGCCTTCGTGGAGCGGCGCACCGCCTCGGGCCGGGACTATGGGGCGGAGGACCGTTTGACCCCAGCCGAGGCCCTCTACGCCTACACCGCAGGTTCGGCCGCGGCGACGGGCTGGGCCGGGCGCAAGGGGCAGGTGATGCCGGGGCAGCTGGCGGATTTCGTGCTGCTTTCCCAGGACCCGCTGAATACTGACGATCTATCCACCATCGACGTGGCCGCCACCATCGTGGGCGGCGAGCTGCGCTACGGAAGTTTTTAAGGAGTAGAAATGCGAGCAACCACTAACGAACAATTCCTGGCCGATTTCCAGGCCATGTCCGCCAACGGCGCCACTCCGGGGGGCGGCGTGGAACGCCAAGCGGCGAGTGCCGGCGATAACCTCAACCGCGCCTGGTTCCACGAGGTCCTGGAATCCCTCGGGGCGCGCGTCATCTACGACGAGATTGGCAACCAGTACGGTCTCTTCGAGCTCGCCCCCGGCGCCGAGTACGTGGGCCTGGGCTCGCACCTGGATTCGCAGCCCTTGGCCGGCCGTTTCGACGGTGCTTATGGCGTGCTGGCAGCAGCTCATGCCGCCGGGCGCGTGGCGCAGCCAGGGGTCAAGGCGCGCTATAACCTGGCGGTTATCAACTGGTTCAACGAGGAGGGCTCGCGCTTTGCGCCTTCCATGATGGGCAGCTCCGTGTTCGTAGGGACGCTGGCGCTTGACGACGCCCACTCCGCTACCGACCTCGCCGGCGTCACCGTCGCACAGGCCCAGGAGGAAGCCGGCTGGGCCCCGCGCGGTGAAGCTCCGAAGCTCGCGGCCTATGCGGAGATCCACGTCGAGCAAGGCAAGGAGCTTGAAGCCGCCGGCAACACGATTGGTCTGGTCACTGCCACGTGGGGCGCGAAGAAATTCCAGGCGATTGTTTCCGGTGAACAGGGCCATACCGGCTCTACTCTGATGGCCGATAGGAAGGACGCACTTTTTGGTGCCTCCCTCATCATCTCTTCCGTGGAGCGCCTCACCCACGAATTCGAAGAAGGCCAACTGCAGGCCTCGGTCTCGCAGCTGACGCTGGAGCCAAACTCGCCGGTGACCATCGCGCGCGAGGTGCGCTTCAACGTGGATGTGCGCTCGCCGTCTACGGAGGTGCTGGACAAGGCCCAAGCACGCCTGCAGGAGATCATCGCCGCAGCAGAGGAGGAGTCCCGCACCTCAGTCGAGCTATCCCCGACGCATGAGTGGGCTCTCAACCCCTACCCGGCCGCCGGCGTCGCGCTGGCCCGGGAGGTGGTAGAGGAACTGGGCTACTCGCACCAGGAGATCTATACGGTGGCCGGCCATGACTCGACCAACCTCAAGGAGGTGGTGCCGACGGTCATGCTCTTCATCCCGTCCGTCGACGGCATCTCACACAACGAAAAGGAGTTCACCACGGCGGAGGACTGCGTGGCGGGTCTGGACGTGCTGACGCACGTGGCGCAGCGCCTCGTGGAATCCGGGTGCGGGGAGGGCTAGGTGCCCCTGCGCGCCGCCGCGCAAGACGCGCTAGTTGCTGTAGATCCTAGTCGTTATCGCTCCACGGCTCGTAGCCAAAGGCCTGTAGCGCAACCTCGAATCCGCGCTTCATCGCGGTGAGCTCTTCCTCGCTGAACTCGTAGGTGCGTAAGCGCACTGGGCCGGTAAGCGGGACGTGGAGCAGGAAGCGACGGCCTTCTTCGGTGATGTCGCACAAACGGCGGCGCAGGTCCTCCGGATCGTCGTTGAGCGCAATGAGATCATCACGCACTAAGCGCTTGACGGCCTGCCCGATGGTGGCGGGTTGCCAGCCCAGTTCCTTGCGCAGCTGAAGGATCGGGATGGGGCCCTTCTTATCGATGAGCCGCAGAAGCGAAAGATGGGAACCGGTGATTCCGTACTCGCGGCGCGCTTCTGTGTCGAACCTGGCCCGGGCGCGTTCGAAGCGACGGTACTCCGCGATGGTCTCAGCGATTAGATCAATATCTGTCACGTAATCAAGCGTAAAAGTTCGGGGAGGGAATCTGCAACCGAGTTCCAAGAACACACTTTTAGCCACCTTATTGGTGTTAGGCGGGGGTAATATAAAGGAAATTTATGCCGCTAGTCGAAAGTGTTTGATCCATCCAGCGGAAGCGGCGGTAAATAGCAGATGAAAAGGACTTTTATCGGGTTCGGAATGCAAGAGGCGGCTGTATTCTTTGCCCGTCCGCGGGGGTGAGTTTAAAAACTGGTGACACGAGACGCAAATGTGACTATTGTTAACGTGCAGTCAATCTTTGGCTCCCTACATTTTGTATGACTCCTAAGGAGAATCCATGAAGATTTCCCGTTCCCTTGCTGCAGTAGCTCTGTCCGGTACCCTCCTCCTCGGCGGCACCACCGTTGCAATCGCCCAGATTCCGGACGCAGCAGACAGCATGGAAGGCATTCCGATGCCGGCAACCATCGAGGCTGATGGCGTGACCTACATCAAGAAGACGAAGACTGGCAGCAATGGCGAAACGGAGGTGTACTACGAGTCTGCAGATGGCAAGCAGCTCACTGCTTTGCAGGTAAAGGATCTCCGTGACAAGCGTGATGCTGCAAAGGAGTCTGACTCCGAGTCCTCCACCTCTGAGACGACGAGCGCCGAGGCTTCCGCGTCGGACACGACCACCACTACCAAGGCCACTGACCCGGCGGGAAGCGAGACCTCTAAGACCTCCGAGCCGAAGGAATCTCCCACGAGCTCGAGCGCGACCTCGTCCTCCAAGGCTTCTGAGGAGACTCCTACCTCCGCAACCTCGTCTGAGTCTGAGTCTGCAGAGCCGACTCCGACCAAGACCGCGGAACCAGGCGACAAGAAGAGCTCCGCTGAGGGTGTACTGTCCTCCAAGGATGGCAAGCCGACTCCGCTGGCTATCTTCGGCATCGTTGCCGGCGTTCTCGCTGCCGTTGCTGCTGCCTTCCCGGCTATCGCGAAGGCCCTGAACCTCAACATCAAGCTGCCTTTCTAGGCTAAGTAGCTTCTAGGTTCTTTTTGCCCCTGCCTCGTTGAGGCAGGGGCTTTTGTCTTGGGTTAAACCGGCGCGGTTTCCTGTAATAAGAACTTCAGCGCCCGGGCCGCTCACACTGAGGGCCACAGGGCGCTGAAGTCTCTCTATCTCTCTCTGTGTGCGTTCTCTCCAACGCACGACATACAGTATGCAACTGATCGGCAGACAATGTGAAGCTTAGACACGCCTAAAAGCAGAGGTGAGCTGTGAGTCTGCTGTGCTGGTTGAATTCCGCTGGTTATCGCCACCAAGACGCAATGGAGTCTGTGCGGGGAGTTGCCCCCCGGGGCTAATAATCGGGGTTATGGAGAGCCAAAATCGGAGGGATTAATGGGGCGTTGTGAGCGGGGGAGCTTTTCCACCACAAGGCGGTAGGAGTCCGTCACAAGTTCGGTAAGAAGCTGCGGGGTGAGGTGGGGATCTGGGTGTACGGACACCCAGTGCCGCTTGTTCATGTGGTAGCCGGGTGTGATGAAGGCGTGCTCGCTGCGCAGCGCTTCGGCGTCCAGGGGCTCGGCTTTGAGGATGGCCTGCTGGCGGCCAGTTACCGCGGTGAGGAGGAGGAAGACCTTGTCGCGCACCTTGAACACGTCCCAGTCAGGGCCGAAAGGGTGCGTCAACGTGGCGCCGGGGAGTTCGGCGGCGCGGGCGCTAGCGCAGGCATGGAGATCCAGTGGAGAGGAATTCATGTGAACCAGGCTAGGTGAAAACACCGTTGGGCCCCTCCCGCGATTCCTCGGGGAGGGGCCCAACGGCGTCTCTATCAAGTTCCTCCGATTATCGGCCACTGGCCGCCCTCCGGAGGATGAGGGGTTCTCTCTCTCGCATGCGCTCTCTCAAACGCACAACACAGAGTATGGCGGCCTGTGCTGGCATCGCCATGAACTCCGCCTGGCAGTTTTCTGCTAGTCGATTGTTTGCTAATCAAAGCGCGCGGTGCGCTTCTCCAGAAATGCCGTGACGCCCTCCTTGTGGCCAGCTGAGGCCATCTGCGCGTACTGCGTCGGCTCTTCCCAGGTGAGCTGTTCATCGAGCTGCCCCAGAGCCGTGCGGTTGATGGCCTCCTTGGCTTTGGCCAGGGCATCGCGCGGTGCGATGTGCAGGCGTTCTGCTACCTCCAGTGCAGTGGCCAGTGCGTGGCCTTGGGGTGCGCGTGTGGTTACGAGACCTGCAGCCTCGGCCTCGGCGACGCCGAGCTTGTCTTGTAGCAGTGCCAGGGCGAGCGCGCGGTGGCGCCCCACGGAGGCGAGTGCGGTGAGGCTCACGCCGCCGTCAGGGATAAGGCCAATCTTGCCGAAGGGCAGCGTGAAGTAGGAGTCCTCGCCGGCCACGATGAGATCGCAGGCAAAAGCCAGCGAAGCACCCGCGCCAGCGGCCGCACCTTCGACCGCGGCGATGACGGGAATCTCGGCGGCCTGAATCTCAGCCACCAGTGCGTTGAGCTGGGGAAGCATGGTGGACTCGGCCGGGTCGGGAGTCTCGCCCGCAGCTTGCGCGGTGGCTGCCTCTTGCGCGGCGGCGACGAGATCCGCTCCGGCACAGAAGGCGGTTTCATCGCCGGTGATGATGAGGGCGCGGATGGCGGGGTCAGAGGAGGCGTCGGCAAGCGCGGCAGAGAGAGCCAGGCAATGGTCCTTGGCAATGGCGTTGCGGCGCGCGGAGTTATTGATGCGTGCGACGAGGACGGAGCCTTCGCGGCGGGTGAGGATGGCATCGGTCATGGTTTAGTCCTTAACAAGCTCGGTGAGGGAGGAAATGATGCGCTCGGCCTCAGCGGAGATGCGGGAGACGATTTCGGAACAGGGTGCCACATCGTGGATTAGACCCTGCGACGTTCCGCAGGTCCACACGCCTGCATCCAAATCACCGGTTTCGTAGACTGCACGGCCGCGCTTGCCTGCAACGAGGTGGCGGATATCCCCAAACTCGGCGCCCTGGGCAAGGCGCTCGGCAACCTCATCGCTTACAGCGTTCCTGGCCACGCGGGTGGAATTGCGCAGCTCGCGGAGGATGAGCTGGGTATCCAGCTCGCTGCGCTCCACGATGGTCTGCTTGACGTTCTCGTGCACTGGGGCTTCCGTGGAAGCCACGAAGCGGGTTCCCATGTTGATGCCCTCGGCGCCCAGTGCCAGGGCGGCAGCGAGCCCGCGGCCATCCGCGAAGCCGCCTGAGGCCACGATGGGGATGTCCAGCTGGTCCGCGGCGGCGGGAATGAGCACGAGTCCCGGAATGTCATCTTCGCCGGGGTGGCCGGCGCACTCAAAGCCGTCGATGCTCACGATGTCAACGCCAACCTTCTGTGCGCTCAGCGCATGCCGCACGGAGGTGCACTTGTGGATGACAGTGATGCCGGCATCCTTGAAAGCCGGCATGTGGTCCTTGGGATTATTTCCAGCGGTTTCTGCAATCTTCACGCCTTCCTCAATGATGACGTCGCGGTATTCCGCATAGGGCGGTGGGGTAATTGCCGGGAGCATGGTGAGGTTGACGCCGAAGGGCTTATCGGTCAGCTCGCGCGTGCGGCGAATCTCGTGGCGCAAGTCTTCCGGGGTGGGCTGCGTAAGCGCGGTAACGACGCCGAGGCCGCCGGCGTTGGATACCGCGGCGGCGAGTTCGGCGCGGCCGACCCATTGCATGCCGCCTTGGATGATGGGGTGAGTGATGCCGAGCATCTCGGTAACGCGGGTGGAAATCATGAGTGTTGTGCTCCTTGGTGGTGCGAAATTATGGGGGAGGAGGGTGAATGAAAAGGTGAATGGCTATTCGGAAAAATGGGCTTGCAGGCGGCCCCTGAGGTCATCGGGCAGGGCGATGGGGCGGCGCGCGGAGACGTCGATAAGCACCAGCGTCGCCGTCGCGAACACGCATGAGGCGCCGTCCTGGATGAGTTCGTGGGAAACCTGGTAGGAGGTGGTTCCGATGCGCGAGATCCACACCCGCGCCTCGATGGAATCGGTGTAGGTGAGCTCGGCGTCATACTGGACTTCGAGGGATCGCACCACGTGAGCATAGGAATTGGTGGCAATTGGGCCGCTCAGTTTGGCGGCCGCACGGACGCGCGCTTCCTCTAAAAGCGTGACCATCGTGGCGTTATTGACGTGGGCGTTCGCGTCCTGGTCGGACCACCGCAAGGCAAGGGTTATCGGGATGGCGTTGGCGGGCGCGCGCATTGTTCCTCCTGGGGCGAGCGGGTAGAGTGATGCGTATTACTATACATACGAATTGTGGTTCGTTGCTCGAATCGTGAGGAGAATGCCATGACAGATCTTCTGGGGATCGATGCTCTGCTGAGCGAAGAAGAAAAAGCTACCCGTGACCGCGTCGCCGCACTGGTGGATGAGCACATCCGCCTGCACGTGGGGCAGTGGTATGAGGACGCGGTGCTGCCGGAGTCCATCTTCCCGGTGCTGGCGGAGGCTGGCCTGTTCGGGATGCATCTGGAAGGCTATGGCTGCGCCGGGCGTTCCGCGGTGGAATACGGGCTGGCCATGCAGGAGCTGGAAGCAGGAGACTCCGGTATCCGTACGGTGGTGTCAGTACAGGGCTCGCTGGCGATGTCGGCGATTTATAAGCACGGCTCGGAGGAACAGAAACAGGAGTGGCTGCCCAAGATGGCAGCCGGTGAGGTCATTGGCTGCTTCGGCTTGACAGAGCCGACCGCCGGTTCGGACCCGGCAAGCATGGTGACGGTGGCGCGCTACTGCTCCGGTGAATGGGTGCTGGACGGTGCGAAGCGCTGGATTGGCCTGGCGAGTGTGGCCGGGGTGGCCATCATCTGGGCCAAGGTTTCTGAGGAGGACGCGGCGGCTGCCGGGGCGGAGGCGGGTGTGCGCGGGTTCATCGTGCCGACGTCCACGCCGGGGTTTAGGGCGACGCCGATTACCCGCAAGCTGTCCATGCGGGCGTCCATTCAGTGCGATATTGAACTGGAAGGCGTTACTTTGCCCGCTGACGCTCTGCTGCCCAAGCATCCGGGACTCAAGGGGCCGTTTATGTGTTTGAACGAGGCTCGCTTCGGCATTAGCTTCGGCGCTTTGGGCGCGGCCCGTGATTCTTTGGAGGCGGCGCTGGCCTACGCGAAGGAGCGCAAGCAGTTCGACCGCTCGCTGGCGTCCTTCCAGCTCACCCAGCAGAAGCTGGTGGATATGGCGGTGGAGCTGAACAAGGGGCAGCTGCTGGCGCTCAACCTGGGCCGCGCCAAGGATGCGGGCACGCTGGAGCCCCACCAAATCTCGGTGGGCAAGCTAGCCAACTGCCGCACTGCGATCGACATTTGCCGCCAGGCCCGCACCATCCTGGGCGGCAACGGTATCACCGCGGACTACTCACCGCTGCGCCACGCCGCCAATCTGGAATCAGTGCGCACCTACGAGGGCACCGATGAGATCCACACGCTGATTCTGGGGCGGGTGCTGACGGGGGAGCAGGCGTTTAGCTAACCGCGTGGCGTCGTACCGGTGAGGCCATACGGGCTCCACTGCGCAGATGGTCTTATTCGTTTGGTCCCTCTACTTTGGTCCCTCATCTGGGATGAGGGACCATCTGTGTGCTGAAAACCAGAGAAAGATGGTCCCTTCACTCTGCTAAGAGACCAGAGTAAAGGGACCATCTAAAGAGGAGAGGCTAAGCAGTGCGGGCGCCGTGTTCGGGGCCCGCGCACTGTCTTGCACTCAGGCCTGTTCACAGGCACTGTGTCGCGCTGTTTAGTTTCTGGGTGTCTAGCTTCTGGTGTCCTTCGGCTTCGGGGCGTTCGGATCGATCGGGCGGCCGTCAGCATCCAGATCGTTGAGCTCGGCCAGCTCGGTGAAGTCGGCCTGGGCGTCGGCGAAGCCCTCCTCCGGATCGATTTCATCGAAGTTGCGGATGGTGCCGTCGCGCTCGTCCTTGAACATGTCCTTGCCATAGACGACGAGCACCATGATGATGCCGGCGGCGAAGCCCCACGCGGCACCCTGGGTGGCCAGCACGCCGGCGGTGACACCTGCGATGCCAAGATCCTTCTGGTTCTTGGACTCCATGATGCCCACGCGCACCGACACGAAGCCCTGGATGATGAGAGTCAGCGCCAGACCCACCGGCAGGATGGGCTCGACGAAAGAAGTAATCGGCAGCAGCAGGAGACCCACGTTGGTACCCCAACGGAAGGAGCCCGCGCCGCCAAAGATGGTACGCATGGCGCGCTTGCCCTGCTTGTAGCGCTCGACGATGACCACGTGCATCGCCGCCCACAGCGGGCCACACATAGCGACGTCTGGGCCGATGATGGACATCAGCATGTTGCGGCCACCGAAGAGCAGGTGTGCGCGCGACGGGCTGTACACCACGGCCTCGTCCGTGCGGACGTGATCGGCTTCCTTAAGCACTGCGTTGGCCTGCAAGACGTCACCGAAGACGACGAGGTAGGCGGCCAGCACCGTGGGGATGGCGGTGAGGAACATGTGTGCCGGCGGAAGACCGATCCCGAAGACGGTGTACTCAGACCACAGGGTCATGAAATCTGGTTTGGAGAAACCCCACTCCACGTCCGGCCAGGGAGCCTCGCCAGCTAGTGGTGCGACGAAGACCGCGACGAAGATAGCAGGCAGGATGCCTAGCGAAGCCAGGAAGCGCCAACCGGCGGCCTTCTGTCGTAGGGCTTGGAAGCCACGGGAGTACATGAGGAAGAAGGCCACAGCCACCGCGATGGTGATCGTAATGGGGAAGGAGTGGAAACGCCCGCCTTCCTGGAACACCGAGATGATGGCGGCGATACCGGCGCCAAGGACGATGCCGGAGCGCAAGCCCGAGGGGATGAGGCGGACGACCTTCGATGCCCATCCCGTTATGCCTAGCGTTAATGAGAATATGCCCAGCAAGAGCTGGAAGCTGATGAGCGCCCACACACGCTGCTCACCCTCCGGGAAGGTCTGGATGTAGACCGTCAGCAACGGAATCGCCGGGGTAATCCAGCCCGGGACAACCGGGTCGCCCAAGAGGTGGTGGGTGAGGTAGAGCAGGCCGTTGAGCATAACGACGGCCAGTGCCGCCTCGTAAGGCATGCCGAGGGCCTCAGTCATCAGGGGGATAGCGCCCAAGTCCACCACACACATGAACAAGCCTTGGGCGAAGTCCGGCCACTCCATGCGGTAGTGCACGAAGGGGAGGCGGACATCGAAGGGCCCCATCTTCCAGTGGGGTGAAGCTTGACCGATGCCCTGCTCTTCGGGTTCGGTGGTTTCGGCCATGACGGCCTCCTTTCAAAGAAAAGGGACCAAGCCCAGCGGGCGTGAAGCACGCGGGGCTTGGTGAGGAAAGGTGAGAGGTTCGTTGAGGTTTAGTGCTTGAAGTTTAGTCGAACCTTGGTTAGTCGAACTCGATGATCTGGCGCAGTGCTACACCGTCGGATAGGCGGTCCATGGCGGTGTTGATGTCCTCGAGTTTGATGTGGTCGGAGATGAGGGCCTCAGCGTTGAGCTTGCCCTCACGCCACAGCTGCTCGTACTTCGGGATGTCCTTCGACGGGACGGAGGAGCCCAGGTAGCAGCCGTGGACGCGGCGCGCCTCGGCAGTCATCACCAGCGGGTCGATGGTGATGGTGGAGCCCGGTGCCGGCAGGCCGACGGTGACGGTCAGGCCACCCGGTGCGGTGACCTTGTAGGCGGTTTCCAGTGCCTTCGGGTGGCCGGCGGCCTCCACGACAGCGGTGAACTTCTTGCCGGACTCCTCAGCTTCCTGTGGGGTCATCGCGGAGGTAGCGCCGATTTCGATGGCTTTCTCGCACTTGTCCTTCTGCATGTCGATGCCCACGATCTCCTTCACGCCGAGCGCAGCGGCGGTAATGATGGCGGCCATGCCAACGCCACCGAGGCCGACGACGGCGATGCTGTCCTCCGGCTTTGGATCGATCTCGTTGAGCACGGCGCCGCCACCGGTGAGGATGGCGCAGCCGAGAATAGCGGCGATGTCCGCCGGGACATCGGAGCCCACTGGCACGACGGAGAGCTCGGAGACCACGGCGTGGGTGGCGAAGCCGGAGACACCGAGGTGGTGCTGGATCGTCTCACCGTTGCGGGTGAGGTGGCGGGTGCCGCGGATGAGGGTGCCCTCGTTGTTGGTCTTGGAGCCGACCTCACACGGCATCTTGCCGTCGGTCTTGCAGCCGGCGCACTCACCGCAGCGCGGGAGGAAGGTCATGACCACGTGGTCGCCGACCTTGACGTTGGTAACACCCGGGCCGATCTCTTCGACGATGCCGGCGGACTCGTGGCCCAGCAGCATCGGCAGCGGACGGGGGCGGTTGTTGTTGACCACGGAAAGGTCAGAGTGGCACAGGCCAGCAGCGGTGATCTTGACCAGGATCTCGCCCTCGCCGGGAGCGGAGAGCTCGAGCTCGCTCACGGTGATCGGCTTGGAGTCGGCGTAGGGGCGCTCGTCGCCGGAGCGCTCCAGAACGGCGCCGCGAATGGTAATCGTGTCAGACATAGATACCTCCAGACATGAGATGGGGTTAATGCATCGCAATGTACGCCACCGGGCGTTAAGGAGGGGCGGAACGGTATGGGAAAAACTACACCGGGCCGTTAAGCGGATGGGGAATTCTCTACCTGCTGAGGGAGTGGGCGCGCAACGCCACAAAGACATCGAGGCCGCGCTGGCCCACGGCCCACTCCTCACCCATGAGCTCAGCGATCCGATCGAGGCGTTGGCGCACTGTGTTGGGGTGGATGAACATCGCCCGGGCGGTCTGCGGAATGCTGTGCCCGGAGAGCAAGTAGTGGTGCGCGGTAGCGGTCAACTCGGTGGAGTGCTCCTCGTCGTAGCGCACCAGCGGGCCGATGGTGCGCGTGGACAGCGCGTTCAGCGCCTGCGGGTCCGCGCCCAGGATGAGGCCTACCGTGCCCAGGGAGTCCTCGGTGACCAGCTGGCCGCGCAAGCCCAAAGCGAGTGCTGAATCCAGGTAGGCCATGGCGGAATCGTGGGCGCTGCGCGCGGAGCTTAGGCCGTCGAAGCCGATGGCAGAGACCGTCAACTCAGGGAATTCAGACAGCAGTGGGGCCAGCGCCTTATCGATATCCCGATCCGGTTGGTACAGCACGCACACGTGTTGGTCGTGGTGCGTAATGGCGGCGTTACCTGGCAGGAGGTGCTCCAGCTGGGGGCGGGTGGGCAGGTTCTTGGCTGAGTGCAGGCCTACGAAGTACAGCTGTGCCGAAGAGTTCAGGCTGATGCCTGTGAGGTGGCGCAGACGGGCGATCTCCTCGCGCCCGGCGTTGCCTAGTGCTACGGCGTAGACGAGGTCGTCGACTTTGCGCGCGGTGGCGTCGACAAGCGCCTCAGCAAAAAGCGCAATCGCTGTAAAGGCTGCGGAGGCGTGGCTGATGACGCGCAGTTCGGCGTCGCTGAGCTCCTTGTCCACACCAATCGTGCCCAGCGCCCGCCCGTTAAACTCCACGGGGAACGTGCTGGTTGGGGGAGTGTCCGGGGCATCCTCCGCGGTCCACAGCGTGACCGGCGCATCGAGGCTTTTAGCTAGCACGCGCTCGAGCTCCTCGAAGCTGGGATTGTTCATCAGCACGTGGAGCAGCTGCGTGTTGACGTCGTTGAGCCACTGCAATTCGTCCACGTGGCGGCTCAGCGCAATTTGGGAGCGGGTAAGCTCCGCGACGGATTCGCCCTGACTCTCAATGACTTGGGCATTCTCCAGCGCCACGGAGGTAATAGAGCCGAGCACCTCGAGCGCTGCGATTTCCTCGTGCGTGTAGTGACGCGGGTGGCGATCCCCCACGAGAAGCGCGCCGATGGTGCGCCCAGAAATGCGGATCGGGGCGCCGAGGATCCCGCGGATTCCTTCGGCTTCTACCGCACGGTCCACGTAATCCACGTGCGTGACGTTGGGATCCACAGAATGGTCATAGGTCCACGCCGGGCGGTTAGTGGCGGCCACGATGCCGAGGATTCCGGAGCCCATCGGCATGTTGATGGTGCGGAATTCCTCAGTGACGACACCGCTGGTGGCCAGCACCTTGGTAAAGCCGGTGTCCTCATCGTTGAGGCTGAGGTAGCCCACCTCCGTGCCGATGGTGGAGCGTGCGTGGCGCACAATCGCCTGGAGGATGTCGGTGGATTCGCGGCCCGAGTTGAGCATCTGGGAGACGTCGAGCAGTTTCGTCGACATCACCCGCCACGTGTGGTTGGCGCGCATGGTTTCCTCAACGGCCCGAAGCGCGCCAAGCTCCTCGGCCGGCAATTGCTCGCGCAACTCGTCGGGGACACGGGTGCCGCTGGCGAGGTGGGAGAGTACGGGGCCGAGGAGAGACATGCCCCCTAGCTTAGGGGGCTAGCCGGGGCGCTACCTACTTCCAGTGGGAAGAGGAACGCTTGGCCATCTGCTCGCGGTACTGCTGGGTGGTGGTGGGCAGGAGCTCACCGGTGGCCCAGTCGAGGATGACGCCGTAGTGGCGGACCAGGTCGAGCTGGTCCAACTCGCCGGCGTTGTAGCGCTCAGCCACGGACTCCGGGGACTCCGCCAGCTTGTCCAGGCGGGTAGAGCGCAGCTCCTCACGCAGCTTCGCGGTTTCCTCCTCGTCGAGCTCGTACTCGTCGATTTCCGGGTCAACGGGGCGGATGACAACGCCGTAGTCCTTGGCGGCACGGCCCACGGAGACGTAGCCATCGATGACGTCCTCCAGCACGGCCTTCGGGTCGCGCTCCAGGGCATCGCCGAAGCCGCCGCCACCGGCGGAGGGGCGCTCGAAGGTATCGCCCGGGCCGACCGGAACATTGGAGAACAGCGCGCCGAGGTACTGCTCATCCGGGGTGCCGCGGTTGAGCCACACGCCCTGCGGGATGGACGGCAGACCACCCTCGATGCCCCAGGTCACGGAACGCGAGCGGTCACAGCAGTAGCTCATGACGGTCTTGTTCGCGTCCGTGAGCACACCGCCCTTGGTTACACCCACACCGCCGCGGAACTTGCCGGGGCCCGCCGAGTCAGTCACCAGGGCGTGGTGGCTGGTGATAACGGGGGAGAGACGCTCCTGGCCTTCGACCGGCTGGACCGCCAGGCCCGGGCCGAAGACCGGCGCGGTGGCGGAGGAGCCATCGCGGTCGACGCGGCCGCCCCAGCCGCCAGCCATCCAGTCGTACCACATGAAGAACTCGCCCTTGTCCTCTGGTTTCTTCGCGTCACGCGTATCCCAACCACCGATGAGCAGGTACTCCAGGTTGAAGGCACAGGCCATGGCGCGCTCATGCATGAGTTGGGACCACAGCTCGAAGACCGCGTTCATGATCTTCTCGAAGGGGCCGGAACAGAAGCCGGTCACCGCGTGCGGCATTCCGGCGTTGACCACGGTTCCCTCCGGGCCTAGGTCGATGTCCATGGCGCGGTAGAGGCCGGAGTTAAGCGGCACGTCGGGGAAGAAGGTCTTGGTGCCGGCGACGATTCCGGAGAACGCGGAGCCATAGCCCGCGTTGAGGAAGCTGGCCACCGCCGGCGCGGAACCGTCCAGCGAGTAGGAGAGGCGTCCGCCCTTGATGCGCATCGTTACCTTGATGGGAACGAGGCCCTCTTCCTTGGCCGGGTCGAGGTCGATGTAGTCGATGGTGGACCACTCGCCGTCGTCAAGCGCGGCCACACGGGAGGTGACGATGTCTTCCACGTAGTCCTGGACCTCCCGCAGCGCGGTGCGCACGGTGTCGAAGGAGTACTTGTCCACGAGGCGGTGGATTTCGCGCTCACAGACCGCGGTGGCCTCGGCCTGGGCCTTGAGGTCACCCATGACGATCTCGGGGCTGCGGGTGTTGCCAGCCAAAAGCTTGGCGACGTCCTTGAGGAACACGCCCTTGGACCACACACGCACCGGAGTGATGCGCAGGCCCTCGGTGTAGTAGTTGGTGGCGGACACATCGAAGGAGCCCGGGACGGAGCCGCCGGCATCAGCCCAGTGGCCCTTGTTCTGCGCGAAGGCCAGCAGGGTGCCCTCGTAGAAGATGGGGCGCAGGAAGGACACGTCATTCATGTGCGTGCCGCCCTGGTAGGGGTCATTGATGGCGAAAACATCGCCTTCGTGGATGTCATCGCCGAATTCCTCGAGCACGGCCTGGCACTGGAAGTGCAGCGTGCCCACGTGCACTGCGATGTCCTGGTCACCCTGCATGACGGTGTTGCCTTCGGCGTCGCAGAGCGCGGAGGAGAAGTCGCGCGAATAAATAACGAAGGAGTAGCAGGTACGAAGAATCTGCTCGGACATGAGGTTGACCGAGGTGGCAAAGGCGTTCTTGAGCACCTCGAAGGTAACCGGGTCGAGCGTACGGCGGCTGGAAGAAGACGGCGACGGCTTCTGTGGCTGTGTCTGAGTAGTAGTCATGTCGATTCCTTTCAAAGGAGAGTCTGAAGGCGAGAGTCTTAGGCGTTGGTGGCCTTGCCGATGTGGATACGGATGTTGGACCACTCATCAATTTCTGCGCGGTCACCAGGCGGAATGACGGTGGTGGCATCGAACTGGTCGATGATGGCGGGACCGTTGAGCTTGGCGCCAGCCTTCAGGTCGGGGCGGTGGTAAATCGGGACATCAGCCCAGCCGCCGTGCGCGGAGAAGTAGACGGGGCGGGTGGTCTCCGGAAGCTCTGCCTCGTGCTCTTCGACCTCGTAGTGCTTGAAGGGCGGGTTCTCCAGCTCGCCGATGGCGATGAGGCCGATCTGGTAGAACTCCACGGCACCTTCGCGGTCAGCGAAGGAGTACTCGCGCTCGTGCTCATCGTGGAACATGGCGACGGCATCATCGAGCGGGTTATCGGACTCGGGGATTTCCACGGTGAGGGAGCGCCACTGGCCGCGGTAGCGCATGGACGCAGTCAGCTTGAATTTCATGCGCTCCTCAGGCACGTGCTCCTTGTGGAGGCGCTCGCGGGCCTCGGAGATGAGCGCTTGGAATTCCTTGCGCAGGTCCGCGGTGTCTACCTCGTCCACGGGTGCTTGGTACATCTTGGTGATGTCGTGGCGGATATCCACGAGCAGGCAGCCCTGTGCGGAGGTAACGCCCGGGTGCGGCGGGACGACGACGGTGGGGATGGAGAGGTCGCGGGCCACCTCGGCACCGTGCAGTGCGCCGGCGCCGCCGCCGACAACGAGGACGAAGTCACGCGGGTCGTAGCCACGGCGGATGGACAGCAGGCGAACCGCATCGGCCATGTTGGCGTTGGCCACCTGGATGATGTTCTCGGCTGCGGCTTCGAGCTCAAGGTTGAGCGGCTCTGCAACCGTCTTGTTGACGGCCTCGCGCGCGGCATCCGGGTTCAGCTTCAGTGCACCGCCGATGAGCTCGGTGCCGAGGCGGCCGAGGGTGACGTTGGCATCGGTGTTGGTGGCGTCGGTGCCGCCGCGCTCGTAGCAGACCGGTCCCGGATCCGCGCCTGCGGACTGTGGGCCGTTGCGCAGGGAACCTGCCTCATCGATCCACGCCAGCGAGCCGCCGCCAGCGCCGATGGTGCCGACTTCGATGGACGGGAAGCAGATGGGGAAGCCGTACTCGACCTGCCACTGCTTGGTGATGCGAATATCACCTTCGTAGACCAGGGCGATATCGGTGGAGGTACCGCCCATCTCCAGGCCAATCGCGTTGGAGTAGCCACAGCGAGTGGCGATGTCCTGCACCGCGATGGCGCCGGCGGCGATACCGGACGCGGCTAGGCGGACCGGGTAGCGGGTCACCATCTCCGGGGTCATGGAACCGCCGCCGGAGTGGAGGAGGAGCAGGTCTCCGTCGTAGCCGCCTTCCTCGAGCTGACGGGACAGACGGTTGACATAGCCGGAGACGAGCGGGGCCAGGACCGCATTGGCGACGGTCGTGGAGAAGCGGTCGTGCTCGAAGATCTCCGGGAGGATTTCGGAGGAGGTGGAGACGGTGGCGTCGGGAAGCTCCTCGCGCAGGATCTTCGCCATGCGCTCCTCGTGGGAGGCGTTGGCATGGGAGTTGATGAAGCAGACCGCGACGGTCTCAATTTTCTTGCGGCGCAGGATCCCGGCGATGCGGCGAGCCTCTTCCTCATCCAACGGGGTGATCTCGGCGCCATCGAAGTCGATGCGCTCTTCTACTTCGTAGCGATCACGGCGGCGGATGTAGGGATCCGGAACGTCCTTGTAGGCATCCCACAACTCATCCTTGGTGCCGTCGCGGATTTCCAGAACATCGCGGAAGCCCTTCGTGGTGATGAGCGCTGCTGGTGGGAAGCGGCGCTGGATCAGCGCGTTGGTGGCCACCGTGGTGCCGTGGGAGAACACCTCGACCTGGTTGAGCTGGACGTCGGCCGACTTGAGGCCGTTCATCACCGCCTTCATCGGGTCATCCGGGGTGGAGGGAACCTTGGCTACCGACAACTCGTGGGTCTCGGTGTTAACAATCGCGACGTCGGTGAACGTTCCGCCGACGTCAACGGATACGCGAAAAGGCTTGGTCTCCGTCATGGTGTGGACCTCTCTTTCAAAAGATGGTGAATTCGGTTGAGAGGAATCTTGATATGGCACGAGGAGGGGAGCAATGGAGAAACGGTGAATCAAGATGGAAAACGGTGGAGGAAACTCCAAAAAGCCAGGTTGCAGGGCGCTAGAATTACCTGATTAAAAGTAAGATAGGACACTATTTTTTGGAGGATTAAGTGGCGTCACAAGAAAGTCCGGTGTTGCGGATCGCCGATCTCGTCGTGATGGAGCCGCGGCTGCGGCGCCTGAGCAAGCCGCTTGAGGATGAGAATTTTGTGGGGCTGTGCGCCGAGGGCGATGGGGACGTGGCGGGCTGGCTAGTCCTTCCCCAGCCGGAGGGAAGCCCACGCACCATCCAGCGCCGGCTGGTCGACGCCGCCGGGGTCATCTTCCTCGACTCCGAGTTCGATGAGCAGGAAGTCCTGGACTCGGTAGAGGGAACCGGCGCCCTCCTGTACGGCACCGATGGGATCACGCGCCAAGATATCCGGCGCGCGGTGGATGAGCTTTTGCGGCGCCAACCCAACCTGGCGTCCTGGCGCAAGCTCAGCACCATCGGGCAATTAAGCCCCGGGTTGGTTAACCCGGCGCCGGAGTCCGAGATCCTCGCGCGATTTGCCAGGTTTAGTGGAGATTCCTTGCTGTTGTTGACCGTTGATGGTCGGGTTATTGCCGCCGCCGGCGAACTGCCCGCGCGTAGTATCGCTCGTTCCCTGTCGGTGGTGGTCAACCACAGCACCACGAGCATGCACGTGGGGCGTTGGAAGGTCTTTGCCCGGTGGCTTGACATTGCTGGTGAGAGCCCCTCCTTCGACCATGGCTACTGGCTGATCCGGGGGCGGCAGACCAGTCAGGATGCAGACTTCGATGACCCCGCTTTCGCAGCGCTGGAGGAACTGCTCACCGCTTCCCTCATGGCGCAGAGAAACATCCTGCGCAACCACGTTGCCGAATCGAGCGCGTTGATGGTGGCGTTGTGCGATGAGAATTCGAATAGGGAAGAAGTGGCCACCACGTTGCGCAGGCGGGGCTTTTCGGAACACGCGAAAATGCGCCTCATCGTTTCCGATTCCATCAAGGATTCCTATCGCAGTGATGTGCGCGACAAAGCTTTCGCCGTGGCCCAAGATGCGGGCGTGCCACTGGTGCTGGGATATGTGGCTGGCCGTACCTGCGTGCTGACTACCCATTCGGGAGCGGAGGGGAAGATCGCGGACGTGCTCTTCGGCTCCGTCGGGCTTTCTGATCCCTTCGACACCGTCGAGGAAGGTCCGGCAGCGTGGCTCCAGGCCCTGCTTGCCGCCGTGGTGGTGGAACGCATGCATTCCTTGCACCTGCAGAGCCTGGAGTTTGCTCACTGCAGCGCCATCGAGAAGGCAGCGGCCTACCTCGGCCAGCGCGGCTTGGAGGACGCGGTGGGGGAGCTCGACCGCGCGATTGAGGGGATTAAGGATGGCGAAGAGATCTTTCGCGCCTATGAAGCTGAAAACTTTTCCGTGGCCCGGGCGGCGAAGGCCGTGGGCGTGCACGCTAATACGGTGCGGCACCGGCTGGAAGCTCTGGAGGAACGGATCCGGTTCTCCGATGCGGATCTGGTTTTGTGGGCGCTGTGGAAAGCGCTGCGCCCCCGCATGCAGCGCTAGGCGGCTGGATGCGGGAGCACGGAGAAGGTGTGAGAGTAGAGAGTGAGAGGGGGAGTGGAGAGAACTACACCTTCTTCTTGCTGCGCGGGATGGGCTTGCCGGTAATCAGCGCGTGGAGCTTGCCGTCACCGATCTGCAGCTCTTCCGGAATGTCCTCGGAATCAACCTCGGTCATGATCTCCTTGATGAAGTCAGATTCCGGGATGGAGGAGTTGCGAGCGATGGCCACTAGCTCACGAGCCTCCTCATCGGAGAGGTGGTTGTCATTCTCAAAGCGCTTCTTGAGTAGTTCACGCGCGCGGCGGCGCAGGTCGGCCTCAGATTGCAGATCCTTGCGGTTCTTCAACCATGCGAAGCCGATGATGAACATGATGGCAATGCCCATGTATCCAAGAATCGGGTAGACCCAGCCGATGAGGTTGGAGAAGCCGATGAAGGAAAGCACGAAGCCGATGAGCACGGAGATGACATAGACCTTGTAGAAGTTCTGCGGCTTGCCGCGGGTGAGGCGCTTGGCAAAGGCATAGAACATACCAATCGCGGTGTTATAAATCATGCCGTAGATGGCGACGGACATGGCGATACCGAGCGTCGGGTGAATCTGCTCAATCATGGCCAGCGTTGGCATCTCGGCCTCGGTGATCGGGCCTACGGAGACGTAGAGACCGCCGACCAGGACCGCCAGCAGGAAGAGGAAGCATGCGCCGCCGAGAATGCCGCCGTAGCCCACCTCCTTGGCGTCGAGGAAGTTGCCGCCGATGACGATCATCATGGAGACCACCACGATGACGTTCAGTCCCAGGTTATTGATGGCGGAAACCCACCAGTTGGGCAGCGTCGTAGGAAGCTGCTGCGCCTGCTCGTTGAGGTGTGACCAATCTGGGTTGGAGGTGAGCACGGTGTAGACCGTGCCGATGGTCAGCAAGACGATGATGAACGGGGTAATGGCGCCAATGGCGATGGTCACCTTGTCCACGTCGAGCAGACCAGTCAGCAGGGTGAGGACGAGCATGAGGACGGCGCCGATCCACACTGGCCAGCCCCATTGCTGGTTGAGGTTGGCGCCGGCACCGGCAAACATGGCGAAGCCGATGCAGAACAGACAGGTCAGCGTGGCGATATCGAGGATCTTCGACACAATGGGGGTGGACACCGCGTTGAACACGGAGGTGTGCTCTTTGGCGCGGTGATAAGAACCTAATTGGAGAATGGTGATGCCGGAGATGGTCATGGCCAGTGCCGTTACGATGGCGCCGACGACGCCCATGTTGCCGAAAGCAACGAAATACTGGAGGGCCTCGCGGCCCGAAGCGAAAGAGGCACCCGCGAGCACGCCGATGAATGCCATCGCGATGCCGAATGAGCGTTTAAGCATGGTGAACCTAACTTTAGGTGGACAGAAATATTTACTTATGCAAACGGGGCAGGCGGCCTGGGAAAGGTGCCTGCCCCGTGCGTGATGGAGCGGAAGCTTTTAGTTCGCTGCCGCCTTGATGAACTCGGCGATACCAGCGAGCTCCTCCTCGCCGCGGTCAATGACCGCAGCAGAGGTAAACAGCCCGTGGTGGTAGCCCAGAAGGTGCTTGTGCGTGACGTCGACGCCTGCCTTGGCCAGCTTCCCGGCATACTCGATGCCCTCGTCCGCCAGCGGATCGTTATCCACCGTGATAACGAGTGACGGGGGCAGGCCCTCCGGCAGCTCGTGCAGCAGCGGGGAGAGATCCTTCGCCGTGCGCTGCGATTCCTCCGTAACGAAGGTATCGATGAACCAGCGCATGGTGTCAGAGGCCAGCGGGAAGCCCTCTTCCAGGCGCTTGTAGGAGGCACCGTTCTCGGTTCGCTCGCGGGAGCAATCCGTGATCGGGTAGAGCAGGATCTGGGAGCTGAGCTTGGCGACGCCCTCCTCACCCACGAACTCGTTCGCCATCACGGCGGCGAGCTGGCCACCGGCCGAGTCGCCAGCCACCGCGATGGAGGTCACGGTCAGGCCATGCTCAGCCGAGGAGTCGGACAACCAGCGGTAGGCGGCGCGGCAATCGTCGATAGCCGCCGGGTAGGTGTGCTCCGGGGCGAGGCGGTAGTCCACCGCCACAACCGGGAACCCGGTGAGCACCGCGATACGGCGTACCGAGGAGTCGTGGGTCTCTAGGTTGCCCATGAGCCAGCCACCGCCGTGCATGTAGAGCACCGCTGGGGTCTCCTGGCCGCGCTCCGCCTCCGGGCGGGGGTCGTAGAGGCGAACCTGAAACTCCTCGACCTGGAAGTCGGTGGTTGTCGGTTCCTTCTCTTCGTGGAGCGGGTTGGCGTGGGCCGAGGCTACGTAGTTCTCACGCACCTGCGGGATGGGGAAGTTATGGAAGGACTTCGCCCCACCATCGCGGAATGGCTTCAGCGCCTTCCACGCATCCTCAGCGACGGGACGCCCGGAGAATTCGTCGTGCAGAGTGTGCATTGTGAAACTGCCTCCTAGACCAGCTCGTAGTCGTTGAGCTCGAGCTTGTCGGTGAGCTCGTAGTACTCGGCGACGTTGCCGGACCAGTTGTTGATGACGCGGCCTTCCTCGTTCTTGTACCAGGAGGAGCAGTCAGCGGAGAACGCAGATTCCTCGAGCTCCTTCTGGATGCGGGTGTTGAACTCGTCGATGACGTTCTTCTTCACATCCAGGGCTGCCTCCGGGTTCTCGCGCAGGTACGCAACGGCCTGGGAGATGTAGCGGTCCTGTGCCTCGAGCATGGCCACCACGGAGTGGTGGTTGAGGTTGGTGTTCGGGCCGTAGAGCATGAAGAAGTTCGGGAAGCCATCCACGGTCATGCCCAGGTAAGCCTCCGGGGAGTTGCCCCAGCGCTCGCGCAGGTCGATGCCGTCGCGGCCAGCAATCGGCAGGTCACCCTGGAACTCCTGGGAGTAGAAGCCGGTGGCGTAGATGACGACGTCGAAGTCGTGCTCGGCACCGTCATCGGTGCGGATGCCGGTCTCGGTGAACTTCTCGATGCCAGCGGTGATGAGCTCTACGTTGTCGCGGTTGAAGGTGGGGTAGAAGTTATCGGAGCGCAGGATGCGCTTGCAGCCGAAGGCGAAGTTCGGGGTGAGCTTCTCCACCAGCTCCGGGTCGTTGACCTGGGAGCGCAGGTGCTCCATGGCCTGCTCAACACCCTCTGCAGCGGAATCGGTGCCCTTGCGGGTGCGGTCGAAGCCTTCCTCGCGAACCTCGTGGATCTCCTGGCGGATAGCGCGGTAGGAATCCGGGTTCTCCTTGAACTCCTTGAGCTCTTCCTCGGTGAAGATGACCTGGTTGCGCGGCAGGATGTAGTTAGCGGAGCGCTGGAACACGGAGAGCTTCTCCGCGACCTCGGCGACCTCCGGAACCAGCTGAACTGCAGAAGCTGCATTGCCGATGACGGCAACCTTCTTGCCGGCCAGGTCAACGTCGTGGTTCCATTCAGCGGAGTGGAACTGCACGCCCTGGAAGGCCTCGCGGTTCGGGAAGTTCGGGATCTTCGGCTTGGAGAGCTGGCCCCACGCGCCGACGAAGACGCGGCCGTAGTAGGTCTCGCCGTTAGCCTCGATCTCCCATGCCTTGAGGTCTTCCTTCCACTCGGCGTTGGTGATGCGGTGGTTGAACTTGATGTGATCGTAGAGGTTGAATTCCTCAGCGAGAGCCTTGAGGTAGCCCTGCATCTCGTCCTGACCGGCGAACATGCGGGACACGCCGAGGTTGAGGAAGTAGGAGTAGCAGTAGATCAGAGCCTGGGTATCGCAAGCAGCGCCCGGGTAGGTGTTGTCGCGCCAGACGCCGCCGACCTCATCGGCAGCCTCGAGGATGAGGAAGTCCTTCTGCTCGTCGCGGACCAGCTGGGCGCCCATGCCCAGTCCGCCGTAGCCGGTGCCGAGGATGATGCAATCGTAGATCTTCATGGTGATGTGTCTCCTTTAAGACGGTGGTGGTTCGGATTAGTTTGCGCGGATGGCTTCGGCCAGGACCTGGAGGCCGTCGCGCAGGGTGGACTCGTTGATGACCAGCGGCGGCAGGAGGCGGATGACGTTGCCGTTCAGGCCGCAGGTGAGGATGAGCACGCCCTGCTCGCGGCAGGTCTTGGCCACCTTGGCGGTGAGGTCAGCGTTCGGCTGGTTGTTGTCATCGACCAGCTCGATGGCGATCATGGCGCCGCGGCCGCGGACCTCGGCGACGGTGGTGAGCTCAAGCAGCGGCTCCAGCTCCTCGCGGATGATGGCCTCGATCTCGCGGGCGCGGGAAGCCAGATCCAGCTCCTCCATCTCCTCGAAGGCTGCCAGGGAAGCAGCACAGGCCACCGGGTTACCGGCGTAGGTGCCGCCCAGGGAGCCCGGGTCCGGGGCATCCATGATCTCGGCGCGGCCGGTCACAGCGGACAGCGGCATGCCGCCGCCCACGCCCTTGGCGGTGGTGATGAGGTCCGGGATGATGCCCTCGTCATCGCAGGCGAACCAGGAACCAGTGCGGCAGATGCCGGCCTGGATCTCATCGGCGATGAAGACGACGCCATTGTCGGTGCACCATTCCTGCAGTGCCGGGAGGAAGCCCTTGGCCGGCTCGACGAAGCCGCCCTCGCCCTGCACCGGCTCGATGATGACGGCAGCCAGCTCCTCGGTGCCGACGTACTGCTCGATGTAGCGCAGGGTGCGCGCTGCAGCCTGCTTGCCGTCGAGGCCGTCGCGCAGCGGGTAGGACATCGGCGCGCGGTAGATATCAGCGGCCAGGGTGCCAAAGCCCTGCTTGTAGGGCTTGTTCTTGGCGGTCATAGTCATGGTGAGGTTGGTGCGGCCGTGGAAGGCACCGTCGAAGACCACGACGCGGTTCTTGCCGGTGTAGCGGCGAGCGATCTTGATGGCGTTCTCCACTGCCTCAGCGCCGGTGGAGAAGAGGCAGGTCTTCTTCTCGTGGGTGCCCGGGGTCAGCTCGTTGAGCTTCTTGCAGACATCAATGAAGCCCTGGTACGGAGCGTTGAGGAAGCAGGTGTGGGTGAGGTGGCTGGCGGCCTCGGCGACGGCCTTGGCAACGCGCTGGTTGGAAGCGCCGACGGAGGTCACGGCGATGCCGGATGCGAAGTCGACGATGGTGTTGCCGTCGACGTCGACAAGCACGCCACCGTCACCGTCGGTGATGTAGGAGGGGTAGCCCGGGATGACGCCAGCGGCGACGTCTGCTTCACGGGCGGCATTCAGCTCCTGGCTGTGGGGGCCAGGGATTGCGGTGGAGACATTCCGCTCCTGGGGGAGGCGGTGCTTGAGATCCTGCATGCTGTCTGCTCCTTAATACTCGGAATTTTTTTATGACGTGGGTCATTCTGGCGGCTAGACTTCCGAAGGGCCATAGACAATCTGGTGAAAGAATGGTGAGAAATTGTCCACATTGGATAAGGGGGTAGCTGCCGGGCTGGAAGAGGGAAACGTTTCTCTCAGATGGTTGGCTAGCCAACCCGATCTGGGGATTGACGTGCTGCACGATTGTGGGCGGCCGTTTTCCGTTATGCACCCCTGTGAACTGCGCGATCCCCGCGAGTTTGTGGGCTCGGGGGCCGTCATCCTGCTCACTGGTATGGCCTTTGAGGGGCAACCCGATCAGCTAGTGGAGTACGTTCGCAGGGTGGCAGAGGGGGGAGTGACGGGGGTGGGCTTCGGCGTTGGTTTAGCCTTCGCTGAGGTCCCACCCGGCATGGTGGAGGCCGCCCGGGGCTGCGATATTTCACTCTTCACGGTGGCGCGGCGCGTGCCTTTCGTCTCGGTGCTCGCGCGTTTGCACGACGAGTTGCAGCGCCAGCGGGAGGAAGGCTTGGAGCTCTTCATTGCTCAGCAGGGCGCGCTCAACGACGCCGCCGTGTCCGGCCTCGACGCCCTCGTGGATAAAACCAGCCGCCTGCTGGGCGCGCATACCTGCCTAGTGGATAAGGATGGGCGGGTTTTCGCGCAGTCGAGCCACCCCGGGCTCCCGCCGGTGGAGTGGGGCCCGGTAATCACGGATACCCGCGCCCAGAATTTCTATGCCGCGCGCCGCGTGGGCGGGTGGAATGTCTTGGCCCAGCGCTTGGCCGATCACGGTGCGCGCTCCTTCGGGCTGCTGGCGGTGGCGCGTGAGAGTTTCGGTGTGAACGAGCGCGCGCTGCTCAAGCAGGCCGCCGGCCTGGCGGAGCTTACCGTGAAGCGCCCGCAGGAATTACGGCGCACCCAAAACGAACTCAACTCCATGGCGATGGCCATTCAGTTGGGTATGGACCAGCCGGAGGATCCCATGCGCCGCATCTTCCGGCTCGTGGGTGATGCGCAGGGCCGCGTGCGTCCGGTCTTGGTGAAATCGGAGGGCGAGCGCGCCCACCAGCGCTTCCTCCACGCCTTGGACGCCCGCCTGCAGGATCACGGGCGCTTGCTTTTCGAATACACGCTGGATAAATCCTCTAGCCTCCTGCTTTTCAGAGGAAGCCGCACAATGAAGAACCTGCAGGACTTGTTGCGCGATATCCGCGGTAGCAAGCGCATCGTCGTGGGCCAGCCCATGCCGTGGGCCGAGCTGGGCGTGGGCATTGTCCGCGAACTAGAGTCCTTCGCTTTCGGGCTTCAGCCCGGGATGTTGGCGGGGCCAGAATCGCGGACGTTGAGCTGGACTAGGGATCCCAGGGTCAAGGGCGCGGTGCACAACCGGGCCGAAGAAACCTGGGGCAAGGTGCGCGCTCACGACGCGGAGCACGGCACCGAGTTGGCGGAAACCCTGGAGGTCTACCTGCGTGCGGGCGGGCATGTGAGCCGAACCGCTGAGGAGCTTCAATCACACCGGCACACCGTGCGCAAGCGCATCGCGGACTTGGAGGATCTCCTCGAGGTGGACCTCAAGGACCCGCTCGTGGCGGCGGAGCTACTGATTCTCGGAGTGAGTGTTACGGACTGAAGCCCTAAGAGTCGATGCTGAGTAAGAGGAGTTCCGCACGGGTGACGGGATTGCCCAGGTCCACCCCGCAGAGGTTTTCTACCTTGTCTAGCCGGGCGCGCACCGTGTGGCGGTGAACGCCCAGCTCCGCCGCAGCGGTGGCCAAGTTGGCGTTGCCCACGAGGAAGGCGCGCAAGGTAGCGAGCAGCTCGGTGTTGTGCTGCGCGTCGTGGGCGGCCAAGCGGCTGACCGTGGCCGCGCGCCGGGCGCCGAGGGCCTCCGAGACGCCGGGTTCCACCAGCCAGGTAGGCGCAGCAGAATCAAAGGCCGCTACGGTGCCAAGGGGCAGGCTGCGCGCATGGCTTTGAAGAGAAGACAGCAGTGCTGGGTTCAGCTCCTGCCACGCAACACCCCGAAGGGCGGAGACGCGAAGGTAGCGCGACTGTTTCTTGAACAGGTGTGAGGTTGCGGTTCCCGGAGGAAGCATGAGAAGTGCAGAATCCTGTTCCGGGCGGACGAAGCTGTGCGGCTCGGTCTTGCCGATCTCACTCACTGTGCGCGCGAGGCGTGAGGGGGTCGAGGCTGTGAGGTAGAGGATGTCCACGAGGTCGTGGCTATCAATCAAGTGAAAGGCCGCGTGCAGGGCGGGGGAGTCAACGCCGGCGAGCTGGGCATCAAGCGCTAGCGCCCCGAGAATAGCGTGGTTGTTGCCATCGGGGTGATCAAGCAGCAGGCTGGCCAGACCCGATAGATGCCGGATGAGCGCGCGCGAATAGGAATCGAACTTCTCCGAGCGCCTGGCGGCGACGGCCCAACGCCGGCCCGCGGAGCCGAAGGTGCTGGTGATGGTGGCACCTGTGCTTGTCGACGTCCCCGTGCCCCGCCCCGTCTGCTCCGCGGCCTCCACCGCGGCGTCGGCCGCACTGAGCTGGCCGCGATCGCTGCGGCTGAGCACCGCTCCGGAGGAACTGGCTACTGCTACAGCGGCGCTGAGTTGATTGCTCGCCTCATCGATGAGCGCTTGGATGCCCGACACAGCTGCGTGATTGAGGCGCTCTTGTTGGCGGTGGAAGGTGAAGTGCGCATTGTTTTCGAGGCGGGCCTGTTCCTGGGCTACCGCAGTAGTGATGGACACGAAGCGGGTGGCGCGCGGGATCTCAAAAAGGGTGAGGTGATGCTGGGAACAAGCACGGGTCAGTACGGGTGGTACCTCGGCGAAGGCGAGTCCGGTACCGAAACCAATGCCGTGTACCCCGGCTGCGGCGAGAGCAGCGGCATAGTGCTCGAAGCCTTCCGGGTCGTCGCGGAAAACGAGCCCCAGAGTGAGCATGAGCGCGCCGGGAGAGGTGAACTCGGTGGGGTCCGCGAGCTCTGAAGCGTGGATGGTGCTGAACGCGGGTTTGCCCTCAACGAGCGGGCGCAGGTTCAGCGAGTGCTGGTTGGTGAGCCAGCGGAAGGAAATCTCACTCATGGTGGACAGGCTACACAGTTGTGGGCTCAAAATTTATACACCCTGTCGATAGTGTCGCAAGGGTGGTAGGGGCCACACTAAGTGGCATCCTATTCATCCCAACACAAAAGGAAGACCATGCAGGAACTTCAGTACCACATTGAGCAGTCCCGCCACCTGGGCCAGCAGGTCCCGGGTCCGAAGAGCGCCGCCCTGGATGAGCGTCGCAAGAATGCCCTCCCCGCGGGCATGGCGCCCTCGCTTCCGGGCTACGTGGTGGACGCGGATGGCGGCATTCTTGCCGATGCCGACGGCAACCGCTTCATCGACCTTGCCTCCGGCATCGCCGTGACCTCCGCTGGTGCTTCTAACCCGGCCGTCGTGGCCGCGGTGCAGGAAGCTGTTGCACACTTCACCCACACCTCCTTCACCATTTCCCCGTACGAGTCCTACGTGGCCGTGGCAGAAAAACTCAACGAGGTCACCCCGGGTGATCACCCGAAAAAGACTGCGCTGTTCAACTCCGGCGCGGAGGCTGTTGAGAATGCCGTGAAGATTGCCCGCAACTACACCGGCAAGCGCGGCGTTGTCGTCATGGACCGCGCCTTCCATGGACGCACCAACCTGACCATGGCGATGACCGCCAAGCAGTCGCCCTACAAGAATGGCTTCGGTCCCTTCGCACCGGAGATCTACCGCGCCCCGATGTCCTACCCGCTGCGTGACGGCCTGAGCGGCGCCGAGGCTGCCAAGAAGACCATCACCATGATTGAGCAGGAAGTCGGCGCAGCCAACCTGGCCTGCGTTGTCGCTGAGCCGATCCAGGGCGAGGGCGGTTTCGTCGTCCCTGCCGAGGGCTACCTCACAGCAATCCAGAAGTGGTGCAACGACAACGACGTGGTCTTCATCGTCGACGAGATCCAGGCAGGCATGATGCGCACCGGTACCTGGTTCGCCTCCGATCATGAGGGCATCGTTCCGGACATGGTGACCATTGCGAAGGGCATTGCCTCCGGCATGCCGCTGTCCGCAGTGACCGGCCGTGCGGAGATCATGGATGCTCCGCAGCCGGGCGGCCTGGGCGGTACCTACACGGGTAACCCGGTGGCTTGTGCTGCTGCGCTGGCAACCTTCAAGGAGTTCGAGGAGAAGGACTTCGGTGCACGTGCCCAGAACCTGGAGAAGATTGCCCGCGAGGAGCTGGAACCCATCCTGGGCGATGAGCGCGTAGCAGAGTTCCGCGGCCGCGGCGCCATGCTCGCCCTCGAATTCGTTACCGCTGAGGGTGAGCCGGATGCTGAGCTGGTGCACAAGATTGTCGACGCCGCCAAGGCCGAGGGCGTGCTCATGCTCACCTGCGGCCTCGACCACAACGTCATCCGCTTCCTGCCCTCCCTGGCTATCCCGGAAGACCTGTGGCGTGAGGCGCTGCAGGTCGTCGTCAAGCAGTTCAACGAGTACAAGTAAGGCGACTGTAGTTCTCACCCGGCGATGGCCGGGTGAGTTCACGTTTTAATAGCCATTTAAAAGTCATCGGAGAAGTCTTTGTCCAACAACATTTCTGTGCCGCAGAAGGATGAATCCACGAAGGAATTCAAGCCCGCGCTGTCCTTCGTGCAGGGCATCGCCCTCATCTTCGGCACCAACATCGGTGCTGGTGTCCTCTCTATTCCTTATGCTGCCCGCAACGGAG
Source organism: Corynebacterium sp. HMSC035E02 (assembly GCF_001836065.1). Lineage (NCBI taxonomy): Bacteria > Bacillati > Actinomycetota > Actinomycetes > Mycobacteriales > Corynebacteriaceae > Corynebacterium > Corynebacterium sp. HMSC035E02. The sequence continues at coordinate 78,319 of NZ_KV827350.1, forward strand.
GGTTCCTCGCACTCGTTATCGCTTTGCTGATAGCAGGCACCCTCACGACCATTTCCATGCTGTACGTGGCGGAGACAGCCATGCGCACCAAGGCGCCGCTGCAGGTTTCCGGATTGGCGGAGCATTACCTAGGGCAGTGGGGCCGCTGGTTGGTTTTCGTGGCCATCATCGTCAACGGCATCGGTGCGCTGATTGCCTATGCTGCTGGTTCGGGTGACTTGATCAACAACATCTTCGGGTTGCCGCCGCTACTCGGCACGCTGATCTTCTTCGGCTTCGGTTCGTGGGTGATGTACCGCGGCCTGCACACCACGGGTGCAGCTGAGGGAGCCATCACTGCCGGTATGGCGATCATTATCGCGGTGCTGTGTGGATGGACAATCCTGGGACCGGGTATCAAGGCTGAGAACCTGCTGGTTCTTCATCCCTTCTTCATCGTCCCGATTCTGAACCTCGCGGTGTTCTCCTTCCTGGCGCAGTATGTGGTTCCGGAGCTGGTACAAGGAATGGACCCGGCTAAGCCGCAGCAGACCGCGCGGGCAATTGTGCTCGGCATGGTGGTGACGGGCTTTACCTTGGCGTTGGTTCCTTTTGCCGCCCTTGGTCTGCTTGGCATGGAGGTCACCGAGGTGGTGACCATTGCCTGGGGTGAGGCCCTTGGTCCAGTGGCCTACTACATGGCCAATATCTTTGCGCTGGCTGCCATGCTGACTTCGTTCTTGGCGATTGGTTTTACCACCATGCGCAACGTCTTGGACATCTTCCACTGGGAAGGCGTGAAGGGACAGCGCATCGTAGCGGTGGCGCTGACGGTTGTTCCGCCATTGGTGATTTCCATTGCTGGCCTCGGCGGCTTCGTTGCGGCATTGTCCTATGCCGGTGGCTTCGCGGGCGCCATCATGTCCGTCATCCCGGTGATGCTGCTGCACGCCTCCCGTAAGAAGGGCGACCGCGACCCGGGTTGGAACGTGGGCGGACTCGCACACCCGGTAATTCAGGGCACCATCATCGTGGTTTATGTCTTGGCCTTCATCTACTCGATCATTTCCATCCTCGGGTTGGTGCCGGCAGGCTGGGCTTAGGGCCGGCTTTTAGATGCGGCACTTTTAGACGCGACGAACTCGCCTAGTTGCCAAAGCTCGGGCCAGATCTTGAGTCAGGAGCGTTGGTTTTGGCAGAACGGGCAGTTGTAGCCCGGCCCTGGAACTAGACCATGCCGAAAACACGAAAAGGCTGGGCTGCTCCCCATATCAAGGAGCGGCCCAGCCTTTCGGCATGCTGCCTAGGTTTGCAACTGAGGCTACGGCCTAGAAGATGCCGTGCTTATGAAGCGCCTCGTCATCGGACGGGACCTCAGAAATGGCATCCCACATTTCGACGAGCTTGCCGTCCTCGACGCGCCACAGCTCGCAATAGGAATGGCGCGCACCAGCGATGCTGCCTTCGGAATGGGTCAGAACGAACTGTCCTTGTGCAACCGTGCGGTGGATGCGCTCATACTCTAGACCTTCGCCATCCTCCTGCAGCTTGGTGAGGAAATCGACACAGTTCTGAGCGCCATCGGCGATATCAGGGGAGTGCTGGGCAAACTGATCATCACGGGTGTTGTCGATGAAGCCGGAGTAATCAGCGCCGATGAGCGAGCGGGTGAAGAACTCGATGACGAACTCTCGGTTCTGCTCGGTGAGGCTCTCATCACCGATCTCGGTAGCGCCATCGAGCTGCGTGCGGCCGCTTGCGTTCGGTTCTGCCAGGGGAACGAGGTTGTCCCAGTGCTCGACAATCTTGTCTCCCTCGACGCGGTAAATATCGAAACCGACGAAGGGCTCATCCTCGATGCCGTCGAAGCGACCATGCAAAGCGACGAGGCCGTTGGCTTCGTCGGCAATCACCCGGGCGTTGGTGTACTTCAGGCCCTCGCCCAGATCCGTGACAAACTTCTTGAGACCTTCTGCATCATTAGCGATGAGGGGAGAGTGCTCCACGAAGTTGTCGGCGAAGTGCTTGTCCAGGACGGAGGTATCGTGGCCGTCGAAAAGCGCGGTGTGGGCCTCGAGAACGAAGTTTCCTAGTGACGTCATGGGATCTCCTTAGTTGGCCACGAAGTAGGTGCGCTTGTTGACGAACTCATCCATACCGTAGGGGCCCAGCTCGCGGCCGTAGCCGGAGTTCTTCACACCACCGAACGGGACCTCGGCGCCCTCCGCCGCGTAGGTGTTGACGTTGGACATGCCGACCTCCAGGCGCTGGGCAATCTTCTCAGCGCGCTCGACGTCCTTGGAGAAGACGCAACCGCCCAGGCCGTACTGGGTGTCGTTGGCCAGCTCGAGAGCCTCTTCGTCGCTGCTGACCTTGAACACGGTCGCCACGGGGCCGAAGAGTTCTTCGTAGTAGACATCAGAGCCAACCGGGACATCGGTCAGCACGGCGGGGCTGAAGTAGGAAGACTTCTCATCCGCAAGCTCACCGCCGACGTGCAGGGTGGCGCCGGCGGCCACGATGCGGTCGATCTGATCCTTGAGGTTTTCTGCCGCGCTGCGCGAAGACAACGGGGTGTAGACGGTCTCGGAAGCCTCCTGCGGGGTACCCGGCTTCATGGCCTTCGCGAGCTCGACCAGCTCAGCGACGAACTCGTCGTAGATATCCTCCATCACGATCAGGCGCTTGTTGGAGTTGCACGCCTGGCCGGTGTTGTACATGCGGGTCTCCCACGCATCCTTGGCTGCCTGCTTGACGTCATCGGTGTCAAGGATGACATAAGGATCGGATCCACCGAGCTCCAGTACTGCCTTCTTGAGGTTCTTCGCAGCCAGGGAGCCTACCGCAGCACCAGCGCGCTCGGAGCCGGTGAGGGACACGCCTCGCAGCTCCTTGTGTTCGATGATCTTCTCCGCCTGCTCATGGGTAGCGAAGACGTTGGTGTAGACGCCCTTGGGAACACCGGCGTCATCCATGATCTTCTGGATGGCAAGCGCGGAGCGCGGGCAGATGGTGGCGTGCTTCAAGACGATGGTGTTGCCCAGCATCAGGTTCGGGGCAGCGAAGCGCGCGACCTGGTAGTAAGGGAAGTTCCACGGCATGATGCCCAGCAGAGCGCCGATGGGGAGGCGCTGGATGTATCCCTTGCCGTCCATCTCGACCGGGATTTCCTCGTCGGCAGCAAACTTGGGGCCATTGTCGGCGTAGTAAGCAAAGATGGCACCGCTGAATTCGGCTTCCTCGAGGCCCTCGGAGATCGGCTTGCCCATTTCGGTAGCGATGATCTCTGCGAGCTCATCCTTGCGCTCTTCGAAGAGCTCGGCAACGCGCGTGACTACCTTGGCGCGCTCCTCGATCGGGGTCTCGCGCCAGCTGAGGAATGCCTCGTGCGCGGAGTCGACAGCGGCCAGGACCTCCTGGTCAGTAGCGTGATCAAAAGTCTCGAGAACCTCACCGGTAGCGGGGTTTTCTACGCGAAATCCGGACATTGCTTCATCCTCCAATGATTGAAGTGTGTATGGGTTGCGCCCCATTATGGGGCTGAATGTGACTTATTGCAAGGTTCTTGCGTTTTATGTCATTTGTCTCAGTATGGGCTTAGGGGGTACTTGGGCTGAGGGGGAGTGAAAGGAGGCCGCCTAGCCCCGCCAAGGTTGAATCCCCGCGCGGCGCCAGGCCTCCAAGAACTGGGTAGTTTCTGCTTCGTCCGTGATGGACACGCGCACGCCCTCATCGAGGTAGCGGCGGATGACCACGCCTTCATCAAGCATCTTCGTCTCCACCTCCGCGGCATCCGCGCGCGGCAGCCAGACAAAGTTGCCGTAGGACTTCTCAGCTCCCAGTTCCGCGCAGACGCGGTCGCGTTGTGCCTTGGTGATCTCAACGGCGTCGTCAAGCTCGTCATGGCGCTTGAGCACCTCCACGGCGGCAGTTTCTGCCATGGCGGTCACCGTCAGCGGCAGGGAGAGCAGCTGCAGAGCATTGATGATTTCTGGGCCAGCCACCGCGTAGCCCACGCGCATGCCGGCCAAGCCCCATGCCTTGGAGAAGGTGCGTACGCCGAGCAGGTTGGGGTAGCGCTGGTATTCCTCGACTGAATCTGGGGTATCTGGGGCGTCGTTGTACTCCCAGTAGGCCTCATCCAGCAGGACCACGACATCCTCGGGCACCCGGTCCATGAAGGCGCGGAATTCACCGCGCGTGATGACCGTGCCCGTCGGGTTGTTGGGGTTGCACAGGATGATGAGCTTGGTCTTCTCCGTCAGGGCGGCAAGGACTGCCTCCAAATCGACGCGGTAATCCTCCGTGAGCGGGACCAGAATCGGTTCCGCGCCGGCCATGCGCACGTAGAGGGGGTAAGCCTCAAAGCTGCGCCAAGGCACGATGACCTCATCGCCGGTGTGGCAGGACGCCAAGATGGTGGCCTGCAGGATGGGCGTGGAGCCCGCAGAGACGAAGATGTGATCCGCCGGAACCCCCAGGTAATTGCACAAGGCGTTGGTGAGCTCCAGGCTGCCGGGCTGCTGGTAGCGGTTGGTGGTGCGGGCGGCGTCGGCAACCGCGGCAATAATGTCCTCGGCGGGTGGGAAGGGGACCTCATTGGATGAGAGCTTGAGCGCGTTGGGGAAGTCCTTGCCCACCTTGTACTCGGGGAAGCTTGAGAGATCATTACGAAGCATTTTCACGTCCTTTCTAAATCATGTCCCAGATGGTCACGGCCATAATCAGCAGGCCCATGCCGAAGACGAAGTAGTTCCACGGGTCATTGCGGAATTGCTTGTACACGTCCAGTTTCTTGAACATATACACCGGAACCAGGTAGACGATGAACGCCACGAAGACACCGGAGACAACCGAAATCATGGAAATGATGGAGGGGTTAAAGATCGCCACGAGCGTGGTGCACACGAAGGCGATGAGATAAATGATGTTGAGCAGCGTGCGGTGCGAGACCTTCTCCGCCAGCTTCGGCGCAGCGTTCTTCAGCAGGTACTCCGTGCCTTCTTCGGTACCGAGCATGTGGCCGAAGTAGGAGGAGACGATGGCGCAGATGACCACGATGGGGGCCATGTAAGCCATGAACGGAGTGCCAGTGACGTTGGCGAAATAGGAGAGCACCGGGATGTTTTGCTCGAGGGCCTCATTCATGCCGTCGGCGCCGAGTGCGAGGACGCAGGACCATACAAAGAACATGGTGAAGACGACGAGCAGGATAGCGGTGTAGAACTCCGTGCGGGAAACGCGCTTTTCGGTCTTCTCGCCGTATTGCGGCTGCATGTCGATGGCGAACTGCGACAGCGCCGCCATGTGGGAGAAGGAGAAGACCAGCACCGGCAGGATGAGGAAGATGCCCTTGATGATGCCGCCGTAGCCATTCGAGCCGTCATCGAAATGGATGAAGCTCTGGAGGTCCCAGCGCGGGATGAGGTAGATGGAGGTGACGGCCAGGGCGATAATCAGCGGGTAGACCAACACCTGGGCCAGCCAGATCATCGGCTTGCGGCCGATGGCGAAGGCACCGGTCATCACGCCCACGCAGAGCATGGCCAGCAGCCACCGGTCGAGCGACGGCCCGCCCAGCTGGTTGACAATGAAGCTATCCACCGCGTTGGTGATGGAGACACCGTAGATGAGGACGGTGGAAAAGACCGTGATCCAGTACAGCACCGCGAAGACGATTCCTTGGCCCTTGCCCAGATACTGGGAGACCAACTCGAGGATGTCCTTGCCGTGGTCCTCCGTGGGCGCACCCGCAACAATGCGTGCATAGGTCCGGTGCGAAAAGTACACCAAGGGGAAGATGAAGACCGTGGCAAAGACCAGCGGCCAGAACCCGAAACCGCCGGCATTCAGCGGCAGGAAGAGGATGCCAGCACCCACGGCGGTGCCGAAGAGCGTAATGATCCACGATGCGGTGGAGGCAGCGGGGCGCTGCTTGGCGACGACCCCATCGCCCACAATGTGCTCGCCTTCCTTCAGCTGGCTAGCGGGTACGGCATTCGAAGTTGGAGGAGTATGTGTCGTGCTCATGGTGAGCCTCCTTTAGCTGGTGGGCGTTTCGTCGGTGTGTAAAACCGGGGAGGGCGGGATAGGCAGGGAATGGGCCTGGTCGGTGATGACGTTGAGAAGCGCTGGTACGCCGTCCTCGGCGATGGCGCGCAGGGCGCGGGCCACGGCCTCCGGTACCTGGGCGTCATCAGTGATGAGCTCGCCGTGGGCGCCGAAGCCGCGGGCAACCGCCGCGAAATCCGGGTTGACAAGCTGCGTGCCGGAAACGCGGTCGGGGAAGTGCTTCTTCTGGTGATCGCGGATGGTTCCGAACTCGCCATTGGACATGACGATGATGAGAAAAGGCGCGCCGTATTGCAGCGCGGTGGCCAGTTCTTGGCCGTTCATGAGGTATTCGCCGTCGCCAGCAATGGTGACGACGGTGCGCTCCGGGAACTGCAGTTTGGTGGCCACTGCGGCCGGGATGGAGTAGCCCATCGAGCCGTTGCGCACGCTGAACTGGGAGGGGTAGACCTGCGAGCGCAGGAACTGCTGGGCCCAGATGCAGTGGTTGCCGGCGCCGAAGGTGTAGATGGAATCCTTCGGCAGCTGCTCGTGCAGCGCGGCGAAGACGGCCTCCATGTGGGCGGTGCCTTCTTTACCGGGACGATAGTCCGCGGGCTCGGGGAGGGTGGCGAAGTCGAGGTGGTTCGCGTGCGCGGTGTCGAACCACTCGCCGCGCTTGTCCTTGCCCTCGACGCTCAGGCGGTCCAGGGTGTGAGCGAAGGCCACGGGGCTCGCCACGATGTGCTCTACCAGCGCCACCGAGTGGCCTCGCAGACTGGTATCGGGGTTGATGGCGATGTTGCGTGCCTGCGGTGACTGGCGCAAGGTGTAACCGTCGGTAGGAACATCACCGAGAACGGCACCGACTTCGATGACGAGGGAGGCAGCTTCCAAAAGTTGCGCCGCGCGTGGGTCGCGCCCATAGCCGAGCCAGCCGGCGTTGGCGGGGGAGTCGAAAGGCACGCGGTCAGCGGCGCGGAAGTCTTGAATGATCGGGATGCGGTGCTCTTCGGCGAAGCGAGTGATCTTTTCAGCGGCCTCCGGGGTCCAGCGCGGGCCGCCGGCGAAAATGAGTGGGCGCTCTGCGCGGCTCAGCTCGCGGGAGAGGAGGTCCAGGTGCTCGTCGGAAAGCGCGCCCTCCGAAACCGGGATGGGTGGGTGGATGCTGCCGGTGAACTCCTGGTGGAGAATATCCTCCGGCAGGCCCACGATGACGGGGCCGGGGCGGCCCTGCTGGGCTTGGAAGAAGGCTTCGGCCACGACGCGGGAGGCGCGCGACGGATCGTCGAGGACAAAGACCTGCTTGGCCTGGGTGCCGAACCACGCCTTGGGATCGAATTCCTGGAAGGACTCGCGGTCACGATCCGAGGTGGGGATGAGGCCCACGAAGAGGACGAGTGGTGTGGCGTCCTGCCAGGCGGTGTGGATGCCCACGTAGGCGTTGGCCGCGCCGGGGCCGCGGGTGACCATGGCGACGCCGGGCTGTCCGGTGGCTTTGCCGTGGGCTTCAGCCATGTAGGTGGCACCGCCTTCGTGGCGGCAGACGATGGCCTTCACGGGGGAATCGTAGAGGCCGTCGAGCACGGGCAGGAAGCTTTCGCCGGGCACGAGGAATGCGCGGGTGACGTTGTGCGCGGCGAGGGATTCGGCAATGGCGGCGCCGACGTGTGACATGGAAACCTCCCTGGGGTTGTTGTGGTAGTGGTCTCATTATTCTTTGGTGATGCCATGTTGTCTAATGTCGAAAAAGCTGGAAAGCCATACCCTCAAGGCATTGGTAGTGGTAGAAGTAAGGGAATGGACATGGTGAAGGCCAAATATTTCCTTGCGGTTGCCGAAGCTGGCACGGTGACTGCCGCCGCGGAGCGCCTGGGCATTACCCAGCCGGCGCTGAGCCGGCAGCTGCGGCGCTTTGAAAAGGAGCTGGACCTGGAGCTTTTCGTGCGGGCCGGTTCCGCACTGGCGCTCAGCGACGCGGCACACGCTCTCATTCCGACGTGCCGCCGCCTCCTCGCCGAATCCGCGCGCGCCGGGCAGGCGGTGGAGGCACTCCGCGCGGGCAGTATCCCGGCGCTGCGCGTGGCTGCTACGCCGACGACGATTTCGACTCTGCTTGCGCCCTTTATCGAGGCCGCTGGCTCGACTATCCCACTGCTCACCACGACCCCGGTTACGCACTACGACGTCTTCGACGCGCTGGAAGGCTCCGCCGACGTGGTGATTGCCACCATCCCGCCGGGCAATGACGTGGCCTCATTGGCGTTGGGCACGATTCCGGTGCGCGCCTGGGTGCTGCCGACGCACCCATTGGCGCTGGAGTGCGCGGGTTCGACCAGCGTGGACGTTAAAAGGTTATTGCAAGAAAAGGTGGCTCTGCCTTCGCGTCGCAGCGTGTCCCGTGGGGTGGTGGATTCCTTCGTGGGCACGGCTGGCTGTGCCTTGGGCTCGCATGTCGAGTGCGATGACACCGCAACCTTGAGCGCCTTGGCCCGCTCGGGCCGGGCCGTGGCCTTGATGACAGAACTGCAGCCGGCGCGGCTGGTGGGTTTCGACGTGGTCGATGGTGAACGGACTCTGGGCGGTGTGCCGCTGGTGGCGGCGTGGTCCCCGGGGCACTTCGCGGGGCAGGAAATTGCGCAGATTGCTGAGCGCTTCCGTAGTTTTATTGCGGGGTCGCTTCGCTGAGATGGTTTTCTTAGTGCTGGGCGCTTCGTTTCGCAGTGGATAACTGCCCCAGTTGCCAAACTTCTGGGCAGATCCTGAATCAGAAGCGATAACTTTGGCAGCAATGGCAGTTGCTCAGCACTCAGTGGTGAACCGTGTTACCTTGGAGCTTAACGGGGGAAATGACATGAAACACGGCATTGTGCGCGATCTGTCTAAAGGTGCGCTTGCAACTCGCGTGCGCCGAGGAGAGGTAACGCGACTGGCCAAGGGGCTCTATGTCTGGGGCAGGCCCGAGCCATTAGAACTATTGAAGCTGTTACAGGAGCACCGGCCATTCCTTAAGGCGACAGGAACAACGGCTGCGCAGGTGCTCCTTGGCGAGCCTGTCACTTTTCCGCTGAGGCTAGCCAGCGTGGAGAGAATGCCGGCATCAACTTTTTATGTGCACTCGCGGGTGAGCATCGAAAGTTTTGTTACCTCGTCTGGGATCCGGATTCTTAATCCTCTTGTCGCTATGAAGTCAGTTAGTCCTGAACTGGGGATTCGCGTGTTTGAGTCCATCTATTCCTCGAAGGCAGGACGTGCTCGCTTGGATAGTCACCGCGAAGCGCTCAAAGTTGTCCCCGTTGCCAGTCAGCGCATGCTGGAGCAAGCTGCGTTGTTCACAGATTCTGGTGCGGAGGTCAAGGTGGCAAGAGGCTTGAAAAGGCGCGGGCTCAAGGTCGAGTGCAACGTTGTTATCGGTCACTACACTTGGGACATCGTGCTCCCAGAGCTCAAGGTCGCGGTAGAAATCAACGGGATGAAATTCCATTCCCAGCAAGCGTCATGGTTGCGGGACCATTGGAAGAACAACGAGGGCGCACTGATTGGGTGGTTAACGCTGCGCTACACAGGTCATTGCGTGGCTCATCATCTGGACTATGTCATCGACCAGATAGCTAATGCCAGGAATCCGGACTTTGAGAAGCGCTACTTCAAATTTATTGGTTTCTGGCATGAGGGCGTGCTGCCTCCTAAACCAAAGCCATGGGAATACAGCGAGCACTTCGGGTATTTACCGCCCGACTTGCCTGAGCCGCCCGATTACCCGCAACCGCCAGACTTTCCGGAGCCACCCAACTGCCCTAGGTGACGAAGTTATTGCCAGATCTTGAGGCGTAGGCGAGAACTTTGTCAGGACGGGCAGTGTGAAGCGTGAGCCCGGCAGTTGAACCCGAAAGCGGGTCGCGGGCGCTAGGCAGCAACCAGCCCCTCAACAATGAGCGCTAAGGCCGCGCTGATGGCCACGATAAGAACGATGCGGTTGAGTACCTTGGCGTTGATGAAACGGTTAAGGTAGCCAGCGGCGATGAGGCCCACGATGGCTACCGGCAGGTAGGCCGCGGCGGCGGTGAGCTGTAGGCTAGTGATTTGCCCGCTCAAACCCAAGATTGCCAGCGAGATGGTGCAGCCGATGATGAAGGTGCCCGACAGGGTGCCGCGTATGCGGGCTGGGTCATAACCCTTGAGTACCAGCGCCATGGGCGGGCCACCGATGGACGTCGACGTACCCAGAAACCCGGAAGCAGCACCCGCGACAGCAATGTTGGCGGTGGTGCGCTTGGGAGACCAGCCGAGGCTGGACAAGGTCATGGCAAAGATGACGGCGCAGCCGATGAAAAGGGAGAGCCCGCGGTGGGAGAGGGAAGCAATCGCCCACGCACCCGCGAGCGAGCCGGGAATACGCGCGATGGAAGAAATGGCCACGATGTCCCAGGACACCGCCGAGCGTGCTTTGAGCATCGTGGTAGTTGAGATGACGAATGCCAGCAGGAGGATGAGCGTGGGAACCAGCTCCGGCTTGATGAGCGCCAAGATGGGGGTGGCGATGGTGCCCAGCCCAAAACCGATGGTTCCCTGGCAGATTGTGCCCACGAGGATGAGCACGCCGATGAAGATATACAGCCAGCTGAACATTGCTCTACTATCTCATGACGGCGTTTAGGAGCGGACGGTGACCTTCTCGTTGTCTGCGATGTCCTCCAAGCGGTCGGCCGAGCACAGGCCCGCCACAATGACGGCGGAGCCGCCCGCAGCCAGTGGTTCGAGTACTGCGTGCTGGAAGGAGGCGCTGTCCGTCCAGCCCTGTGAAAGCACGCGCTCAGCGCCCAACTCGGTGGGGAAAAGCTCCGGTAGCGGGGTAGTGGTGCCGTAGAAGTGATCGCCGTAGAAGCGCACCGTGGGGCCGAAGTCGATGGTACCCAGTGGCAGTTCGCCGCCGCTTTCGACAACGCCGCGGCCAAAAGGATCCTGCGTGACCAGAACCGTGTCGACCAGTGGGGCCGATGCAGAGCCGGAGCCCGCGTCCGCCGCAGCCTTGAGGTAGGCCTCCGGAGAGGTGAAAAACACGGCGACATCATCGGCGTGTGGCTCTGCAGCAGCCGCGCCATCCGTAATGTCAAAGGGGATTCCGGCGGCTAGTGCCCCGAGTGCAATCACTGCGGCCTGCCAGGACACGGGAAGGTCGATGAGGATGCGGGAATCCGATTGTGGTTCGAGGTCGAGCTCTTCCAGCAACATGTTGGCAATCTTGGAGGTCCAGTTCTCCAGCGTTTGCGCCGAGAAGTCCATGCGGGTGCCGTCAGTTTCGTTGTACACACTGAGGCGGGGAGCGGAGGCATCGGCGGACAGGAGATGCTGTAGGAGTTCCATGTCCGCCCATCGTAGGTGGCGGGCGCCAAGCCCGCCACGGTGTCTTTAGTTCACGCAGCGCGGGCCATCGCCGCCCGCGTCGATCTCAGGCGAAACCTCCGCGGTACCGAAGTCATCGCCTGGGGTACCTACCTGCTGAGTATCGCCGCCTTGGTCGGGCTCCGCAGCAGCCTCTTCTTCCTGCGCGGAGTCATCCTTCGGGCCGGAGTAGTCATCCGTAGCCACCACGATGAAGGTGTCCGGCTCGAGCTCCTCGTTGGCCGTGACCGGCAGGCCACCGAGCTGCTCGGCTAGGGCTAGGGCGCGCTCGTCGTTGGCATCTGCGGCAACAATCTGCGATTCGGTGTATAGACCCGACTGCGCGTTGGCGGTGCGCTCAACGGTGTAGCCCACGTTCTTCAACCATGCGCCGATTCCACCGGCCATGCCGTCGACGGTGCCGGCGTTGAGGACGTGGAGGTTGAGGTCCTCGGCCACGGGCTTTTCGCCGTCTTCACCTTCCTGGTCGGCTGGGGTATCCTCAGACTTCTTTTCTTCCTCAGCCTTCTCCTGGGACTTGGCCAAATCATCCATGAAGCGGTGTACCTCCGCGGTATCGATGGTCACCACCGATTCGCCGTAGTCACCAACGCCGGTAATGGAGGTCACCGGGATCGTTGTAAACGTCACGTTGCCGCCAGCTAGCCCGGCCAGCTGGGTGGCAAAGCCCATGATGTCCCAACCGTCGTCGATGACTACGGAGCGCTCAACGGCATCAGCAATCTTGTTGAGCTTGCCCGGAGAGGTCAACGTGCCCGAATCCAGCACCTTCGACGTCAGCGATGCCATGTAGGCCTGCTGGCGCACGATGCGGTCAAGGTCACCGCGCGGTAGCTCATAGCGCTGCCGCACGAAGGACAGGCCCTCGGAGCCCTGCAAGGTTTGGCGCCCAGCCGGGAATTTGGCGCCCGACATCGGATCATCGACGGCGTCGTTGAGGCAGACGTCGACGCCCCCGACGGCGTCGGTAAGCAGCACGAAGCCCAAGAGACCCACCTCAGCGTAGTGGTCGACGTTGACATCAGTGAGCTTGTGCACCATCGAAATGAGACCAGCGCGGCCGGCCTCGGTGCTCTCCTTCTCCATTTCCTTTTCGGTATGGGGCGGCTTCTCACCAGCTGCTTCGGCTTCTGCGTTTTCCTGCTGCAGCTGTTCCATCTTGTCTGCTTTGTGCAGGGCAAAGACGGCGTTTATTTTGGTGTTTCCGAAGTCCTCGTCGTGGACGTAGGTGTCGCGCGGGATGGATACCGCAGTAGCTCGCGAGCCATCGTTGGGGATGCGGATCACCATGATGGTGTCGGTGTTTTCCTCGCCCTCATCCACACCGGCATGCAGGTCCGCCAGCTCTTGTTCGGAGAGGGGATTCCCCTTGGCATCGGTGCGTGAGTCCTTGCCCACGAGCAAGATATCGACCGCGCCATCGATGCCGTTGTCCTTAAAGCCGCCCTGGTTGCCGAGTGCCAGATTGGAGGCGGAGGAGATGTCATTTCCCAGCTTGCCCACGGTGAAGTAACCCACGCCGGAGAGCACGAGGACCACTGCGGATAGGAAGGCGACGACGGCCTTGAGTGGCGTCGATCCTCGTTGGGCGGTGGGCGCGGACTGCGAGGGCGCGGCCTGAATGTGGCGGGCGGCGCGCGGGGAATTCGGGGAAGTCACGGGACTAGTTTAAGTGAGCTCGCTGCAAAACCGTGAAGCAGTGTCGCGGGCGCGTGCGCACGCCGGCGTTGGGTACTCTCAAGAACATCGTGAAGAATATACAGAAACCCCTGGCCGTGGTCACGGTGACCTTTTCGCCTGGCCGCTACCTCAGCGACTTCCTGGAGTCGCTGCGCTTGGCGACGTCCCTTGCTACCCTCACCGTCCTCGCCGACAATGGCTCAACCGATGGGGTGCCGGAAGCCGCCGCGCGGGAGCATGAGGACGTGGAATTCCTCGATACTGGAGGAAACATCGGCTACGGCGCCGGAATGAATGCCGGCGCGCGATTCGCCCGTGCGCACGGCGTTGATGACGAGTTCTTCCTCATTGCCAACCCGGACGTGACATTTAGCGAGGGATCCCTGGATGAGCTGATCGCTTGTGCGCGCCGCCACCCGGATGCCGCGGCGGTGGGCCCGCGCATCGTGGAGCCGGATGGTAGCAACTACCCCTCGGCGCGCGCCGTACCGACGCTGCTCACGGGTATCGGCCACGCGCTGTTCGGAACTATTTGGCCGTCCAATCCGTGGTCGCGCGCCTATCGCGATGACGCCGATATGGACAGCGAGCGCCCAGCCGGCTGGCTCTCCGGTTCTTGCCTTCTGGTGCGCTGGGAGGCTTTTGAACAGATTGGTGGCTTTGATGAGCGCTACTTCATGTATTTGGAGGACGTGGACTTAGGGGACCGCTTCACTCGCGCCGGCTGGCGCAACATCCTGTGCCCGACGGCGGTGATTACCCACGCTAAGGGCCACTCGACGAAGGCGCATCGCGGCGCCATGCTGCGCGCCCACCACGATTCCGCTTACCGCTTCCAAGCGGATAGGCACCCGCACTGGTACCAGGCGCCGCTGCGCGCGGCCTTGTGGTTGGGGCTGCGGGTGCGCGGGCTGATTTTAAGCGCGTGCCGCGACGGCTCCTGAGTCAGGCGCGCCTATACACTAACGGTGACTTATCTGAAAGAGATTAAGGAACGATATGACTGAATCAGCGCCCCAGTGGGGATCGACGGCCGATGCCGTCATTCTAGTGGGAGGTCGCGGCACCCGCCTGCGCCCGCTGACGATTGGCACGCCGAAGCCGATGTTGCCCACGGCCAACTACCCATTCCTCCAGCACCTGCTCGCCCGTATCAAGGAAGCCGGGATTGAGCACGTGGTGCTCTCCACTTCTTATAAGGCGGAGGTCTTTGAGGAGTACTTCGGGGATGGCTCCGATCTGGGCCTGGAAATTGAGTACGTGGTGGAGGAGACCGCGCTGGGTACCGGCGGCGGTATCCGCAACGTCTATGACAAGCTGCGCCAGGACACGGTCATGGTGTTCAACGGCGACGTTTTGTCCGGCATGGATCTCAACGGCATCCTCGATACGCATCATTCCAAGGACGCCGACGTGACGATGCACCTGCTCAACGTCGCTGATCCCCGTGCCTTTGGCTGCGTTCCTACCGATTCCGAGGGCCGAGTAACGGCCTTCTTGGAAAAGACCGAGGATCCGCCGACGAACCAGATCAACGCCGGTTGCTACGTGTTCAAGAAGGATGTCATCGAGACGATTCCGGCTGGCCGCGTGGTCTCCGTGGAGCGCGAGACCTTCCCGCAGCTGCTGGAGTCCGGCCGCCTGGTGGTAGGCCACGTGGATAACTCCTACTGGCGCGATATGGGCCGCCCGGATGATTTCGTCCGCGGCTCCTCCGACTTGGTGCGCGGTATCGCGCATTCGCCGCTGTTGGTGGGGCGCACGGGTGAGTCTGTCGTGGATGAGTCTGCGGGTATCGCCGGTGGCGTACTGCTGCTGTCCGGCACGGCCGTGGGCCGCGGTTCCGTGATTGGGGCGGGCTGCCGCTTGGACGGCACAGTGGTCTTCGATGGCGTCACTATCGAGCCGGGCGCCATCATTAACAACTCCATCATTGCCTCGGGCGCGCACATTGGTGCCAACGCGCACATCGACAACTGCGTCATCGGCGAAGGTGCCACCATCGGCGCGCGTTGCGAGCTGCAGGGCGGCATGCGCGTCTTCCCAGGTGTGAGCATTCCGGACGCCGGCGTGCGTTTTAGCTCGGATGCCTAAACACCTCAGCTAGCTGGGGCAAAGCCTGGGGATAGGCACAGGTCTTGGCGCTGGGAAGTTATCTTCCCGGCGCCTCTTTTCATGCCGTGACGCATGGTTTTTATGGTGCGAATGAGATCCATGTGTTTTGCCCGACTGGGTGGCGACACGCCGAAGAAACCTTGGAATTGTTCACAGGGTCGGGGGTGGCCACTACATGTAGTACCCCCGATGATCACCCCTTAACTAGGAGATCTGTGACTGATGTGAAAGTTGGGGATGCTGTACAGCGTTTTCGCTGGAGCCCAACAAAAATCTTCCGCGACAGGTTGACGATATTTAGTGATCCGGTGTGAAATGACATCAGTGTAATCAACGGCACGGCGGGCGCGGCACCGAGAAATTGTTTCGGTGTAGGGTCGGTGCCACTGAATCAAGAGAGAAACGACCTCGGAGAAAGGAAGCGGCGTGGACAATACAACGAATAACAGCGCTATTCTCCGTGGCGGTGCTGCTGCAGAGATGTCGCTCGATGAACTCTTTGGTGCCGTCGAGCAGGAGTGGCAAGACCAGGCGCTGTGCGCCCAGACGGACCCGGAAGCTTTCTTCCCAGAAAAGGGAGGATCGACGCGCGAGGCTAAGCGCATTTGCCAGGCCTGTGCAGTGCGGGATGAATGCCTCGAATATGCTTTGGAGCACGATGAGCGCTTTGGAATTTGGGGCGGCTTGTCAGACCGTGAGCGCCGCCGATTAAAGCGTGAGATCGGTTAAGCGCAGCGGATCTAGTAGTGCAGCGTCATCGCTCCCCCTATCGTTTGGGCCCTCAGTCCCAGCGGTGAGGGGGAGCGATGGGTTTTCAGGAGTGGTTTACCAGGTAAAGCGCGGATCGATGTCTCCGGGATCGACGTTCAGGTAATTGGCCACTAGTGCGGTAAGCACGGTCGATAGCAGTTCCTCGCGCTCCTGTGCCGACTGCACGCGCTCCTCAATGGGCATGCGGAAAATAACCAGGCGGGCGCGCGTAGGCTGACCGGCGGAATCCACGCCCGCAGGCACGATGCGCCCTAGTGGAACGGGGCCGTCGGCGATGATCTCATCCGGCATGACTGTCATGTCTACCGACAGGCGCATCCGGGGCACGGTATCAACGGCAAGGTCGAGCCCGGTGAGCTGTTCAGCAAAAGCGTTATGGATGGGGGCGTAGGCCTCGAGCACCGCCATATCGAAGCGCTCGGCGCTGCTGCGATAGCGCGGCGTGTTGTGTGGCAGCAGCGGCCCACGTGCACCGCGGCCGTGGCGGTGGCGGGCCGGGCGGATATGCGGGCGGGGCGTGCTCATGCGGCTTAGTTTAGGCCGGGCTGAAGGAGGGTTGTGGCGAGGCGCGCCGCGTTGGACTATCTAAATCTCAAGTTAGGGTTTAGACTTGGGCGCGTGACTAGCTCTCGCCATTGCTCCCGCCCCGGCTGCGGCCGTCCCGCCGTGGCGACGTTGACCTATGCCTACGCGCAGCAAACCGCCGTCGTGGGTCCGCTCTCCGAAGAAACCGATCCCCACGCTTGGGACCTGTGCGAAAAGCACAGCGCCCGCATCACCGCCCCGCAAGGTTGGGAGATGGTGCGTGTTGATCGCATCGAGCTTGATGAGGATGATGACCTCACAGCGCTCGCCGAAGCCGTCCGGGAGGCCGGGCGAGTGACCACTGGCTTGGTGGATGATTCCACAGCCGGCTCCGGTGCCGATCCCATTGACTACTCCGCTACCTTCGACGGCGCCGATCCGCGGAACTCGAATCACCCTGTGTTCCGTACACGCCGCGTCCACGACGCCCGCCAGCGCCGCCGCGCACACCTGACGGTGGTGCCGGACGCCGAGTAGCCCGTCGGACGCGGATCACCGCGTCCGACCGGGGTATGCTTGTGGGCTATGCGAACTCGTGAACAGCTCAATGCAGTGATCAAGGCCTATGACGTCCGTGGCGTCGTGGGCGAGGATATCGATGACGCCCTCGTGCGCGATACCGGCGCGGCCTTCGCCGCCATCCTCCGTGAAGAAGGGGAGACCACCGTGGCGGTAGGCCACGATATGCGACCGTCCTCCCCGCAGCTGGCCGCCGCTTTTGCGGAGGGCGCTGCCGCGCAGGGCCTCAATGTCATCCAGCTCGGCCTGACGTCGACCGATGAGCTGTATTTTGCTGCTGGCCACCTGAATTGTGCGGGCGCTATGTTCACCGCCTCCCACAACCCAGCTAAGTACAACGGCATCAAGCTGTGCCGCGCGGGTGCTGTTCCGGTGGGCCAGGAGACCGGCCTGGAGCAGATTAAGGACATGCTGATCGACGGCACCCCGGCCTTCGACGGCGAGCCAGGCACCGTGACTGAGCGCGAGGTGCTCGGCGATTATGCTGCCTTCCTGCGCGGCTTGGTGCCGCTGGAGAACTCCCGCCCACTGGTCGTGGCTGTCGACGCCGCAAACGGCATGGGTGGCCACACCGTCCCGGCGGTCTTTGAAGGCCTGCCTTTCGACGTGCGTGACCTCTACTTTGAGCTGGACGGCACCTTCCCCAACCACGAGGCCAACCCACTGGATCCGAAGAACCTAGTGGATCTGCAAAAGTTCACCGTTGAGCAGAAGGCGGATATTGGCCTGGCTTTCGACGGCGATGCCGATCGCTGCTTCGTGGTGGACGAGAAGGGCCAGCCGGTGCCGCCGTCCGCCATCTGTGCGCTGGTGGCGGAGCGCTACCTGGACAAGTTCCCCGGCGCCACCGTCATCCATAACCTGATTACGTCCAAGACCGTTCCGGAGCTCATCGCGGAGAAGGGCGGCAAGGCCGTGCGTACCCGCGTGGGCCATTCCTTCATCAAGGCCCAGATGGCCAAGGAGAAGGCGGTCTTTGGTGGCGAGCACTCCGCGCACTACTACTTCCAGGAGTTCTGGAATGCGGACTCCGGCATGCTCGCTGCCATGCACGTACTGGCTGCTCTGGGTGAGCAGGACAAGCCACTGAGCGAGCTCATGGCGCAGTACTCACGCTACGAGGCCTCGGGGGAGATCAACTCCACCGTGGATGACCAGAAGGCTACAACGCAGCGCGTGCTCGATGAGTTGGCGGACAAGATTGAGTCCGTCGACGAACTCGATGGCGTGACCGTACAGCTGAAGGGCACCGACGCGTGGTTCAACGTCCGCGCCTCCAACACTGAGCCGCTGCTGCGCCTCAACGTTGAGGCCAAGACCGCTGACGAGGTGCAGACCATCGTCGACGAGGTGCTCGCCATCATCCGCGCCTAGCGTGAAGGCACGTGCCTTCACACTAATTCCTTGAAGAAAAACTGCCCTATCTGACGATTTTTCCCGCGTTCATTGCGGCGGGAGCGATAACTTCGTCAGATAGGGCAGTTTTAATTTGGGTCGAGCCGGCTTAGTCGCGCGAGTGGTTGACCATCTCTTCCCACTCGACGAACTTCTTGCGCTCGCGGCCCTCGGCCTCACCCAGGGCGCGCTCGGCGGCGTCGAGCTTCTTCCAGCCCTCCCAGGTCAGGTGCTCAAGGCCCTTGGACTCGAAGAGCTCGACGATGTCCTCGTCACGGGTGTGGGAGAGGTTGCCTGCTTCGGCGTCGGCAAGCAGCATGCCGATGGTCTCCGTGGCATCGGACTTGGTGTTGCCGATAAGCCCCACCGGGCCGCGCTTGATCCAGCCGGTGGTGTACAGGCCCGGCACGACCTCACCGTCGAGGTCAATCACGTGGCCGCCGTCGTTGTTGATGACGTTCTTCTGCTTATTGAAGGGGACACCCTCAATGGCATCGGAGCGGTAGCCCACAGCCAGGTAGACGGCCTGAGCCGGCCACTCGGTGAACTTGCCGGTGCCGGAGACGGAACCATCGCCGTTGAGTGCGGTGCGCTCGGTCTTCACGGCAGTCACCTTGCCGTTTTCGCCGATGAACTCCACCGGCTGCTCGAAGAGGTGGATCTGCAGGGTGTGCGGGGCGTCCTTCGGCTCGCGGATGGCGTAGCCTTCCAGGGTCTGGCACACCAGGTCGCAGGACTTGGCCTCTTCGCGGGCCTTGAGGGAGGCTTCGTCGTAGTCGATATCCTCCGGGTCCACCACCACGTTGATGGTCGGGGAGTGGTCGAGCTCCTTGAGCTCCAGCGGGGTGAACTTGGCCTGAGCCGGGCCGCGGCGGCCGAAGACGCGGACGGTGGTGGCCTGGTTCTTGGCCAGGGACTCGTAGACGTTGTCGGGAATCTCGGTGGATTCCTTGAGTTCATCGCCGGTCTTGGCCAGGATGCGGGCGACGTCGAGGCCGACGTTGCCCACGCCGATTACCGCGACGTCCGTGGCGGAGAGATCCCAGGAGCGCTCGAAGCGTGGGTTGCCGTCGTAGAAGCCGACGAATTCGCCCGCACCGTGGATACCCTCGAGATCAGAGCCTGGGATCTGCATGCCCAAGTCGCCGACGGCGCCGGTGGCGAAGACGATGGCGTCGTAGTACTCCTCGAGTTCGGAGACGGTGACATCGCGGCCCACGTTGATGTTGGACAGAAGGCGAATCTGTTCGGTGTCGAGCACGCGGTGCAGGGAGTTGATGATTCCCTTAATGCGCGGGTGGTCCGGAGCCACGCCGTAGCGGATGAGCCCGAAGGGGGCGGGCATCTGCTCGATGAGATCGATCTGAACGTTGCCGCCGGTCTTCTTCACCAGGATGTCGGAGGCGTAGATGCCGGCTGGGCCGGCGCCGATGACGGCTACTTTCAGGGGCTGCTGGGTCATGATGGCCTTTCGGAATGTTGTGGTAACTAACGAAAGCTTAGTTTTAAAACAAGCGTGGGTTTCATTGAACCGGCTTGTCTGCTGTAGGGCAACTAGGCCTAATTACATTCGGAGAACATTGTGGCATAAACCCAGCGTGCTTTGCATATTCGGAAGAAAATAAAAAAGACCGCTTTGTCTGGTTTAGCTAGACCGGTAGGTTTTCACTATCCGACGAAAGGCAGCAGATTATGACCACCGCGACGAAGCGACCAGCCCGCGCAAAGAAGCCAGAAGGCCAGTGGAAGATTGATGGCACCGCGCCGCTGAACTCCGACGAGGAGATCAAGCAGGCCGACGATGCCCTGGCCGTGCGCCAGCGCGTTATCGATATCTATTCCAAGCAGGGATTTTCTTCCATCCCCGCCGAGGATCTCGCTCCCCGTTTCAAGTGGCTGGGCCTGTACACCCAGCGCAACCAGAACCTGGGCGGGGAGATGACCTCCAAGCTCAGCAATACCGAGCTGCAGGATGAGTACTTCATGATGCGCGTGCGCTTCGACGGAGGCCGCGCGGATCCCGCCAAACTGCGCGCGGTAGGAGAGATTTCGCGCGACTATGCGCGCTCCACCGCGGACTTTACGGACCGCCAGAACATCCAGCTGCACTGGATCCAGATTGAGGATGTCCCCGCCATTTGGGAGAAACTGCGCTCTGTTGGTTTGGATACCTTGCTGGGCTGCGGCGACGTCCCCCGTGTCATCCTGGGCTCACCGGTAGCGGGAGTGGCTGCTGACGAAATTATCGACGCCACCCCGGCCATCGAGGAGATCAAGAATGACTACCTCCCGCGCGAGGAGTTCCACAACCTCCCACGCAAGTTTAAGACCGCTATTTCTGGCAACTCCCGGCAGGACGTGACGCACG
Source organism: Corynebacterium sp. HMSC035E02 (assembly GCF_001836065.1). Lineage (NCBI taxonomy): Bacteria > Bacillati > Actinomycetota > Actinomycetes > Mycobacteriales > Corynebacteriaceae > Corynebacterium > Corynebacterium sp. HMSC035E02. The sequence continues at coordinate 99,185 of NZ_KV827350.1, forward strand.
AAATCCAGGACATCGCTTTTGTTGGCACCGAGCACCCTGAGTACGGGCCGGGCTTCGACTGCTTCGTGGGCGGAGGCCTGTCCACCAACCCGATGCTCTCGCAATCCCTCGGGGCATGGATTCCGCTTGAGCGTGTTCCAGAAGTATGGGCCGGTGTGGCTCGCATCTTCCGTGACTATGGCTTCCGCCGAAACCGCAACCGCGCGCGCCTGAAATTCTTGGTGGCGCAGTGGGGCATTGAGAAGTTCCGCAGGGTCTTAGAAGAGGAGTATCTGGACGCGCCGCTTCTCGACGGCCTCCCGCTCCCCATCGCCCCTGGCAACCGCGACCACCTCGGCGTGCACCGCCAGCGGGACGGCAAGTTCTACGTGGGCGTCAAGCCCACCGTGGGGCATGCCACCGGTGAGCAGCTCATCGCCATCGCCGACGTGGCCGAGAAATTCGGAATCAACCGCATCCGCACGACTCCGATGAAGGAGCTTCTCTTCCTCGACGTGGAAGAAGAGGATATCCCTGCCCTGTCCCGCGCCTTGGATGAGACCGGCTTGTACTCAAAACCCTCGGAGTTCCGCCGCGGCGTCATCTCCTGCACCGGGCTGGAGTTTTGTAAGCTCGCGCACGTGACCACCAAGGCCCGCGCCATCGAGCTCGTCGACATCCTGGAAGATACCCTCGGCGATCTCGACGTCCCCCTGTCCGTCGCCCTCAACGGCTGCCCCAACGCCTGCGCACGCTCGCAGGTATCGGATATTGGCCTCAAGGGACAGATCGTGACCGATGCCGATGGCAACCGCGTCGAAGGCTTCCAGGTCCACCTGGGCGGTGCCCTCGGCCTATCCCCGGACTGGGGCCGCAAGTTGCGCGGACACAAGGTGGTGGCCGACGAAGTGCCCGACTACGTCATCCGCTTGGTCAATAAATATAAGGAGCAGCGCGAAGACGGCGAACAGTTCCGCCACTGGGTCCTGCGCGCGGACGAGGAGGACCTGCAGTGAATTTCCGCCGCCAGCCCAACCCCAACCGTAACCACCCAGCCTTTTGTCCCTACTGCGCCGGAACAAACCTGTTTCCCGATGAGGAAGATGATTTTGCCTGGAAGTGCGAAGAATGCCTCCGCATCTTTTCCGTACGCTTCCACGGCCAAGACGATGCCCCCGTAGCGCCTGCGCCGGCGGTCTCCTCCGCGGAGGCGCTGCAGCGCTCTCTCGCTCGCCGCGGCCACTCCACCGCGAAAGCTCACACTTAAGGAAACACACCATGACCGCCCCGACCGCTACTACTGCTTTACTAACCCTGTCTCACGGCTCACGCCACCCCGAGGCCGCAGCGAACGTTATGGCCCTGACCCACGCCGCTGGCGAGCTAGCCGGGGTGCCGGCTACCGCCGCACACTTGGAATTCAATGACCCGCCGCTCGATGAGGCGGCGCGCAGCCTAGCAGCGCAAGGGGTACGCGAGGCGGTCGTTGTGCCTCTGCTCTTTACCGAGGGCTACCACCAGCGCATCGACGTTCCTGCCGCTCTGGCCCAGGCCTCTGTGGCGTCCGGAGTGCGCCTTCATCAAGCCCGTGGCCTCGGTACCGGCGAGGACATGGCGCGGTTGCTGGCTGAGCGCGTTCCCGAGGGGACAGACACCGTTGTCGTCTATTCTGTCGGCTCCTCCGATGAGCGTGCCAACGCCGCCGTCGCTGATTTAGCGCGTCGTGTCGGCGAGCTTGCCGGTTGCACGGCGAAGGTCGCCTATGCCACGCGCGGTGAGCGCGAGCCCGTTGGCTCAGATGGCAATCAGGAGGTCGTCGTGCCACTCTTTGTGAGCCCCGGCCTGCTCTTAGATCGCCTCGACGAGGATGCAGGGCACAGGGGCGGGGAGTCCCGGCAGGTTCTCCCTCCGCTGGGTGAGGCGCTCGCCGGCATTGTTTCCCACCGTTATGCGGAGGTGGCCCATGCGTAGCCTCATCCTCATCGCGATTGCGGGTGCTGCCGCGCAGCTTGTCGACGGCGGCATCGGCATGGGCTTCGGCGTCACTTCCACCACCATCCTGCTGCTGGCGGGTTTGGGACCGGCGACGGCCTCCGCCGTGGTGCACACCTCGGAGCTAGGCACCACCTTGGTCTCGGGAATCAGCCACTGGCGTTTTGGCAACGTGCATTGGCCCACGGTGCTCAAGCTCGGCGTGCCGGGAGGTTTGTCGGCCTTCATTGGAGCGACGGTTCTGTCTAACCTCTCGCTCGAGGCTGCCGCGCCCGTGACCTCCGCTATTCTCGTGGTCCTCGGCATCAACCTAGTCTGGCGCTTCTCACGCCCACGGATCAGTACATCGCAGGAGACCCGACAGCACTCCACTCCTTTTCTCGCGGGGCTCGGCGTGGTGGGAGGCTTCGTCGATGCTTCGGGCGGCGGTGGCTGGGGCCCGATTTCCACCTCGACGCTCATGGCGGTCGGCCGCGAGCAGCCGCGGCGCATCGTCGGCACCGTCAACACCGCAGAATTCCTCGTCACTTTTGGCGCCACGGCGGGCTTCATCGTTGGCCTCTGGGAGGAGATCGTGGCTAACGCTGCCGCGGTTGTAGCGTTGCTTATCGGTGGGATGATCACCGCACCGATTGCGGCGTGGCTCATCTCCCGCATTAACCCCACGCTCCTTGGAGGCTTCGTGGGCACGGCTATCGTGACGCTCAACATTCCGAAGGCCCTAGGGTGGGCGCTGGCGCATCAGCAGATCCTTCTTCTGCAGGTCGCTGCGCTGGTCCTCGGTGTTGCTCTCACGGTCTGGGCGAACCAGCGCCGGGCCCGGTCTGCACAGAGCTCGGAGGGGGATGCTGCTTCGCAGCAACGCGGTGGCAGTCGTGTCGTTGAAACGACGGAGCCAACTGGCCGCGAGGGCGCCCATGCAGGCAGCTCCGCGGAATCGGAGGAAGAGCGCGTCGGAGTTGAGTAGAACTCGGGGCTAGAGCCCAGCAACCTCACCGATGACGATGACCGCCGGGGGAGCCACCGAGTGCTCCTCCATGGTGGCCCCCAGCTCCGCGAGCTCGCAGCTGAAGGCCCGCTCGCCATCGAGGGAGCCTTCCTGGATGATGCGCACGGGGGTGTGGGGGGAGAGGGAGGCGTCGATCAGCGCAGCGGCGATGGCGGCCGCGTTTTTGACGCCCATGATGACGGACAAGGTAGCCCCGGACTGCGCCAGTGCTGCCCAATCCACCAAGGACTTGGGGTGGCCGGGCGGCAGGTGCCCGGAGACCACAGTGAAGGCATGAACGACGCCGCGGTGCGTCACCGGAGTGCCCGCCAGGGCGGGCACCGCGACCGCCGAGGTCACCCCGGGGACGACCTCCACCGGGATACCCGCTTCGGTAAGCGCCGTGAGCTCCTCGAAGCCACGCCCAAACACATACGGGTCCCCGCCTTTGAGGCGGACCACGCGGCGCCCCTGGCGGGCGTTCTCAACCAGAATCTCGTTGATACGCTCCTGGGCCACTTGGGCGCGGTAGGGGATCTTGGAGACGTCGATAAGCTCCTTGGCATTAATATCGCACAGCTTATCTAGCTGGGCGGTGGGGCCGAGGTGATCGGCCACGACGACATCGGCTTCCTGCAGCGCGCGCATGCCGCGCACGGTGATGAGATCCCACGCGCCAGGGCCGCCGCCAACAAGGACTACCGGATGAATGCTCATGGCCACTCATCCTAGCTATGCTCGGGCCTATGACTTCCTATGACCCCGAAACCGTGGGCTTCTTTGACATCGCCCACGAAGGCGCCCAAGCGCGCGTGGTGGCTGCATCCGTGCCGGAGCTTGCTCGCGTGCTGGGCGGACTCCGTCCGCGAAGCCTCGTCATCCTTGCCGCCGACCAAGTTTCCCGCGCTGCCGCTCACGTTGCTGTGGGCCTAGCTGAGCCCGCTGAAGTCCCCATCATGGTCAGCGAATCACTGCCGCGCTTTACTGGTGCCCTCGACGTCGTGGTGGTGGCGGGGGATAGCCCGTGGGTGGAGCGCGCGCTGCATACTGCTGCGCGCCGGGGTGCCACGACCGTCCTCCTCAATGAGATTGAGGACGCGCCCGAAGACACCATCGTCATAGACACTTTGCCCACCGCCGAAGGTATCTCCCCGGTGCGCGTGATTACAGCCGTGCACGCGGTGTACGCGGTGCTGAGCGAAGACCCAGTTCTCGTTTCTCGTCGCGTGGAGGACGTCGCCGATGCCGTGGACCGTGAGCTGGAAGCACTATCCCCGCAACGTGACTCCACGACGAACCCTGGGCGCGCGTTGCGTGAGTTCGTGGACGGCGGCCGGGTCATCCACAGCAGCGGGCCTGATCCCTATGCGCTGTCAGAAGAGCGCACGCGCGTGCACTTCGGCGCGCTTGTCGCCCGCATGGCCGGTGAGCTGTGGGCAGCCCACGGGCTGGGAGGGACCGTTGTTGATGCGGAAGGCTTAGGGCCGATTCTGCAGACAGACCAGACTGACATCTTCTATGACCCGTTTGAAGCGGAAGAGCCTTTGGTACCCTTGAGAGTTGTTTTATGGGGACAGGAAGAGGCGAACCTTCCCCATTCTTTCGCAGCGGCGAGCGCCGACACCTCCTGTGGGGAATTGGCCCGCGCGCTGCAGTTGATTACGCGCAGTTATGCCGCGACCGCCTACGACGTGAAATAGAAACAGAGGAAGTCAATGAAGTTGCTCACCAGCGCTGCCCGCAACTACTCGTGGGGTTCGCGCACGCTGATCCCCACGCTGCTCGGCGAGCCGGAAGCTAATAGCCCGGTGGCTGAGCTGTGGTTCGGCGCGCACCCGGCTGATCCCTCGACGGTGGATGGCGAGAAGCTGGATGAGATCATCGCCGCGGATCCGCAAGGACAACTGGGCAAGCGGGTAGCGGAAACGTACGGAGCCGGACTGCCCTTCCTGTTGAAGATCCTGGCTGCCGCCGAGCCGCTGTCGCTGCAGGCGCACCCGTCCAAGCAACAGGCCGAGGAAGGCTTTGCCCGCGAGAACGCGGAGGGTATCGAACTCACGGCGGCCAACCGCAACTACAAGGATGACAACCACAAGCCGGAGCTCATCGTGGCACTCACAGAGTTTTACGCCATGGCGGGCTTCCGCCCCCTCTCGCAGACCCGCAGCCTCTTCGCGGCTTTGGACTGCGAAGAGCTCGCGCACTACGAGGGCATGCTCGATCCGGACCCCGCTGCTGAAGGCGACAGCCTCCGCGCGCTGTTTACCACGTGGATCACTATCCCCAGCGCTAAGCGCAAGGAGCTTATCAGCGCGGTGGTAGCCGCGGGCGAGCGCCTGCGCGAAAGCCAAGCCGGTGAGCCGTGGATGTCTACCGTGATGGGGACCGTGTCGAAGATCAACGAGCAGTACCCGGGGGACATCGGCGTGCTGGGCGCGCTGCTGCTGAACCACATCGTCTTGCAGCCGGGTGAGGCGATCTACCTCGACGCCGGACAGCTGCACGCCTATGTGTCTGGTCTGGGCGTGGAGATCATGGCCAACTCGGACAACGTGCTGCGCGGCGGCCTGACCCCGAAGTTCGTTGACGTCCCTGAACTGGTCAAGGTCCTGACGTATCAGGCGGCAGAGGATCCGCGAGTGGAGCAAGTAGCGCACGCAGATGCAGCTGAAAAGGAAGCAACAGGCAGCATTACGGGCGCCACGGCGTGGGCCTACCCGGTGCCGATTGGGGAATTCTTGCTGGACCGCGTGGAGCTTTCGGGTGCGGACTCCGCCGAGGTAGACAGCGATGGCCCGATGATCCTGCTGTGCACCGCTGGCGCGGCCACGGTGAGCAACGACGAGGGGGAGAGCGTGGACTTTAGCGCTGGCCACGCAGCATGGATTCCAGCCAGCGACCCAGCCGTCACGATCCGTGCCGCGAAGGCCGAAGGCGCGGAGGTATTTGTCGCTCGCGTCTAGAGCTTAAGGTGCACCTTTAGAGGTGCACCTTTAAGGATGCACCGCTGCCGGTTCGGCGGCGGGTTCCATGGGTTTCTCGCCCGGCTTAACGGCGGTGGGGGTTTCTGCGGACGGTTCCTCTGCGGCGGGGACGTCATCCGTTGGGGCTGCCGGGGTGGGGGCCGCATTGGTTCGGTGCGCCTCGGACTCGCGCGCCAGCTCCTCTAGCGCCTCGTTGCCGTGCTGAGCAGACTCGTCCCACTGCTTTTGCTCGGCTTCGGTCGGCTCACGGTGTTCCGTAACGGAGTCAGGCTCGGCCTCAGGCTTCGGGGCTTCTTGGGCGAGCCCGGCCGGCTGCGGGATGAAGGAATCAGAAGCCTTAGGGGAGTCCTCGCCCTGCGGGGATATAGGGGCCTCGGTGGGTTGCTGCTCGGTCAACTGGGGGTTGTGCTCGCGTTCCCCGCGGGATTCCTGTGGGCCCGAATCCTGCGGTGCGGCAGTCTGCGGCTCCAGGGTGGCCGGCGGCGGCGTTGGCTCGGTGTGCTGCGGGGTAGAGCCAGGTGCCACGGATTCGGAGGCCGTGGACGGGTCAGTCGAGGGAGCCGTCGCTGGGGTGGTAGCAACCGGTGCCGGCGGGTTCTGCGGGTTCTGTGCGTTCTGTGTCGCCTGCGGTTGCTGGTTCTGCAGCGAGGAGACGTTATCCGGGCGGTAGACGGCCGTGGGGCCAGCGGGCTCCGTGTTGTTGACAACGGCGTTCGGCGCTAAGTACGGATCCTCTGCCGGCGCAGCAACCGGCGTGTGCGAGTCCTTCGACTGGGTGGTCGTCGGAGAAGCCGTGGTGGTGTAGGAGTGCGTCGCTGATGAGGACGTGGTGGCTGTGCTGGACACCGCGGTGGCGGCCGAGGGCTTAGCCACGACGGATTCGGGTGCGCTCATGCGCCACACCGCGACGCCCACGGCGACGGCACACAGGAGGCCGGCCGCCACGAAGGCGAGGATGCGGCGTGGACTGCTCGTCATGCGGGGCGCTCTCCTAACTGCACAAAGGTCACAAGTCGGTAACAACGATAGCACGAATATAGGGATAGTAAATGGCCTGGGCAATAACCCCTGTTCATACCTCTTTCCACAATGCAGGCAGGTCGGTATTACAGGGAACTGTGGCGCAGCTGTAATAAAACGGGCTCATTGGCCGAAGCCTTGCATAAGGGCGCCTAAAGAATGGTAGAAATTGGATTAGATAGCGGCTTGGCGGTGGGCGCGCCCCACGACGCCACACTGACCCACCGTGGACACAAGAAAATAGACCCCAACATAAACCCCTATTCGCGTAAAGATGAAGGAGAAACAATGAGCTCATGGGATGAGGACATCTTCGCCGACGAAGTCAACGTCGACTTCTTGGATGAACTGGCAGACCTTGAGGACGAAGAGATCGTTGCCGCGGTCGATGATGCCTGCGCCCTGGCGGTCTCCGGTGAGGATCAGACCGAGGACGAGCAACGCAACGCGCTGGCGGCGGCCACGATCGCCGCGATTTGGGCGGGCGCCCCGTTCAGCGCCGGGGAGGTGGTTGAGGACTACCCATTCATTCGTGATCTGGCCGGTTCCGGGAGCGAGAACCTCAACGAGCACGCCCTCGAGCTGCTCGAAGGCGTCGAGGAGGACTACGACCTCGAGCCCTTCATCGAGGCGCTTTCCTAGTACGCCAGCATGCTGATCAGTATTGAAGGAATCGATGGTGCGGGAAAGAACACCATCACCCAGCGTCTGCGGGAAGAGCTCGACTGCGAGGTCTCGGTCTTAAGCTTCCCGCGCTACGAAGACTCCGTGCACGCGCAGCTCGCGCAGGAAGCGCTCTACGGGCGCATGGGAGATCTCACCGATTCGGCCTACGGGATGGCCACGCTCTTTGCCCTAGATCGGTGGGGTGCTAAGGAACAGCTGCTCGCTGCCGCCGAATCCGCAGACTCCTTGCTCATCCTGGATCGCTACGTGGCGTCGAACGCGGCCTACTCCGCCGCAAGGGTGGGCGGGGAGCTCATCGTTGACTGGGTCTACGAGCTCGAATTCGAGCGTTTTGGCCTTCCCGTTCCACAGTTGCAGATCTTCTTGGACACTGACGTCGAAGTCGCCGGCCAGCGCGCCGTAGCCCGGGCGGCGGAGGATGAGGGGCGCCATCGCGATCGCTATGAGCGGGATGCGGGGCTGCAGGCCCGCACGGCCGCTGCTTACCGTCGTCTAGCGCAGCAGCAGTGGGCTGGGCAGTGGATCGCCACCGCGGATGCCGATATGATTATCCAAGCTGTCAAGGAGCTTGTAGGAGAACAATAACGTGGCACCGAAAATCTTGGTCGTGGATGATGACCCGGCAATCGCCGAAATGCTCACCATCGTGCTCGAGGCAGAGGGGCTGGAACCTATTGCCGTCAACGATGGTAACGAGGCCATCCCGGCCTTCCGCGAGCACGACCCAGATCTGATCCTGTTGGATCTCATGCTTCCGGGCATGAACGGCGTCGATATTTGCCGTGCCATCCGCACCGAGTCTTCTGTGCCCATCGTCATGCTCACCGCGAAGACGGACACCGTTGATGTGGTTCTCGGCCTCGAATCGGGGGCGGATGACTACATCACCAAGCCCTTCAAGCCCAAGGAACTCATCGCCCGCATCCGTGCGCGCCTGCGTCGGATCGACGGGGGCTCCGGAGAGATCATCGAGGTAGGGGACCTGCTGATCGACGTTCCTGAGCACACCGTCACCCGCAAGGGCGGCGAGGAAATCTCGTTGACCCCGCTGGAGTTCGACCTCCTTTTGGAAATGGCCCGCAAGCCCGGGCAGGTCCACACCCGTGAGGCGTTGCTCGAATCCGTTTGGGGTTACCGCCATGCCTCGGATACTCGCCTCGTCAACGTGCACGTTCAGCGCTTGCGCGCCAAGATTGAGCACGATCCGGAGGATCCACACATCGTCCTCACCGTGCGCGGTGTGGGGTACAAGACTGGAAAAACCGCCGAGTAAAGGACTGCCGCTATTTTTGGTTGGTTAGCGCGAGCCCGGGATGGCATCGTCGAGCGCTGGCGTACGTCCCTGCAGACACGCGTGCTGGGCATGATGCTGGTGGCCTCCACGGTGGTCATGATCATCCTGGCCTACGCCCTGGTGTCGGTGCTCACGCAGCAGCTGGTGAGCCAGAAAGAGGACACCGCGCTGCAAGAGCTCGACCGCGCCCGCGTAGCCGTGGAGCAACAGATTGACGCGACAGGAACGGCTAACTCAACGCAGGTACGCATCAACTCCGCACGCGCTGCACTGGGGCAGATGTCGGCACAGCAACCCGATGCCCAGGCCGTGTACGAGCCGGTCATCCTTGTGGAGAACTCCGACGGCACAGCCACCACCTCACCGGAGGGTTACCGCATCCCCGATGGCATGCGGGAGCTCGTCGGTCAGGGCCAAGTCGTGCAGCAGTACGCCACGGTGGACCAGCAATCGGGGGCTACCTACAACGCACTGATGGTGGGCACGCCCATTGAAAGCGACATCCCGAATACCCAGGTCTACCTCGTGTTGTCCATGGAATCTGAGGAATCCACGATGGCGCTCATGCGTGGTTTGCTCTCCGCTGCTGGAGTGGTCGTCGTGGTTCTCCTCGTGGGCATCGCGTGGCTGGCTACCCAGCAGGTGATCGTGCCGATTCGCTCTGCCTCGCGTATCGCGCAGCGCTTTGCCGCCGGTCACCTGCGTGAGCGCATGGTGGTCAACTCGGATGATGAGATGGGCCGCCTTGCCTCCTCCTTCAACGACATGGCGGATAAGCTCTCCAAGCAAATCGCCCAGCTGGAAGAGTATGGCGATCTCCAACGGCAGTTCACCTCCGACGTGTCGCACGAGTTGCGCACGCCGCTAACCACGGTGCGCATGGCGGCGGATGTCATCGCGGAGGACGCGGATGAGTTCAACCCTTATACCAAGCGCTCGGCGGAGCTGCTTATCAAGGAGCTGGATCGCTTCGAGGACTTGCTGGCGGATCTGCTGGAGATCTCTCGCCACGATGCGGGCGTGGCGGATCTGTCCACGGCCTCCATCGATATTCGCTCCTGCGTAGACTCCGCGTTGAGTCAGGTAGAACACCTCGCCGCCGAGCTCGACGTGGACGTCATCGTTCATATTCCGGAGGAACCCGTGGCCGTCGAATGCGATTCACGGCGTGTCGAGCGCATCCTGCGCAACCTGCTCGCGAATGCCATCGACCATTCTGAGGGAAACCCCGTCACCGTGGATATCGGGGCGACGGAGGACGCCGTCGGTATCGCAGTCACCGACTCCGGTGTTGGCCTCAAGGAGGGCCAGGAGGAGTTGGTGTTCAACCGATTCTGGCGTGCGGACTCTTCCCGTAAACGCCATTCTGGCGGAACCGGTCTGGGCCTTGCCATCGCCCGCGAGGATGCGGTGCTGCACGGCGGTACGTTGGACGCTATTGGCTACTTTGGCGTGGGCTCGCGCTTCCGCCTTATCCTGCCCCGCACACCAGACCAGAAGGTAGAGTCCGAGCCCATCGCTTTGGAGGTCCCAGGTGCACCGGGGCAGGTCGAGGCAGAAGAACAATCCGCGCTCGAGTTGACCTCGGAGCCGGACATGCCCGTGTTGAAAGGTGATTCGGACACAGGAATCGTGTGGCCTTCAGAGCGCGAATCCCGTGGCGTGGACACGCCTTTCAATCACAACACCGTTCCTGATTTCGAGGAGGAGGCCCAGCGATGATGCCGGCCCGCCGCCCACTCGCAGTTTTCAGCTGCGTTGCGCTCATAGCCCTCGTCGGGTGCTCGACCTTGCCGAACAACACGGATCCGCAAGTGATCGGGACTTTCGAACCGCATGACCGGGCAGACGATGCTGTCGTCGAACCGCGTACAGATAGCGAGCCTGATCTCCTCGTGCGTGACTTCTATTCGGCGGTGGCGATTCCCACCGGTAACTACGCCGCCGCCCGCACCTTCCTTTCGACGAATATAGCTAATTCCTGGGACCCCACGGATACCGTTCTGGTGGTGGATTCCATCGATCTCGTGACGTCCAATATGGAAGACGGCGACCTGGAATACTCGGTCCGCGGCAATATTATTGGCCGTTTGGCCAATGGCGGGGCTTATGTCCCCGATAATTCGCGCATCGAAGCAACCGTCCGACTGCGCCAGTTCAATGGGCAATGGCGCATCACGGATTTGCCCACTGGTGCTGTGATTGAGCGCACCGAACTGCGCAACCGCTACCGGCCGCAGTCGCTGTACTTTTTCGATACAACCCAACGCCTGCTGGTGGCGGACCGTCGTTGGCTCTATTCGGGGAAGGAGTCAATCGCCTCGGAGCTAGTGACCCTGCTGCTGCAGGGGCCGTCCTCCGATATCGCGCCGGCGACGTCCACCTTAAGCCCCAAGGACGCTACCTTCTTGGGAATCAACGATGGCGTCTACGAGTTCAGCGGGATGGCAGGAATGACCCAGGAGGAGCGCCTCAAGTTCGCCGCCCAGTTGGTCTGGACCCTCAACAACGCAGAGATCACGAAATCAGTGCGCGCCACCATCGATGGCAGCCCGCTTGTCGACGGCATGGAGGAAATGACCATCGATGACTTTGCTGAGTTCAACCCAGAGGTGGCTGCCCAGTCCGTGCCTAAGCTCTACGCGGTCAATGACGGCTCACTCCTCGAGGTTAAAGGTGAAGGCAGCACCGAGGTGCAGGGAATGGCCGGGCAGATTCACGATATCCAGTCCGCGGACGTCTCCGATGAGGGCATGGTCGCCGCGGTACGCAAGCGCTCTGAGAAGGAGTCACAGCTGGCGATGGGCGAGCTCGGCCACGAGCTCAAGGATTCGGTCAAGGGTGAAACTTTAGCCCGCCCCACCTTCGAGGTGGGAGGACAGGTGGCGTGGACCGTCGTCGACGGCAAGCACGTGGTCCGCGTGACACGCTCGCCGGCCACCGGCGAGCTGAGCACCGCGGAGGTGGACACCTCCGCATTAGAGAACGTGGAAGGCGAAATCTCCGTCATCCGGCTGTCCCTGACGGGAGCGCGTATCGCCATGATTATCGATGGCAGCATTTATACCGGTGTGGTTGCCCGCGCGACGTCGGGTGAGCGGCGCATCGTCAACGTTCACCAGGTGGGCCCAGAGCTGGCCGGCTCTGCTTTGTCGGTGGAGTGGCAGACAGACGGCTCCCTGCTCGTGGGTACCTCGGCGTCGAGCTCTCCGGTGTGGCGCATCGAGCAAGACGGATCTTCGGCCACCACACTGCCCACCGGAAATATCACCGCACCCGTGGTCGCGGTGGCCTCTTCGCCGTCGACGCTCTACGTCACCGATGCGCATGCACTTCTGCAGCTGCCCACGGGCGGATCCGAGCGTTCTTATTGGCGCGAGGTGGAGGGCCTGCAGGGAGTGCGTTCCTCTCCGATTATCGCGCGCTAGAGGACAGCTCAGGAGTCAGGCTAGAGTTGGGTGCATGCCGAAACATCGGGGGATAGGTGAGGCCACCGCCGCGCTCATGGAGCTGTTCCTGCCGCGCCCGTGCGCCGGGTGCGGGGGTGAGACCTCTGCGGGTGGCGTGCTGTGCGCTGCTTGCCAGCACCACCTGCGCCAGATTCCGCGCCGCGTGGAACGTCCGCAGCCATTAGGGTTTCCGGCGTGGGCGCTCGGACCGTATTCCGATACTCGCCGCGGGGTCATCATCGCGATGAAGGAACGCGGGCACCAGGCGGTGCGCGCGCACTTAGGCGCGGTGCTTGCCGCTGGCATCGACTACCTGCGCGCCCGCGGCGACATTCCGGAGACCGCGCTGTTGGTGCCCGCCCCGACACGGGCGTCGTCGGCCCGCAAGCGTGGTGGTGATCCGGTGACCGCGCTGTGCCAGGCGGCGACTGCTCGGCTTCCTGGTTGGGACGTGGTTAATGCCTTGATGACGGCCGAAGGCAGTGCGGATCAGTCGCAGCTCAACGCAGCGGAGCGCACAGACAATATGCGCAGTGCCGTGCGGTTGCTGCCGGCCGCCCGTACGTTGGCGGGGCGCAGCGTGCTGCTTGTCGACGACGTCATCACGACCGGCGCGACACTCCGCGCCAGCGCAGCTCGCGTGTGGGCCGTCGGGGGTGACGTGGCGGGGGCGATTGCCCTGGCAGACGCGTAGGGTGGAGCGACATCAAGCGTCTGTAGAGGGGGCCAGTAAACCCGTTGGTTATGACCAGTGGTAGCATGAGGGGTGTCACAGGGAAGCGGACACTAAGCCCCGAATCACAGGCTTGAATGAGGTCCGCAGAATGTGCAGTCATTCAGTCCCCACGAGTAAAGGGAGGCATTACATGTCCCAGCAGACCAACGCTCAGGTCACCATCACCGGTCGTAACGTGGAGGTTCCGGAGCACTTCCAGGAACGTGTCACTGAAAAGCTAGCCAAGATCGAGCGCCTCGATCCGACCCTGACCTTCTTCCACGTGGAGCTGCAGCACGAGCCGAACCCGCGCCGCGAGTCTGAGGCAGAGCGCCTGCAGATTACCGCTACCGGCAAGGGGCACATCGCCCGCGCTGAGGCTAAGGAAGATTCGTTCTACGCGGCACTCGAGACCGCTCTGGGCAAGATGGAGCGCTCCCTGCGCAAGGTAAAGGTGCGCCGCGAGAACGTGAAGTCCGGCCACCGCGCTCAGAAGGGTACCGGTCAGATTGCTGCCGAGCTGGTCGCCGAGGCTGAAGCGGCTAAGCCGGGTAAGGAAGAACGCTACATCGATCCGTACGCAGAGACGGTCGAGGACGTTCGCCCGGGCCAGGTTGTGCGCTTCAAGGAGCACCCGGCTACCCCGATGTCCGTGGATGATGCACTCAGCGAGATGGAGCTGGTCGGCCACGACTTCTACCTCTTCATCAACGAGGAGAACAACAAGCCGTCCGTGGTCTACCGCCGCCACGCCTTCGACTACGGCCTTATCTCCCTGACGGACGCTTAAGGGCTAAGCGTCCTAAGGGCTAAGTATTAAGCCCTTCGGGAAAACTATCCCGGCTACAACACGTTTCCCCGCGCTGAACATGCAGCGCGGGGAAACGTGTTTTCGTTTATCGCGACGCAGCTATATTCCGAATTGGCTGGACAGGTGCACTTCGGCCTCAGCTAGCTTTTGCAGTGGCAGCATGAGCAAGGCCACTGGGGCGAACAGAATCAGATCCAGTCCGAAGTCTTCGGTGGGATGCGACCCTGGGCGGTGGGAAGTGGCGATGGCATCCATGGTTCCGGTCATGATCGCGTCATAGGTCCACATGGCGCTACCACCGCGCGGTGCTTCAGAATCATCAGCCACGGCGGCGGGGGCGGTTATGGTGCTCAAAGCTAAAGCTGCGGAGGTAGCGGTAGCTACGGCAATCTTGGAGAACTGCATAGTCATTCCTGTTCTGTCTCGTTCTGCGTCCGGGTGAGTAGGGGACTGCGTGTTGGGGACGTGGGCGCTCTTGTTGTGCCCTTATCTAAACCTTCGTTGTGAGGTGCGCAACTGTTAGCAGTTGGTTGTTAGGAGTTCGTTGCGGCGCCGCGCTCTGTGGTTCTGAGAAAACACAGGATGGGCGCACGAGTGGGCGCGGGTTAAGTATCGGATTTTGCGTTTTGGGTTGGGTGGCGAATCGATACGGAAAAGCTAGTGAGTACAATGGCGACGAGTTAACTTTATTGTCGCGACCAGAAGGACTATCTAGACGTGTTTGGACTTTCCAAGCTGCTCCGTGCCGGTGAGGGACGCACCGTCAAGCGCCTGGCTAAAATTGCTGATGATGTTATTGCCCTAGAAGATAAATTCGCGGCGCTGTCGGACGACGAGCTTAAGGCTAAGACAGACGAGTTTAAGAAGCGTCTGGCGGATGGCGAAAAGATGAATGACATGCTTCTCGAAGCATTCGCCACCGTGCGTGAAGCCGCCTGGCGCGTGCTCGACCAGAAGCACTACAAGGTGCAGATCATGGGCGGTGCTGCCCTGCACTTTGGCAACGTTGCCGAGATGCGCACTGGTGAGGGTAAGACCCTGACCTCACTGCTGCCGGCCTACCTCAACGCCCTCGAAGGCAAAGGCGTCCACATCGTGACCGTCAACGACTACCTGGCTAAGCGTGACGCCGAGATGATGGGCCGTGTTCACCGCTGGCTGGGACTGTCCGTCGGTGTCATCCTCTCCGAGATGCGCCCTGCAGAGCGCAAGGAAGCCTATGCCTGCGACGTTACGTATGGCACGAACAACGAGCTGGGCTTTGACTACCTGCGCGACAACATGGTCCGCTCACTCGATGAAACTGTCCAGCGCGGCCACAACTACTGCATCGTGGATGAGGTTGACTCCATTCTGATCGATGAGGCGCGTACCCCGCTCATCATTTCCGGCCCGGTCGATGGGTCCTCTCAATTCTACGGAGTCTTTTCCAAGCTGGCCCCGAAGATGCGCGAGGGCATCCACTACGAGGTGGACCACAAGAAGCGCACCATTGGTGTGCTTGAGGACGGCGTGGAATTCGTCGAAGACCAGTTGGGCATTGAAAACCTCTACGCACCTGAGCACTCCCAGCTGGTGTCCTACCTCAATAACGCGCTGAAGGCGAAGGAGCTCTTCACCCGCGATAAGGACTACATCGTGCGCAACGGCGAGGTCCTCATCGTGGATGGATTCACCGGCCGCGTGCTGGCTGGTCGCCGTTACAACGAGGGTATGCACCAGGCCATTGAGGCGAAGGAAGAGGTGGAGATCAAGAACGAGAACCAGACGCTGGCGACCGTTACCCTCCAGAACTACTTCCGCCTTTACGATAAGATTTCCGGCATGACCGGTACCGCAGAAACTGAGGCGGCCGAGCTGCACTCCATTTACGGTCTCGACGTGGTGCCAATTCCGACCAACAAGCCGAACCAGCGTACCGACCACTCCGACCGCATCTACAAGACCCAGGAAGCGAAGTTCGCTGCGGTGGTCGATGACATCGAGGAGCACGTGGCTGCCGGTCAGCCGGTGCTCGTTGGTACCACCTCCGTGGAACGCTCCGAGTACCTCTCGCAGCTGCTGAGCAAGCGCGGCGTCAAGCACTCGGTGCTCAACGCCAAGCACCACGAGGAAGAGGGCCAGATCGTCGCCCGTGCTGGCCGCCCTGGCACCGTCACCGTGGCCACCAACATGGCCGGCCGTGGTACCGATATCGTGCTCGGAGGCAACCCCGAGGTCATCCTGGATGAGAAGCTGCGGGACCGCGGCCTCGATCCCTTCGAGGACGAGGAGAAGTACCAGGAAGCCTGGGACGCTGAGATCGAGCAGGAGAGGGAACGCTCCAAGAAGATGGGCGATGAGGTCCGTGAGGCCGGCGGCCTGTACGTGCTGGGCACCGAGCGCCACGAGTCGCGCCGTATTGATAACCAGCTGCGTGGCCGTTCCGGACGTCAGGGTGACCCGGGAGAGACCCGCTTCTACCTGTCCATGCGCGATGAGCTCATGGTGCGCTTCGTGGGCCAGTCCATGGAGAACATGATGAACCGCCTCAACGTGCCGGATGACGTGCCGATTGAGGCCAAGATGGTGTCGAACTCTATCAAGGGTGCGCAGGCACAGGTGGAGAACCAGAACTTCGAGATGCGTAAGAACGTGCTCAAGTACGACGAGGTTCTTAACGAGCAGCGCAAGGTGGTGTACGCCACCCGCCACGACATCCTTGAGGCCAACGACATCAAGGACAACATCCGGACGATGATCAACGACACCGTGTCCGCCTACGTGGCAGGGGCTACTGCTACCGGTTACGTGGAGGACTGGAATCTCGATGAGCTGTGGAATGCGCTGGAGTCCCTGTACGGGCCGACCATGACGCATGAGGAGCTCGTTGACGGCACCGAATACGGCGCCGCCGGCGAACTATCTGCGGAGCAGCTGCGGGATGCCCTCCTGGCTGATGCCAACTCCGAGTACGACAAGCTCGAAGATGCTGTGACTGCCATCGGCGGTGAGAACCAGATGCGCAATACCGAACGCATGATCATTCTGCCGATCATCGACCAGAAGTGGCGCGAGCACCTTTATGAAATGGATTACCTCAAGGAAGGTATTGGCCTGCGTGCTATGGCGCAGCGCGATCCCCTGGTGGAATACCAGAAGGAGGGCGGCGACATGTTTAACGCCATGAACGACGCAGTGAAGGAAGAAACCGTCCGCCAGCTGTTCATGTTACGCAAGCAGTTCAAGGCCCAGGAAGAGGCGAGTGCAGCGGGTGAAGCAAACGCGGAAGCGGAAGCTTAATCTGACGCGGCTTGAAACTGCGTTGACGCGCTGGCGCTAGAAAGCGCGGAAAGTGATGAGGCGCCGTGTGGGAAGAACTCCCCACGGCGCCTTTTTATTGGAAGCAGTTAGGTATATACTGTCAAATTATTAATTGTTCTGCTTCGGAAGGTTGAGTTAGTATGCGCCGCTTGTCTCTGCGAGTAGGTCTCTCCGTGTTCGCATCTGCCACCCTGTTGGGCGGCGGCGCAGCTGCGTCAGCTATCGAGCTTGCTCCCGAGGAGCAGTGCCAGCTCTCTTCCGTCTTGAGCTCGCAGGACGATGAGTCCTCCAAGGACGCCGTGCTCAGCTCCCAGGACACCGTGGCCACTCAGTGCGGCGCTGCGTCTGCTCCGGAAACCTCCGAGGAAGCTGCAAAGAACCTGCCTGTGGTCGGAGCCACCATGTTTGGCGGTATCAGCTTGGCTCTGGTGAGTGCGTCCGCGGCGTTCGCCGGCATCGATTGGACGCCCATCTTGATCAAGCTCGGTTCGCTTTTTTAATCTCCCGCAGTTTCCAGCCAAGGTTGTCCCTTGGCTTCTTGTTTAGCCTCCCGTAGCCTGCCGGTCGCCTCCAGCGATACTGGGGCTGGGGCCGACTGAGAGTAACCGGAAGGAACGTATGTGCCGCCCGGCTGCGGAGCCGGTGAAAGCACGCTGGTGCGAACCTATCAGCACTGAACCGAAGAACTCGCCGTTTGCGCGCGCATGCAAGCTGGTGAGCGCCATGCCCCCGCGGAGCTCTGCCGCTGCATGGGCCTTCCGCCACGCGCGTACATGGGTGATGATTTCTGGGGCAAAGCGCGGGTTGTTGAGATGGCTCATTGGCCGCAAAGCGGCGGCAACTTCTAAAACAATGACGACGAGCCCGTGGATCTCGTCACGCGTGGCGAGGTCACCAGCGGTAGGCTCGCGCTCATAGCGGATACGCTGTGGAGCAACATAGAGCTGCAGATGGCTCATGCCGGGGATGGGGGTATACATGCGGAAACCGGTCCTTATCCGCGATAAGCAGCGCGGAGAAAGGCGCTCAGGCAGGCGAAGGCGAGCGGAGGGAAGGAAGCTGGACGCACGTTCATTGTGCCATGCTGGAGCCATCCGCGGCTAGAAGGCGCTGCGCCTTGGCCTTTGGGAGCAGGCGAGCGGTATGTTCGCTATACTTTCGGACGATAAACACAGCTCAATGCGAAGGGTAGATAATATGCGTGGACTCATCGTCGATTTTGTAGGCGTGCTTGACGGCACCGAAGAAGACGTCAAGCGCTGGCGGGAGCTGTTCGCCGCCGCGAAATCTAACGGAGTCGCCACCGCTATTCTCTCTAACGATCCGGGCGGCCCAGGCGCGGAGCATATTCGCGAGTGGGAATACCGGGGCATCGTTGATGCCGTCGTGCTT
The DNA here is from genome assembly GCF_001836065.1 of Corynebacterium sp. HMSC035E02. Lineage (NCBI taxonomy): Bacteria > Bacillati > Actinomycetota > Actinomycetes > Mycobacteriales > Corynebacteriaceae > Corynebacterium > Corynebacterium sp. HMSC035E02. Next base: position 117,799 of record NZ_KV827350.1, read on the forward strand.
TCCGGTGAGGTCGGTGCGGAAAAGCCGGATTGTGCTGCCTTCCAGGCTGCAGCGGACGCTATCGACCTGCCGATTAATGACTGCGTCATGGTAGATGATTCCATCGTCAACGTCCGCGCCGCGGTGGAAAATGGCATGGTGGGCATGCTCTACACGGTCTTTGACCGCACCAGCGTGGAAGTCCAGGCAGTCTTCGACATTGAAGGTGAGTTCTAAGTGTCGAAGGATGTGCGCGTCTTCCTGCCAGCTACTTTTGCCATGCTGACAGAGCTGGAAGAAACCGGCCAGCTTGCTGCCCGCAGTGGTTGGGGATTTACAGTAACCCCGGCGCTGCGCGAGTTCTACACTGAGGGCGACGAAGAAGAGATCGAATACTCTGCCTTCCTCGAAGCTTCCATGGCCTCCCTGCGGCTCTTGGCCATCGGCGATGAGGAGAAGTTCCCGCACCGCCGAGTGGTGATCTCCGTCGATGTTGATGATTCAGTAGTGACCCCGAAGCCGGACATGGGTGAACCAGTCGTGGCGCTCAACCCGGCCACCATCACGAAGGACAACCTGCAAGCCATCCACGTGGACATCGAGGAATCCGAGGCTGCCACCGCCAAGGCTATCGCCGCCATCGACAATGCTGACCTCGGCGACGAAGACGCCGAGCTTGCCGTCGGTGATGCCCTGGATAACTTCATGGCCTTCTATGATCCCACTGAGCTGCCCATCCTCGTAGAACTGCTCTAGGATCACCAGCGTTAACAGCCCTAACGCGAGTGGTGGTGCTACTCTAAGCCCTTATTGGCATTGCTTGAGAAAAGGAGCACCATCATGAAGGCAACTCGCCTTGCTAGCCTTATCACCGCTGCAGCCCTGAGCGTCACAACCCTCGTTTCAGCACCAATTGCCGGGGCAGAGGAAGCAGTAGCGCCGGCAGCGCAGACAAATCAGACCGCGCAGGGGAGCTCTGCTCAGGAAGCGGCTCCCAGCGAACCTGACCCCAACAATCCGGACCCCAACATGGCCGTGATGCCTAAGACTCCGTGGCTGCGCATCGTTGAGGGCTCCTCGCAAGGACCGATGGGGGTTATCGTCGCCATTCTCTTCGGAATTATCAGCATCGGCTTCGCTGTGTACAAGGAGTTCGGTGATTACCTGCCCAAGTTGGGCTAAATGCTGATAGTCTGCTGGAGTAAAACTCAGCTCGATCGAAAGGTCCCCTCAGCATGACTTCCTCTCGTCTTCGCCGCGTAGTTGCTACCTCCACCTTGTCCGTCGCACTTGTTGCTGGCGGAATCGCTGCCCCCACTGCGGGTGCGGTGACCACCTCCATCAAGAATGACAAGTGCACCATCACGTTGAGCGAGGACGAAGCCAGCGACCTCAAGAACGCGGAGTCCAAGGACAACGACGTCGACAGCAGCCTGCTGAAGGATGGCCTTAAGATTTCGCCCAAGGACGCGGAGAAGCGTGCTCGCGACGTAGAGAACCAATCGGACGAGCTCTACCGTGCTCTGGCTGGCTATGAGGCAGAGGTCGAGCTCGGTGACGAGGACGCCGTCAAGCGCGCTAAGAACAACATCAAGGTAGCCGAGACTTTCCGCGACATCGCGCCGGAGTACGTCAAGGCTCTCGATGCGTGTGCCAAGAAGGAAGAGTTCAACAAGAAGGCACCGAGCGGTGATAACACCTCCTCCAACATCGACAAGGGTGGCGCCATCATCCTCGGTGTATCCGGCGCCCTGACGGTGTTCTTTATGGCTCTCCGCGCTGCCAGCCCCTTCCTGAAGACCGTCCTGCCGCCGCAGCTGGCGGCCATGCTTCCGGCCTAAGCCTTAGGGCTTAAGGCCTAAAGAGCCGACGCTTAGGCCCCAATGGGGCCTAAGCCCAATCGACGTTGGTGCGCAGGGAGGCCAAAAGGCCCCGCACTGCGTCGCGACGGCGCGCAGAAGCAGTGCCTTCCTCGATGTTTAAGTCCAGGCCGCACTCAGGGTCCGCGGGCGGCCCAGCATGCGTGCAGCCGCGCGGGCAGTCCTCGATGGCTTCGGCCAGATCATCGAAGACCTCGATGACGTTCTCCGCGTCAATGTGGGCTAAGCCAAAGGAGCGGATGCCGGGGGTATCAATGATCCACCCGCCATTCGGCGTGCTTCCTTCCGCCGGCAGGCGCAATGCCACCGACTGCGTCGAGGTGTGGCGGCCCTTGCCCACGGCGGAAACCTCGCCGGTCTCTCGGTTGGCGTCCGGGACAAGCCGGTTCACCAGGGTGGACTTTCCCACGCCCGAGTGGCCTATGAGGGCCGTGACATGTCCATCAATTGCGGCACAGACCTGCTCCAGCCCATCGTCGACGCCGGCCTCCACCACCGTGACATCCAAGTCCGCAAACTCTTGGGCAAACGGAGTGGGGTCGGTGAGGTCGGTCTTCGTTAGACATAGGACCGGCTGGATATTGCCGGCAAAGGCCGCGATGAGTGCACGTTCCACGAATCCGGAACGCGGCGGGGGATCCGCCACGGCGCTGACGATGAGCAGGCGGTCCGCATTCGCCACCACGATGCGCTCATAAGGATCCGTGTCATCCGCGGTGCGTCGGAGGACGGAGCGGCGTTCCTCGAGCTTCACGATGCGCGCGAGGGTGTCTTTCTTACCCGAGGTATCGCCCACGACGCCGACCCGATCACCGACTTCGACGGGTGTGCGGCCCATCTCGCGGGCACGCATGGCCGTGACGACCGGGCCATCGTTATCTAGAGCGACTCCCCAACGGCCGCGATCCTTGGTGATGACCATGCCAAACTTGGCATCCTTGTGCTTTGGGCGGTCCTTTGTGCGCGGGCGCGAGCCTTTGCCGGGCCGGATGCGGACATCGGATTCGTCATAGCTGCTTGCGCGCCTAGCCACGGATCATGGCCTCCCACATCCCGGCGAAGCCGGGCAGAGTCTTGGACGTGGTATCGATGTCCTCGACCTCGACCCCTTCGACTGCCAGGCCAATGATGGCACCGGCGGTGGCCATGCGGTGGTCGGCGTAGGAGTGCCACTGCCCTCCGTGGAGTGGGGCAGGGGTGATGCGGAGGCCGTCGTCAAGCTCGGTGACGTTGCCTCCCAAGCCGTTGATCTCGGTAGCGAGGGCCGCCAGACGGTCCGTCTCGTGACCGCGCAGGTGCGCGATGCCGGTCAACGTCGAAGGCGTGGAGGCCAGCGCGCACAGCGCAGCCACGGTCGGGGTGAGTTCACCGATATCGCCCATGTCGAGATCGATACCACGCAGACCTGCTAGACCCTCCTCTGGGCCGGTGACCTTCAGGTAGGGATCCTGGCGAGGTGCCTGCGGGACGTACTCAACCTGAGCTCCCATCTGTTCCAGGATGCCGCGGAAAGCATCACCTGGCTGGTCCGTTTCCTCCGGCCAGTTCGGGATGCTCACGCTTCCGCCACAGGTGGCAGCAGCGGCAAGGAAAGGAGTGGCGTTGGAGAGGTCCGGCTCGATATACCACTCGCGGCCTTCAATCTTTCCAGGGCGCACGACCCAATTATCTTCGCCCGCGACCACATGCACGCCGGCATCACGCAGCATGCCGATGGTCAACAGGATGTGGGGCTGGGAAGGTACGGTGCCGCCTTCGTGGCGCACGCTGAGCCCGTAGCGGTAGCGCGCACCGGCCAGGAGCAGGCCAGAGACGAACTGTGAGGAAGCGGAAGCGTCAATGGTGACCTCGGCGCCCTCTGGGACACCATGGGGCGTGATGGTCAGCGGCAGGCTATCGCCCTTGACGTCAACGCCCAGCTCACGCAGGGCCTTCGTCATGGTGGACATGGGGCGCTTGCGCGCATACGGGTCGCCATCGATGATGACGGGGCCATCCGCCAACGCGGCTACCGGTGGCAAGAAGCGCATAATCGTGCCGGCCAGGCCGCAATCGACGGTCGCCCCATGCAGCTGGCCCGGGGTCACACGCAGGTGCGGGCCCCAGTCGGAGATACCTACGCCCATGGCCATCAGAGCTTCTTTCATCAGGTCAGTATCGCGGGAGATCAGTGGGTTGTAGATGATAGAGGGGGAGTCAGCCAGCGCGGCGAGGATGAGGGCGCGGTTGGTCATCGACTTCGATCCGGGGACTTCTTGAGTCCAGGACAGCGGGCCGGTGGGTTGTGGAGCACTCCAGTAAGCAGACATGTAGTCCATAATAAAGGGCATGTGCGGAAGATTTGTTCTGTTCACCGAGTCCCTACTGGAGGAAGTCGGAGCGTGGGAGTCCATTACGGAAGTTCATGCGCCGGAAGGCCTGCCGCCAGCACGCTATAACATTGCTCCGACCCAGCCCATCGCCATCGTGCGGGTTGCGGAGGAGACCGCCCGTGTGGAGCCAGCGCGCTGGGGACTTATTCCGCATTGGAAGAAAGACCTCGACGGCCCGCCCCTGTTTAATGCCCGCGCGGAGACTGTGGCGCAGAAACCTTCCTTTCGCGATGCCTTCAAGGCGCAGCGCTGCGTCATCCCGCTGGATGGCTACTACGAGTGGAAAGCCGGGGAAGATAAGAAGGCCAAGAAACAGCCCTACTATGTGACCGGACCCGATGGCCTGTTGTGGGCGGCTGGTTTGTGGGCCACGGGGATGGAGAGGCTCTCAGCCACGATGGTGACCACGGATGCCACGGAGGAGATGGCGTGGCTGCATCACCGGCTACCCAAGTTTCTGACTACAGATGAGATCGCACCTTGGCTGGCGGGGGAGGCTCTGTTGGAGCCGAGCTCCGTGCGCGGCTTCCAGGCACACCCGGCGGACCCCGCGGTGGGTAACGTCCGCAACGACTACGCAGAGCTTATCGACGAACCACCGGCCGCCACCCTGTTCTAGTACGCGAGCTCTAGACGGCAGAACTAGTCGGCGAGCACGTCGGCGAAGGAGAGCTCCAGGACGCGGGGGAGATCCTCCGGGTTCATCTCGATGTCGAGGCCACGCTTGCCGCCGGAGAAAAAGATGGTGTCGAAGAGTAGCGCCGTCTCGTCAACAACGGTGGGCAGGACATGCTTGTGCCCTAACGGGGAGATGCCGCCGGGGATGTAGCCGGAGGACTTGGAGGCGTCGGCAGGCGCGGCCATTGTGGCCTTGGACGCACCGAAAGCGGCGGCGGCCTTCTTGAGGCTGAGCTGGTGGGTGACCGGAAGGACGCAGACGGCAAGTTGGCGCTTGGGGCCTTTGCCGGCGCTCAGATCAATGACGAGGGTTTTGAAGATGCGTTCAGGCGCAACATCGAGGGCCGCAGCGGCTGCCTCGCCGAAGTTTTCGCGACCGCCGTCGAAGGTGGAGACGCGGTGGTCAATACCTGCCTCTTCGAGGAGTTTGAGAGCGGGGGTAGCGGCACGCGGGGTCTTCTTAGACATATAAACCACCCTAGTCCGGAGCGCTAGGATGGTCGGTATGGCCACAGAAACGACGAGCGAGACGCTTCAGAAACAGCGGTTGTTTGAGGAGCAAGCCTTGCCCTTGCTGGACCAGCTCTACGGCGGAGCGATGCGTCTGACGCGGAACCCGCAAGACGCGGAGGATTTGATCCAAGAGACCTACCTCAAGGCCTTTAGCAACTTCGATTCCTTCAAACAGGGCACGAACTTGAAGGCGTGGCTGTACCGCATCATGACGAATACCTACATCAACTCCTACCGGAAGGCCAAGCGCCGCCCGGTGGAATCCTCCGCGGATGAGCTTAGTGACTTTCAGCTGTATACCACGTCCGGGCATGATTCCACGGGCCTGGAATCAGCGGAGGTCGAAGCACTCAAGCAGATGCCGGATTCGGAGATTTCCGAGGCCATGAATGACCTGCCGGAGGACTACCGCATGGTGGTGTACTACTCGGATGTGGTGGGTTTGGCTTATAAGGAAATCGCAGAAGTGATGGGCACCCCGTTGGGGACGGTCATGAGCCGCCTCCACCGCGGAAGAAAACTACTCCGCGCGGCGTTGAAGGACGTAGCACGAGAAAAAGGCATTGGTCGCAACCACCCAGAGATGGAGGAGAAGTAATGGAACGCGCAACAGGACGCAATTGCGGTGCGTGTAACTCTCCCGAGGTTGAAGCGCTCTTTCGGGAGCTGTTCGATGAATCAACGAGCTATGCGCGAGCACTGGAAATCCGCGAGCACCTCGCGCAGTGCGATGCCTGTCAGCAACGCGTAGAGAGTGAAGAAGTAGTCCGAGCACTTGTGCGCAAATGTTGCGGGGGACAGGCTGCACCGCAGTCACTGCGCCAGCGCATTTGCGTGGAGATTACGCGGACTGAAATCACCTGGGGCTAGGCCTCGGCGTATAAGCAAAGGGCTCGTTCCCGTCCTCGGAATGAGGAAGGAAACGAGCCCTGAATGCTGACGTTATGCGTTAGGACGCTTGCCGTGGTTAGCGGACTTCTTACGGCGATCCTTGCGCTTACGGCCACGCTTGCTCATCGCGTACTCCTTCTGTTAAGGGTAAATGAACTTATTTAACTGTAGCGGCAGGGTATGCCGGAGTGTTAATCGGGGGTGTGCCTTCTGAGGGGTCTTTAGGCGGAAACGCGAGCGCGGGCGCGGCTGCGGTTGCGGCGCTTGATGGCGCGGCGCTCCTCCTCGGAGAGACCGCCCCAGACACCAGCGTCCTGGCCGGATTCCAGGGCCCACTTGAGGCAGGAAGAGGCAACTGGGCAGCGGTTGCAGACCAGCTTGGCCTTAGCGATCTGGGTGAGAGCAGGGCCGGAGTTACCGACAGGGAAGAAGAGCTCCGGGTCTTCGTCGCGGCAAACAGCTTCGTGGCGCCAATCCATGATTGAAATCTCCTAACAAATTTTTGACAGCAGTGGGTGAAAGTAGGCGCACCTAGGACAGTTCACAGCTGTGAACTGTTCCGAGTGCTACGGGGTGAAGTGGACTGGTCTGCGGTCAGTGGGGCCCTGTCTCGAGTTGGGGCCAGCGTCGACGCCGCCGTGGTTCACTTTCTGTTAACTCGAAGTTTGCTCCGAGTTATGAACTGATTTAACAGCTCGTTGTTTTTGCTACCTGAGAATAATGACACGTTTACTCAAAGTCCGCTAGGGGTAAAGGGTAAAAAGTGTCCAAAGTCACTAAAGAAATGTCGTCGGTTTAGGATTTACTAATGGGTTGAAGGCTGTAAGAAGGCTGTCAATAATTCGTCTACCAGCGTTGATGTGGGTAAAACTGTGAGTGTGGTGACCTGGATCGCGTCAAATCCATATTCAGTCCTCTGCCCCCGAAAACCCTGTGTGAGGGAAGGCCTAGCTGAATGCCGAGGACTGTGTCTGCGGGGCGGGGGAGTCTGCGGTGTGGAGATGGCCTAAACCGAAGGGGTAAGAAGTAGACTAAGCGACCGTGAACAAGAAGAAGAAACAGTCCTCGACTACGTCACCTCGTACCAGTGGGAATGGCGCGCCGGCTTCAGTCATCGCGGCTGCGGGAATCGCGGTGGTTCAGTCCATCGCCGTAATCATCTTTGGCATTTTCCTCATCGTCCGTGAGGTATCTGGTGCTGAAAACGACTCGATGGTTTCGGACTCAGGCGCGACAGGCTTCGTCGGCCTGGGCACGGCCATCTTCATTTTTATCGTCTTCGGCTTTGTCATCGTCGGCTCCTGGGCCTTCGTGAAAGGCAAACGCTGGGGGCGCGGGGCCATCGTGCTCGTGGAATTCATCCTGGGCGCCATCGCCTTCCAGATGTTTAGTGGGGGCTCGGCCCTGCTCGGTGCGCTAACCCTAGCGAGCGCCGGGTTGGTGCTGTACCTGCTCATGGTGCGACCCGAGGCAGCGCAATGGGCTGAAAGCCACTTCTAGGATGCCTTGAGCGCCACGGCCGTGTCCCCGCGCTGTTCAACGATGACCGTGCCAGACAAGGTCAGCGAAATCGGGCCTGAATAGCCATCACGGTCGACGGGGATGGTGCGCTCCGTCTTACCGGTCGACCAATCCACCACGTCGATCCCTTCTTCAGTGGGCACGAGAACGCGTTCGTCAACGGCTACGCCGGTGCCCAGCGCTTGCTCTAAAACGTGGTCAACCTTGAGCTGAGTTGGCGTAAAGAGGTAGAGGCGCTCGCCATCAAACCACGTCATGTGGTGGGGCAGATCGGCTACGGCAGGAGCAAAGGGGGAGGCGGAGTTGGTGATGGACGTCGAAGGTTCCACGTCCGTGGACGACAGCGCTTCACCCTCAAAGTTATAGGACACAATGCGAGGCGTATCGCCCGGCAAGAAGACTGCGGCCGCCTCCTGACCGTAGGCGACGAGGCGCGCGCCCGGATCCTCGATCTTGATGTCTTTGGAAATCTCCGGGGAGCGGGAATCCTCCGGTGTGGCGGTCTGGATACGCAACCACGTGGCATCCGGGGAATCCGGGCAGGATTCGGTCACTGCCATCGTCTCGGTACGGGTCAGCGCTGATGTGATGGCGCAGTCCTCGTGGGGCTGCATGTTGGGTTCCTGCTTGGCATCGACATCGCCGTACTCCACCGTGCGCACGAGGTCGGAGCGCCACAGCTCTACCCGCTCGGCGGAGACCGTTCCCACGCGGTCGTTCGAGACGATGGGGACCACCTCGTCGGAATTGCGGGCGCTGCGGGTATCGGAATACTGGCCGGAGGCAGCATCGATCGCCACCACATCACCGCAGCCGTTGCCCGAATCATAGGAAGCGACAATCTTGTTCCACGCCGTGCCGAGCGAACACAGGTCGGCATCGCGGCGCTCATAGGTCCACACCTCATCGCCGGCAGCATTCGTGGCGCTCAGGGTGTCGCCGTCATGGGTCACCAGCAGACCCTTCGACGACACAGCCCGGGCTTGGCCCGGGACTAAGGCGTTGGGCAGGCTGAAGGATTCGGTGAGGGAGTTCGGGACGGCGGTGAAAAGCGCTGGCTCGGCGTTGGCAGCAGCATCGACTGCCGGGGTGAGCTCAGCTTTGTGGATCGGTGCGGTGATGACCGCACCGCCGATGGCGATGGCGCATACCGCGCTGATCGCGCCCACGGCAATCCAGTCCGCCTTCGTGGAACGCAAAATGGGTGCCTTCTTCGCAGCGGCGTTGTCGACCGGGGATTCTTGGGCGTGCTCGGTGCTCATCGGCGTCCTCCTTGGCGGGGATTGCGTTTACGGGAACGAGTGCGGCGCGAAGCGCGGGCTGAGCGCGTGGATTCGCCACGCGGGGAGCTTCCACGCGGGGAGCCCGAGCGCCGGGGTCCACCCAACACCTTGGTGGGTGGGCCGACCGTATCGGCAACCCCTTCCGGAACATCAAGTGCTTCCATAAGCTCCGGAGAAGTGCTGAACCACTGCGGTGGCTCCGCCTGGCCCAAGTCGAGCTCATCGTTGATGACCTGCCACTTGCCCAGCTCGTCGTAACCGACGAGGGTCACCGCCGTGCCCGTATGGCCGGCGCGGCCGGTACGGCCGATGCGGTGAACAAACGTCATTGGATCGTCCGGAACCTGATAGTTGATGACGTGGGTGACATCATCGATGTCGATGCCGCGGGCAGCGACATCCGTGGCCACTAGAATCTCCACGGTGCCGTCGCGGAAGGCATCGAGCGAGCGCTCGCGTGCTTTTTGATCCATGTCGCCATGAACCGCGCCCACCGCGAACCCGCGCTGCGCCAGCTCCTCCGCGACGGCGGCCGCCGAGCGCTTCGTGCGCGTGAAAATGATGGTGCGCCCGCGGCCGTGGGCCTGCAGGACCTTTCCCAGTACCGCAATCTTGTCCATGCGGTGCGCTTGGAAGGTGACCTTGCGGGTGGAGGCATGGGTCTGCTGGGCGTCGGCAGATTCGGCACGGATATGCACCGGCTGGTCCAGGAATGTGCGAGCCAGCGTCACGATGGGGCCAGGCATAGTGGCGGAAAAGAGCATGGTCTGGTGCGGGTTGCCGTGCAGCAGGGAGAGAATCTTCTCGATGTCCGGAAGGAAGCCCAAGTCCAGCATCTCGTCGGCCTCATCCAATACAAGAACGCTGACCTGATCGAAGGATAAGTGCTTCTTCTGGCAGAGATCGAGGAGGCGGCCCGGGGTGCCCACGACGACGTCCGCGCCTGCGTTGATCTGTTTGATCTGCTCCTCATAGGGGCGGCCGCCGCACAAGGTGATGACGCTGAGCGGCAAATTCGCGGCAGCGACCTGCAAGTCCCCGCTGACCTGGATGGCTAGCTCGCGCGTTGGCGCAATGACCAGCGCGCGGGGGGTTCCGTCAAGCTCTGGGATGTCGGCGTCATCGAAGACGCGATCGAGAAGCGGTACACCGAAGCCGTAGGTCTTTCCCATGCCGGTGCGAGCTTGACCAATGAGGTCCTGGCCATTGAGCGCGATGGGGAGCGTGAGCTCCTGGATGGCGAAGGTGTGCGTAATCCCGTTGTCAGCGAGGGCATCGCAGATCTCTACGGCGACGCCGAGCTCGGCAAAGGTAGGGGATTCGCGGGATTCGCGGGAAGATTTCGGGGCAAGCACACCTTGATAGTAGAGGACGTGGCTATAGTGGGGCCATTAGAGCGCCGGGGGCGCAGGCCTCACGGCACCGATTAATGACAACGATCTAAGGGAGACACACCACATGGACATCAAGTTTGGTTTTGCCGATACCGCCCGCGAACTGGTTATTCATGCCGAAGGCGAGCGCGAAGAACTGACCCAGACCATTAACAATGCCTTGGCGGAGAACTCCACCCTCGAATTGAAGGACACCAAGGGCCGCTCCTACATTGTGCGCACCGAGCGAGTCGTCTACGTAGAAATCGGCACTGCACGCGCCCACACCGTCGGTTTCGCGGGCTAAGTACGCGCGCGCCGTCTCAGCGGGTAGCCTAAATGGCCATGGAGAATCCCGCGGATCTTGGACAGCACCCACAGCGCCTTTCAGCGGTGGAGCGTTTCGCTCGCGAGTATGGCTGGTGGCGCGTGGTGGCGATCCCCGTCATGGTCGTCATCACCGTGTGGGTGCTCGTTGACGTTTTCCGCTCCCCAGCTCAGGAGGCGGACGTGACGGCGGCAGGGGAGACGTCGACAAGCAGCGCTACCGCAACCCCGTCCCTGCCCAAGGGGCCCGATCCTGCCAACGCCAGTGCGGTCGCTGCTGCCAAGGATGGCTTGCCCGCCGGCGGTGCCTTCACGGAGCAAGGTGATGAAACCTACCGCGATGCCGGCCCTTCCACCATGCACGCGGGCAAGGGTGGAAAACAGACCATCCGTTTTTCCGTGGAGATCGAAAATGGCGTGGACACCTCCGCCTACGGTGGGGATGCTGCGGTGGTCGCTCTGGTCGACGCCACCCTGTCCGACCCCCGCGGGTGGACCGCCAACGGAGACTTCGAATTCATCCACGTCAAGGCCGATGACAACCCAGATACGCACATCCGTCTGACCTCGCTGGGGACCACCGCAAAGCTGTGCGGTGCACAGCTGGAATCGGAAACCTCGTGTCACACGACGATTACCGGTGAATCCGCGGTCAACCTCAACGAGTCTCGCTGGGTGCGGGGCGCTGCACCGTTTGAGGGGGATTTGGGCAACTACCGCCAGTACCTGATCAACCATGAGTTCGGCCACGCCATTGGTTACGCGGCCCACCAGCCCTGTGGTGGCGAGGGTAAGCTCGCGCCCGTCATGATGCAGCAGACGCTGAGCCTCAACAACGGGAAGCTCTTTGAGAAGGAACCAAACGAGGTGTATCCGGACGAGGACGTCACCTGCGAGCCGAACCCGTGGCCCTACCCGAATCCGGCTAATTCTGATCACGCCAAGCCCGAGTAAGCCGCTCGAAATTTAAGGACTATTTCCCCCATGCCACTGCCACCTGAGCCCGTTCTTGCCGCCTTCAACGCCGAGTTTCACCCGCGCCGAACGCAGGGAGAGCTCGTGGGGTCTGCCTGGGATAACGGGATTCGCGTCGGGGATATCGTCTTTGCCGAGGCGCGGCCGTGGACTGGTTGGTCCGCTAAGGTACGCGAGAAACTCAGCGTGCCGGGAGCGCGTATCGCCCGCCCGGTTCTGACCGCCGATGGGCGCTACACAGCCGCTGGGTGGAAGGCCACGCAATTCGTGGACGGTCAGTTGCGAGGGCGCATCGATGAAACCGTGCAGTTGGCGCTTCGCCTTGATGACGCCCTCGATGTGGCCCCGCTGCCCACCATGGACCGGCGCGAGGACGTGTTTGCGCGGGCGGAGCGGGCCGCGTGGGAGGAGAGCGGCGAGGCCTATTCTGATGCTGAGCTTGCGCACCTCCCGTTGGTCACCGCTCACATGGATCTTCTGGGAACCACCATTTTTTCCGGGGCCAATCCGCCGGCGTTGATTGATATCGTGCCTTCTGCCGCTCCGCGTCCGGCGGGCTGGACTGCAGCGATAGTCATGGTGGATGGTCTGATCGCGGGGGCGGTCGATGGTGATATTTGCACCCGCTTTGCGTCGGTGCCCGGAATACAGCAGCTCTTGCTGCGTGCGGTGGCGTATCGCCGTTACGTCAATATCCTGCACCCGCGCTCCAAGGCGACCGTGCGTTCGAACATAGAAAGGGTGGAAGAGGCCCTCGTGTCCGCGGCATCTGACAGACTGTAGGGCGTGAAGTACAGCAGCGAATCCCCCACACGTTCCGGCGTCACGCTTCCTCCCTCGCCGGATGTCCGCCTTGTTCCCCGGAACCGCCGGGCCACGTCGCGCACATGGGATGTACCGGTGCCCACGGAAGGCACGTGGCGGGTGCTCGGCGCGGCCGGGTCCGGAGTATCGAGCCTGCTGATCGACGTGGTCTTGGGCCAGCTCAACGCCGGGGCCGATGCCTCCGGCATCCTCGTCGTCGCCCCGTCCAAGGAATCCGGTTCGCTGCTGCGCAGGGAATTAGCAGAAAACCTCGATGATTATGCGGCGCAAGCATCGATGGTGCGCTCGGTGCACTCTTTGGCCTTTGCATTGCTGCGCCAGAGCAGCGAGGAAGAGCTGCGCCTGATTACCGGCGCAGAGCAGGATGCGGTCATCCGCGAGCTGCTCCAAGGCCATGCTGCGGATGGCAGGGGTGCGTGGCCGGAGGAGATGCGGCCGGCCCTGGAGTACGTGGGTTTTGCGCGCCAGTTGCGTGACTTGTTGTTGCGTGCCATCGAACGGGGGCTGGGCCCGACAGAGCTCGAGGAGCTCGGGGAGCGCCATGCTCGGCCCATGTGGACTGCTGCCGGCGAGTTCCTGCGCGAATATGAGCGGACTCAGGCGCTGGCGGGTTCGCATTCCTATTCCGCGGCAGAACTGGTCAGCCAGGTGCTTTTGCGCCCTGAGCTACTGCGCGAGCACCCGTGGCACACCATCGTGGTCGATGACGCCCAGTTGCTCGATCCGACCTCCGGCCAGCTGATCGCGGAGTTGGCGAAGACCGCCCGCCTCACCGTGATTGGTGGTGACCCCGACCAAGCGGTCTTTGCTTTCCGTGGTGCTAATTCGGAATTCCTCACCACGTGGGAGGCGGAGAACGAGCTGTGCTTAGACTCGACGCACCGCACTCCCTCCCCGGCCTGCGTGAGCGTCGTGGAGTCCCGCGGCACCTTGCGCGATGTCCTGGCCAACACGGTTCGCCGCCGGCACCTCGAGGACGGTGTGGACTGGCGTGATATCGCTGTCATCGTGCGCTCTACTGGGGATATCGGCCCCGCCCGGCGCACGCTGCTGTCTGCTGGCGTGCCGGTGCACATCAACCCCACGGACGTGGTGCTCGCTGAGCAGCGCTTGGTCAAGGCGGTGCTTCTGGCTCTGCGCGCCCTGGAGAATGAGCTTGAGCCCGTGGAGCTCGAGGACCTGATTACTGGTCCCGTCGGCGGCGCTGATCCGGTGACGCTGCGCCGACTTATTCGGGGCCTGCGCCGTTGGAAGCCTGAGCAGCGCGGTATGGACACGCTGCGAGAGCTGCTGGATGGTGAGTTGCCGGACTTCAACAACCTCCTGACAGAGCGCGAAGAAGCGATCCTGGCCCGTATTCGCGGGGTGCTATCCGCCGGGCGCGCGGCCCTGCACGTAGGCGCCGCAGTCGAGGAGGTTCTCTGGGAGGTGTGGCAGGCCACCGGTTTGGACACGCGCCTGCAGGCGGCAGCCCTGCGCGGCGGTGCTGCGGGTTCGCAGGCGGACCGAGACCTGGATGCCATGATGGCGCTGTTCGATGCCGCCGGTGACTATGCCGAGCGCCGCCCGGCGGCCTCCCTAGAGTCCTTCATCGTGCACATCACGGAGCAAGAATTGCCCACCGGCGTGCGAGATCGTCGCTCGGCGCTGCCTGATGCGGTAGAGATCCTCACCGCGCACGGCGCGGTGGGCCGTGAGTGGGACACCGTCATCGTGGCGGGCGTTCAGGAAGGAACGTGGCCCTCGGTAGGGGAGACGGGCTCTCTTTTCGGCCAGGAAGACCTCATCGATTTGCTGGATCGCGGCATCACACCCGGCACCCCAGTTAGCCACGTGTCGGGGCGCTTGGCGGAGGAGCGCCGGCTCTTCCACGTGGCCACCACGCGCCACCGATGCCGCCTGCTCGTCCTCGCGGTGGATTCGCCGGAGAGCGATGTGGCTGAGGAGCCGTCGCGCTTCATCGATGAGTTCCTGTCCGCTCGCGGTGTCGATGTTCCGGGAGCACAAGCGCGCCGGGAAGCGGGTAAGCGGCTGGCGCGCCAGGCCTGGCCACGCGAGCTGGGCCTCGAGGTTCCGGAACCGCATCCAGTGACGTTGCCCAGTGCGGCTAGTGGGGAGGAAGAGCTCGATCCCCTTGACGTCTCCGTGCTGTCGGTGCCCGCCTTCGTGGCGCAGCTGCGGCGTTGCGCTACCGATCCGGAGACGGGTGAGGCCGAGCGCTCCCAAGCGGTGCGGCAGGTGGCCCGTCTGGCGGAGGCTGGGGTTCCGGGGGCGCACCCGAATCAGTGGTGGGCCGCCCGCGGCGTGGCCTCGGAGCTGCCGCTGCATGGTTCCAGTACCGTGTCGCCGTCCCGGGTCGATGCCCTGCTCACGTGTCCGCTCAACGCGGTGCTCGGGCAGCTCGTGGAAGATGACTCAGCGGATATCAACCTCCTGCGGGGAAACTTGGCGCATGCTTTCCTAGAGGCGCTGGGCCGGGGAGCAGCCGCAGAACCCGCGAAGCAGCTCGTGGTTGATGCCTTCGCTGCGCTGCTCGATGGCCCCTCATGGCGCCGCGAGGCTGAGCGCGCGGACTTTGAGCGCCTCATCGACCGCACGCACGGCTGGGTGCTCTCGAGCTCGACGTCACTCGAACCCGTCGGCGTTGAGGTCCCCGTCACCGTGGACATCGGCCCCGATGTCACCATTCGTGGGTTCATCGACCGGCTGGCGAAGGCCGGTGAGGACTACGTTGTGGTGGATCTCAAGACCGGAACAACGGTTCCCTCTAAGGCCAGCGCCCAGGACAATACCCAGCTCATGACGTATCAACTGGCCCTGGCACACGGTGAACTCGTCACGGCACCAGCAGACTCTGACGGCGAGCCTCAGTCTGTATCCATCCGGACCGGTGCCGGCCTGCCGCGTGGCGGCGGCGTGCTGGTGTACCCGCGATCCAGCGCTGCCTCCGTGTCCACCCGGGAACAAGCCACCAAGCCCCCGGAGGAACTCGAGGAATTTGCGCAGGCGCTACCTGCACTTGTAGCCGAGCTGCGCGGACCGGGGCTGACCGCGCGTGAAAACGCCGATTGTGATCGGTGCCCGATCCGCCCTATTTGCCCTGTGATGAATGAAGGAGCTCTGGTGACCGATGCCTAAGAACCCTACCCAACACTTCAGTCCTGAGGAGCTGGCCAGCGCGCTGGGGAAGCCTTTTCCTCCCACCGCAGAGCAAGCCGCAGTTATCGATGGTCCACTCGGGCCGAAACTGGTCGTGGCCGGCGCGGGCGCTGGTAAGACGGAGACGATGGCCTCGCGCGTGGTGTCGCTCGTCGCAAACGGGTTGGTGCGGCCCGAGCAAGTCCTGGGCCTGACCTTTACCCGCAAGGCAGCCCAGCAGCTGGAGCAGCGCATCCGCCGCCAGTTGCTGACCCTGCGTTCCTCAGGAATCCTTGCTCCGGGCAGCCCAGCGGCAGAGGCAGTGGAGAATATCGCGCCTAACGTCTCCACCTATGACTCCTACGCGGGTGATCTGGTCCGCGAGTATGGCTTGCTCATGCCGGTGGAGCCGAATGCCCGCATTATCACTGAGGCGGAGCGCTATGCCATCGCCCACGAGGTCGTCAGCAACTACACGGGCTCGCTGAGCACCGATAATGCCGTGGCCACGGTCACCGCCACCTTGCTCAAACTGGCAGAGACCATGGACGGGGAGCTCAAGGATCCCCATGATCTGTATGAGCACGAGGACATCTTCCGCAAGACCGCTGAGGACCTAGAGAAGAGCAAGAGGACCAGCAGTGAGTACAGCCAAAAGCTGCAGGGATACCTGGATACCCAACGCCTGCGCCTGGAGTACCTGCCCTTGGTGGAAGCACTGAAGAAGGAACAGGCGGAGCGGGGCGTCATCACCTTCGGCGAGCAGATGTCCATCGCTGCCACCCTGGCCAAAAACTTCCCCCTCTTGGGCGAGCAACAAAGCGCGCGGTATCGCGTGGTCATGCTGGATGAGTACCAGGACACTTCCCACGCGCAGCGCATCCTGCTGCGTTCCCTCTTCGGTGGTAAGCGCGAGGGGCTCTCGGTTACCGCGGTCGGTGACCCCATGCAGTCCATCTATGGCTGGCGCGGGGCGACGGCGGAAAACCTCGAGGCCTTCGTCACGGACTTCCCGCAGGCTGACGGCACCCCGGCGCCCAAAGACCAGCTGACCACCTCCTGGCGCAACCCCTCGACGGTGCTGGGAATGGCCAATGACGTGGCCTCGAAGCTCTTCTCCGAAAGCCCGGGTGAGCGGCCGGTGAATGAGCTATCGCCGAAGCCCACCGCGCCGGCAGGCACGGTGGAGCTGGGCTATTTCGCCTCCGAAGATGAGGAACGAGACTTCATCGCAGAGCACCTGCGTCAGCTCTATGAGTCCACGCCGGAGGGTGAGGACTTCAGCGCCGCAGTACTCGTGCGCACCAATAAACAGTCGCCGTTGATCGCCGCGGCCCTGGACAAGGCCGGGGTCCCCAACGAAATCTTTGGTCTCGGCGGGCTGCTCTGGCAGCCGGAGATCCAAGACCTCGTAGCGGTGGCCACCTTGCTGGTGCGTCCGCAGGACACCGCGGCGGCGCTGCGCGTGCTGACCGGGCCGATGTGCGGCCTAGGTATCGCCGACATCCAGGCGCTGCATTCGCGTCAGCGCAACCTTGCCGGTGCTGCGGAGGGGCGCACACGCTGGGAGGGCGGTGATCCCCTGGAGCACCTGGCTACCCAAATCGAGGACATCACCGCAGAGGGGCCTGACCAGGTGCTGGGGCTTGCCGACGCCCTCGCAGACCTCGGCGAACGCGAGCGCTACAGTGCCGAAGGCCTAGAGCGCATGGAAGAGGTTTCCTCCAAGCTGCGCTACCTCCGCACCTATTCCCTGGGAAAGTCGCTCAACGACATTGTCGCCGATATTGAGTTGCTCTTTGGTCTGCGTACCGAGGTCTTAGCCTCCGGGAAGCCAGGCGGGGCAACACACCTCGACGCCTTCGCCGACGTCGTCGCTGGTTTCCACGGGGAGGGCCTAGCCGGGCTCCTGGACTATCTTGAGCTGGCTAAGGAGAAGGAAGACGGCCTTGAGTTGGGAGAGGTCCCGCTCGTGCGCAACCGCGTCCACATCATGACGGTGCACAAGGCTAAGGGCTTGGAATGGGAACACCTCTGCGTGGCACACGCGGATTCCACAAGCTATAAGGCGCAGGCGGAGACTTTCCTGACCAAGATCGAAAAAGCACCGGGTGATGAGGATGTCATCGATGTCCCCGAGGACGCGGTGACACGCTCCGACTTCGACAAGGCGTGTGAGGCTTTCAAGGAACAAAACCGCGAGTTCCAAGCAGAGGAAGCAGCCCGCCTGTTCTACGTGGCAATGACCCGCACCGAGTCCACCCTGACGGTGACTGGCTCCGGAACCAATAAGGCGAAGGGCAAGAGCAAGAAGGGCCCGTATTCCTACCTGCAACTGCTGGCGGATAAGCACCCAGAGCTCGTCGTCCACTGGGAGGTCCCCGAGAACCCCGTGGAAGACGAAGAGCGTTCTGTTACGGAGGCCTCCTTCCCTGCACTAACCCCGCAACCGGAAGCGCTCAAGGCCGCAGACGCGGTGCGCGCGGCAATGGAGAACCTGCCACCGCTGCGCGATGGCGAGGTCTTTGGACTCTGGGAGCAGGAGGCGAGCGCGCTCATCGAGGAACACAAAGCCCTCCAAGCCCCGGTGGTCGATGTGGAGCTGCCTGGCGAGTTGACAGCCTCCGACATGGTGGCGATGTCAGCGGATCCCACTCAGTTTGCCCGCCGCCAGCGCCGCCCCATTCCCTTCAAACCTAACTCCTATGCCAAGCGCGGCACCGCCTTCCACGCCTGGCTGGAGGATCGGTTTGGGGCGCCCGCCTTGCTGGGGGAGGACGAGCTGCCCGGCTCCCACGATGAGCCGGACCACGACCTGGAATCACTCAAAGAGTCTTTCCTAGATTCGGAGTGGGCGCAGCGCACACCTGCCTATGTGGAAGCGCCTTTTGAGATCACCATTGGGGACTCGGTCGTCCGCGGCCGCATGGACGCGGTCTTCCAACAACCGGATGGTTCCTGGCTCATCGTGGACTGGAAGACTGGCCGCCGCCCGCAGGGCGCTGCACTGAACTCGGCGCAGATTCAGCTCGCCGTGTATGCGGAGGCATGGCGGCGTATTCACGGCGTGGAGACCGTCCGCGCGGCGTTCTTCTATGTGCATGAGAACTACCTTTTGGAGCCGGATGACTTGCCCACTGGAGCACGGCTGGCTGAGCTTTTAAGCTCTGCAGTTTCCACGCCACCAGGGTTGAGTCTAAGGTAGTCTCACGAGGAAATCCGCATCATCTAGGGAGGTTGGCGCTTCGTGCCCAAGCACTTAAGAAAACGCATTACGTCGCGTTTTTTATCGCAGGTTGAGCTGACCTCGCAGCCTGACCACGCGTTGCTCGATGTCATCACGATTCCGCGCACGCAAAGCACCAGCCCGTGGAAGCAACTGGCGCGCCGCGTGATATGGGCCATGGGGCTGATGGTCTTTGTCACCATCATCGTCTTTTTCGACGGTGACGGGTATAGCGAGGATTTGTCTTTCTTGGATGCGGCTTATTACTCGGCGGTGTCGCTGACCACTGTGGGCTACGGCGATATTGTCCCTGTGACTCCCACCGCGCGCTTCATTAACCTTATTATCGTTACCCCGGCCCGCCTGCTCTTCCTTGTTTTGTTGGTCGGTGCTACCTTGTCGGTTCTGACGGATCGAGCCCGTCGCACGTTTGAAATCCAGAATTGGAGAAAGCAATTGCGTAACCACACCGTCGTCATCGGCTATGGCACCAAGGGCGCCGGTGCGGTCGCCGCGCTGATCGCCGACGACGTCCCCGCCTCCCAGATCGTTGTTGTTGATAACAACCGTGCAGCCTTGGCCAGTGCCGAGCACCACGGCCTCGTCACCATCTATGGCTCCGGAACCAAGCAGGACGTCCTGCGCATCGCCGGCGCGCAGCATGCATCCTCCGTAGTGGTGACTCCGTCCACGGACGATACCGCGGTGCTGTGTACGTTGTCCGTGCGCGAGCTTAACCCTAAGGCCAAGGTGGTCGCGTCTGTGCGTGAATCTGAAAACCGCCACCTTCTCCTTCAATCCGGCGCTGATTCGGTGGTGACCTCGGCGGAGACGGCCGGCCGCCTCCTGGGCCTCGCTACCGTAACGCCAACCGTGGTGGAGATGATGGAGGATCTCCTCTCACCAAATGAGGGTTTCTCCGTGGCGGAGCGCGCGGTGCGCGAATTCGAGGTGGGCTCCAACCCGCGCCACCTCGCTGACATTGTCCTGGCCGTCTTGCGCAACAACGAGCTGCACCGCGTCGACACGGCAGATGCGTACGCGCTCAAGCCCGGTGACCGCCTGCTCTACATCAAGCACGAGATGCAGCAGGCCGCGGAAGATTCCGATGAAGACGAGGACGAAGGCAACTAATGTTCCTTCCTGTCACCGAGACCGGCCGCGTCCCGGTTACGCCACAGGGCCAGCCGGTCTTTCTGGCTGAGCCGGCGGGGGACATCGTGGTCACGGCCGGGGCCATCCATGCTTTCCTACTGGGCACCGAGGCCGCCGAGCGGCTCGGCTCGCTGCGTGATGCCACCTTCTTTAACGGTCAGCGCGACATCCTCAAAGCCCTGCACCTGATCCGTAACCGTCGGGAAGCGCGCTTTGATCCGCGCAGCGGCCGCGAGCTGTCTTATCCTGCGCCCGGGGCGGTGGGGCGCGACGGCGAGCGCCTCGTCTTCCCACGCCTTGATCCCGCCGTCATCGGTATTATCCGTCACGCAGACTCGGACCAAATCCTGTTGGCTCGTAACCGCCACCGTCCTAACTTCTTCTCCTTGATTGCCGGCTATGTGGATCCCGGTGAGACCCTCGAAGAAGCGATGATCCGGGAGGCACTGGAAGAGACCGGCCGCCGCGTGGAGTCAGTCAAGTACTGGGGTTCACAGCCGTGGCCGCCGAGCGGTTCGTTGATGGTGGGCTTTTCCGCGGTCACGGAGGATGTCCAGCCCGTGTGCGATACTGACGACGAGCTCGCTGAGGTGCGGTGGGTGTCCCGCGCCGAGCTTCCAACAATGACCATTGCCCGCCAGGGCTCAATTGCACACACGATGATTATGGAGTGGTTCCACGGTGATGAGACCGGATCTGTCCCTGCTCGATGAAGACCAACGGGCCGCCGCCACGGCGCCGCGCGGCCCGGTCTGCATCCTGGCCGGTGCCGGAACGGGCAAAACTCGCACGATCACCTATCGCATCGCCCACATGGTGGATCAGGGCTTCGTCAACCCGCAGCGTGTTCTGGCCGTCACTTTTACCTCTCGTGCCGCGAGTGAAATGCGCGAGCGTCTCAACCAGATGGGTGTCGGGGGAGTGCAGGCTCAAACCTTCCACGCCGCGGCGCGCCGCCAACTGAAGTACTTCTGGCCGCAGGTCGCCGGGGATCTGCCGTGGCAGCTCATCGATAATAAGTTCAGCCTGGTTGCACGTGCGGTGCGTTCGCTCGGTCTGGACAATAACAAGGACACCATCCGTGACTTCCTGGGGGAAATCGAATGGGCGAAGTCTTCGTTGATTAGCCCCGAGGGCTATCCCGGCGTCATCGAGTCCACGGACCGCGAAGCACCGGGGGATCCGGCCAAGGTGGCAGAGGTCTTCCGCCGCTACGAGGACATGAAGGCCACCCCGGATCTCATGTACCTTGATTTCGATGATTTGCTCATGCACATCGCGGGCGCCATCGAGAACGTACCTGCGGTGGCGGAGGTCTTCCGTGAGCAGTACCGCACCTTTGTCGTCGATGAGTACCAAGACGTGACGCCGCTGCAACAGCGCGTGCTGGAGGCCTGGCTGGGGGAGCGCGATGACCTGACGGTCGTGGGCGATGCTAACCAGACCATTTATTCCTTCAACGGAGCTTCCCCGGAGTACCTGCTGAATTTTTCCCGCACGTATCCGCAGGCCACGGTGGTAAAGCTGCAGCGAGATTACCGCTCCACTCCGCAGGTGACGGATTTGGCCAACGAGGTCATCTCGAAGGCCACGGGCCGCGCGGCGGGGACCCGCCTGGAGCTGCAAGGTATGCGCGAGCCTGGCCCCGAGCCCACTTTTAAGGCCTATGAGTCTGAGGAGATCGAAGCCAAGGAGGTCGCGGGCCAGGTTCTGACTTTGCTCAACCAGGGCGTGAAGGCTTCCGAAATCGCAATTCTCTACCGCATCAACGCGCAATCAGAGCAGTTTGAGCAGGCGCTTGCCGACGCCGGAGTGGTCTACCAAGTCCGCGGCGGCGAGGGATTCTTCCGCCGCCCAGAGATCTTGGAGGCCATCCGCGTGCTCATCGCTGCCACGCGCCGTGATGATCTGCCGAATGATCCTGTGGCCGTGGCACGTGCGGCCTTCGTGGAGCTGGGGCTGTCCGCCACGGAGCCGCAGGGCGCGCAGGCGCGTGAGCGCTGGCAGTCGCTCACGGCGTTGGTGGATCTCATCGCGCAGATCGTGGAGGACCACGAAGGGATCGACCTGCCTGGCGTGCTGGGGGAGCTGCACCGCCGATCCGAAAACAAGCACAACCCCACGATGGAGGGCGTGACCCTAGCGACCATCCACGCTGCCAAGGGCTTGGAGTGGGATGCGGTCTTCCTCGTTGGCCTCACCGAAAAACTCTTGCCCATTAACCACGCCATCAAGGCCGGCGATGAGCACGTGGAGGAGGAGCGCCGGCTGTTCTATGTCGGCATTACCCGTGCGCGCGAGCACCTGGCTTTGTCGTGGGCGTTAGCCAAGACGACCGGTTCGCGGGCTTCGCGTGAGCGAACTCGCTTCCTTGACGGCGTGGTGCCGGGAATCGAGGAGAGCCAGTCATCGAACCGTCGCTATCGCCCGCGCCGCTGCCGCGTGTGCTCGGGCCAGCTCAGCAGTCCCGCCGAAAAGGTTCTGGGGCGCCACGAGTGGTGCGAATATGAGGGCGATGAGGATGTCTTCAACGCGCTGCGCGCCTGGCGCGCGTCCGTTGCTAAGGACTCCCAGGTTCCTGCCTACGTCGTGTTTTCCGATGCCACCCTGCAAGCCATCTCGGAGGCGCTTCCCGCCAGCGAGGCCGAGTTGCTCGACATCTCCGGGGTAGGCCCCTCCAAGCTGGAGCGCTACGGCGCGGAGGTGTTGCAGATCATCGCCTCTACCCGGGGTTAGGCACCGGCGCAGAACGTACAGCGTGGGTGCTCCATCAACAGCCGGTGTTGCTCGATCCCGTAGGGGTCTATCTCCTTAAGCTCCCCGGCTAACGGCTTGCCGCCGGGAGCCCCGGGCGGGGCGGGCCTTCCCAAAAGGCGGCGGATGGTGACCACAGCATGCATCACTATTGCGGTGCGCACGATCGGATCCCCCGGCGGTTCTACCGCGGCGGCGCGGCGCGCCACCTCGTGCCACTGCTCGTCCGCATCGATGCGGTGCAGATGCGCGCACAGTGGGCAAGGCCCCGCGCCGGCTACGCGGACCGGACCGATGATGCCGCGGGCATCCAGCATCGATACCGGTAGCCACGTCGCCGAGGATTTGTGCAGGGCTTGTGCCCATTCCGTCGCGCCGTCCAGCATGTCGACGGCGACAATCGGCAGGTGCCCGGCCACGTTCGCGATGTACTCGGAGGGTGTTTCGCTGTGGAGAGGGGAGCGGGGCTGGAAGGAATCGTTCAGGAGGACGTCGCGTAGCTCGTTAGCGAGGGCCGACGTACCCAGCACGGCCACGCGCTGCGGCTGGGGCGCTGGCCACAGAACGCGGTAACTGATCAGATCATCAACCAGGCTGCGGGCAGCAGACGGGCTGGTGCCGGTATTTTCGATGGATTTTTCAATGGTCTGCCGGGTCAGCGGGGTGCGCAACCGATTGAGCAGGCGTGCCAGTTGTGGGTGGGCCTCGAACACGCCGACGCGCGTGGCATCCATCCCACACTGGAGCATCCCGGGCTCGCGCTCCAGGATTGTGGTTTCCGGCGCCAGCATATACGTCTGTGCAGACATGGTTTCCTCCCCGTTGATGACCCACCCCAGCTGTGCTTAGCCATCATTGCACCACAGGTAGAATGCCCTGTCATGTCGAACAACCCCGAGGTCCGTGTCATTCGCTCCGCCCGGCGCCGTCGCACCGTCCAAGCCCGCGTTGTTGAAGGTGTCCTCGAGGTGCGCATTCCTGCCTGGATGTCGTCAGCAGAAGAACAGAAAGCAGTGGATGAGATCGTGGCGAAGGTGCGCAAGAAGCACACCTCGTCGCAGCGCTCCGATGCCTCTCTCGCCGCCCGCGCACGCACGTTGAACACTCGCTTTTTGGACGACCGCGCCACGGTGGGATCCATTCGGTGGGTCAGCAACCAAAAATCCCGCTGGGGCAGTTGCACTACCTCAACGGGAGATATTCGGATTTCCGACCGGCTGCAGGACGTCCCCGACTATGTGCTCGATGCGGTCATCATCCACGAGCTGACGCACACCTTCATTCCGGGCCATGGCCCGGAATTCTGGGAGTGGGCTGACCGCGCCCCTAAAGCAGAGCGCGCGAAGGGGTACCTCGAGGCCTACCAGCTTTTCCGCTAGTTCTCTTCTTCCGGCCCGTCCTCTTTGTCCTCGCCGCCGTCGGCGTCTGTGTCCTCACCAGCGCTGTCGCTGGTGTTATCGCTGGCATCGTCCCCGGCATCCTGCTGGCGAAGCATCTCCTCCAGCTTGGAGAATTCTGCCTCAAAGCCCTCATCAGGATTGTCATCGAGCAAACCGTCGATGAAGGACGCCGGGTTCTCCAGGTGTTCCGCCGTGGGCAGAAGATCCGGGTGGTCCCAGGCGGAATCGCGCTTATCGGCGCCCACCGCGACGGTGGCGCGGCGCCACAGCTCAGCGGCGGCCTCCACCTTCGGGGCGTTGAGCTCGATGCCGACGACCTGGGAGAAGGCCTTCTCCGCGGAGCCGCCAGTGGAGCGGCGGTGCGCCCACGCCTCAGTCATTGCCTTCGTAGACGGGATGCGCTCTCCCAGCGCCTCGGTCACCACGTGTTCAACCCAGCCCTCGACGAGTGCCAGGAGGGTCTCCAAGCGGGAAGCCGCTCCCGCGTTGCGGGAGGTGATCCGCGGGGACAGGTCCATGCCCTGCAGCTTGTTCATCGCGTCCTGGATGGCCTGCGGGTCACCGGATTCCAGGTTGAGCTCGCGGGTAGCTTCCTCGATATGGGAGGTGTCGATGACCAAGCCCATGGCGTATTCCTCAACGGAGGAGACGAGGCGCTCGACCAACCACGGCACGTGCTTGAACAGGCGCTGGCGGGCGGCCTCACGGGCGCCGATGTAGACGAGTACCTCCTGGCCCGGAACGTTGAGATCGCGCGCGATGGCCTGGATATTGTGCGGCAAGAGTGCGGTGGTGCCTGCGGGGGAGACAGGCAAGCCGAAGTCAGAACCGGTCAACGCCTGGGCAGCCAGATCACCGAGGGCGTGGCCGAGCTTCATCCCGAAGTTCATGCCAGACATCGAGTTCATCATCGAGGTCATCGGGCCCATCATCTCGCGGGCCTCCTCCGGTAGGGATTCCAACTGCGCGGAATTCATGTGTTCGGCTACCGGAGTGACCATGCGCTGCCACATCGGCAGCGTCTCATCCAGCCACTGCGCGGAATTCCACGCGGTCACGGTGCCGGACGCGGTGGGCAGAATCGTGGCATCATCCAGCCACAGTTCTGCCAGCCGCACGGCTTCTTGCACGGCGGTGCGGTCCTGCTCGCTGACCTCTTTATCGCGGGAGATCTGCTGGTGCGCGATGCGCTTGGCCAAGTCATAGTTGACCGGGCCAGCACCCTCCGGGGAGTTCATGGAGGAACCCATGCCGGACAGCATCTGGCCGAACTGATTCAACAGGTCTCCTAGGCCACCGTTGCCCGCGCTGAAGCCGAAGGCGCCGAACGGGTTCTGGTCGCGACGATCGTTATCATCGTCATCGTCGTTATTGGGGAAGGAAAAACCGAATCCGTTGCTCATGGGCCCTAATCTACTAGGTTTCCTAGCACGGATTCTAGGACCACGGCAACGCTGAGAGCGAACAGGCAGCCTAAGGCTGTAGGCTGATCCTCCGTGAAAACCCCGCAGAACCCCCGAGCCCGCCGCCTGTCCACCCTCACGTGGGGAGCCATTCCGGTGGTGTTGACGGGAGCCCTGCTCAGCATCGACCACATTCCCGGCACCGATATCACCTTGTCCGTTCCCTACGCCGCCGAAGGACCAGGGCCCACCGTGGACACTTTGGGCGAGGTGGAAGGTGAGCCGGTGGTCAACGTCGAAGCCCCAGAGACGTTCCAGCCGCAGGGGCATCTCAACATGACCACGGTCTCTGTGCGCACCAACATGACGCTAGCCCAGGCCCTGGGCCGGTGGCTGTTGACGGATGACACCATCGTCCCCATCGAGAATGTTATCCCGCAGGGCAAGACAGATAAGGAGGTCCAGGAGGCCAATCAGCAGGCCTTTACCCAGTCCGAGTCAGCGGCCACGGTCGCCGCCATGGACTATCTGGACAAGCCCGTGCGGATTGAGGTCGCACAAGTCCTCGACGACGGCCCCGCAGCAGGCGCGCTTGACGACGCCGACATCATCACCACCGTCAACGGTGACAAGGTCACGGAGCCTGGCCAAGTGCAAGAGAAGATTCGTGCTCTTCAGCCTGGCGATGAGGTGGAGCTAGGCATCGTTCGCAAGGGCGAGGAAAAGACTGTCGGGGTCACCCTCGGCTCCCACCCAGAGCAGGGGGACGTGGCCCTGCTAGGCATCCTTATGACCTCGGTGCCCACCGAGGACATCACGGTGGACTATAACCTGCAGGACATTGGCGGGCCCTCGGCCGGCATGATGTTTACGCTGGCGGTGATTGACAAGCTTTCCAGTGAGGACCTCACCGGCGGCCGCTTCGTTGCCGGCACCGGCACTATCGGCGAGGACGGAGAGGTCGGCCCCATCGGTGGCATCGTCCATAAGGTAAATGCAGCGCAGGAGGCGGGCGCCGAGCTTTTCCTCGCCCCAGCCGATAATTGCGCGGAGGCGGTTAGCCGCAAAACGGGCGACATGGTGGTGGCCAAGGTCCACACGCTGGATGATGCCATCGAGGCTATGCACAACTTCGCCGAGGGAAGCCCCGTCGAGACCTGCGAAGGCTAGACCTTAAGGAAGTTGCGGCCCTAGACCAAGCCAAGCTCCTTGAGGCGCTCTTCCGGATCGTCCTGGTCCGTGGAAATCATCTGCTGCATGATGAGGCCCTCATCGTTATCCACCACGGTGAGGATGGCCGTGTTACCCAACATGGACCAGCCCACGACGCGGCTTCCGCTGTCCTCGATGACACGGGAGCTGCGCAGCTCGGTGAGCACCTGGGTGGTCTGGGAAGCCTTGGTCTTCGACTTGAAGAACTGGAACTGGCCCACCTCTGAGCCGGAGCAGTTGAAGGAATCCGTCACGCCGTTGGGATCGCAGCGGTCGAATTGAGCGAAGATCTCCTCTGGGACGAGGCCGCCAAAGATCTCATAAGCCTGTTCCACAGAGTCGGTGAACTTGCCGCTGGGCTCAGCGGACTCGCTGGCGTCCTTGTCTTTGTCCTTCCGAGCAGCGGAGCTTCCTGCTGTCGAGGATTCATCCTCCGCTTCCGAGCTGTCTGCAGACTCGGACGCAGCGGGAGTGGTCGTCTCGGATTCCTCGGCGGAGGTGGCCGGGGCCGGCGCGCTGGTCTTCTCCGCGGCGGTGGTTGCTTCGCTCGCAGGAGCCGGCTCAGGGGAGGGAACATCGTCCTTCCCACATGCGGTGAGCAGGCAGCCGGTGGCAAGCACGGCCGAAGCTGCGGCGGTGAAGCGGGATGTCAAGCGCACGAGAGACTCCTCTATCAATTGCGTGCCCAGCCCGGAGAGCTGAGCACTAATGGCCACTGCATTCTGAGTTTAGTCGATTAGAGTATCTCTTCCGGATCCTGCTCCAACCCGTAGCGCAGGGCAGCGATGACCCCCGGTGCCACATTCGGACCACCGCGCAGCTGAATATCATCTTCCGCGAAGGGGCCGGCCTCCGCGAGCTCCTCCTCGGTCGGGCGCAGCTGCAGCAGTGTGAGCTCGGCGCCGTTCTCGTCGAACTCCTCAGCATCGACTGTGGAGCTACCGTCCATGGCGGTAGCGCGCAATACCCCGGAGAAGAGGCGGGCGGGGCGGGCGTCGGCAAGCGCGGCGTTCGAGGTGTCCTTAAACGTGATCTCCTGTGCCAGGATGACCCCGGCGATCTCCTGTGGCCAGGCCAGGCGCGAGACGTAGTCCGCGAGGTGCTCGGAACCCGGCTCGATGCCTTCCGGCAACTCTTGCACCACGAGCGTGAGGGGAGAGGAGTCGTCGACGTCACCGAGCTGTGCGGCCACCAGCTCAGTGGGGACGAGAGCAAAAAGTGTAGGAGGCGCATCCCAGCCCTCGGCGTGGATGAAGTCCACGGCTTCGCGCATAGCCTTGTTGAGCGCGCGGTGTACAGCGGGCTGGGAGGAAGGTTGGGAACTCATAAGCGTCCTTGTTCGTTGACGGTCATAGTGCTTCTCTAGACTAGAAGCTTGATACCTCTATATTCGCACGACACTTGATTGGAGCTGGAGTTGGCTTCCGGACTCAACCGACCCGCCGCCCCGATGAAACGGCCGCCCAAATTTCTCTCGTGGGTTGTCGCCATCATCGCGGTCCTCTTGTTCATTGGCCCCATGTTGGTGGGCTTCTATACGGATTGGAAGTGGTTCGGCGCGATTGAGTACCGTGGGGTCTTCACCAAGACCTTGATCACGCGCATCGTCCTCTTCATCCTCTTCGGCCTCGTAGCAGCGGCTATTACGTACGTTGCGGGCCTGATTGTGTGGCGGGGGCGCGGTGACTCGATGGACATGGCGGATTTCAATTCCCCCGTCTATCAGTACCGTAAGTCCATTGAGAGCACGATGAGTGTCTTCCTCAAGGTCATCCCGGTGCTCGTTGGCGTCGTTTCCGGCCTGTTGGGGCAAGCCAACTGGCGGACCGTCATGCTCTTCCTCAATTCCCACGATTTTGGGGTGACGGATCCGCAGTTCAATCACGACCTTGGCTTCTACGCTTTCCGCTTGCCGGTGTGGTCGATGTTGGTCAATGCTTTCTCCATGCTGGTCGCCGTGTGCTTCCTTATTGCACTGGTGGGGCATTACATCCTCGGCGGTATTCGTTTAGGTAACCGCGCCGCCGGTGTCCGTGGTTCCTTGTCGAAGTCGGCGCGCACGCAGCTGGCCGTGACCGGTGGAATCTGGATGCTGCTCCAAGTGGCCGGTTACTGGCTGGGGCGCTACGAGTTGCTGTATAACCAGCACTCGCTGTTTACGGGCGGTTCCTACACGGACATCAACGCCTACCTGCCAGCGAAGATTATTCTCATGATCATCGGCGTGTTCGTGGCCGTGGCAATTTTCTCTGCCGTCGTTATCAAGGACCTGCGCATCCCAGGCCTCGCCGTGGTTCTCATGGTGCTGTCCTCCTTGGTCATTGGCCAGGGGTGGCCGCTCATCATGGAGCGCTTCTCCGTGAACCCGAACCGCCAAGCTAAAGAGGCGGAGTCCATTTCCCGCAACATCGAGTCCACCCGTTTTGCCTATGGCCTCACCGATGACAAGGTGACCTACGAGGAGAACTGGGGTGCTGACGACGTCTCCGATGACAAGGTCGCCTCGGATGACTCCACCATTTCCAATCTGCGCCTGCTGGACCCGGATATTTTGGCGCCGACGTTTACTCAGATGCAGCAGCTGAAGAACTTCTACGGTTTCCCAGAGACGCTGGCGATGGACCGCTATGAAATCGACGGCGAGCTGCGTGACTTCGTGGTTGCGGCCCGTGAGCTGGATCCGAATGAGCTGCAGGAAAACCAGCAGAACTGGATTAACCGCCACACCGTGTACACCCACGGCAACGGTTTCATCGCGGCGCAGGCCAACACGGTCGATGAGGTGGCTCGTGACGCCGGTTCCGCCCGTGGTGGTTTCCCCATCTTTACTGTGGCCGACCTGCAGACCCAGGCAGGCGAGGACGCTGAAGGTGAGGGCGAGACCCAGAGCGCTGAGGAGTCGCTCGGCATCAAGGTGGACCAGCCGCGCATTTACTACGGCCCGGTGATCGCCAGCGCCCAAGACGGCATGGACTACGCCATCGTGGGCCAGACGGGCGACGCCGCCGTGGAGTACGACACCGATACCGCCACCTACACCTACGACGGCAAGGGTGGCGTGGACATCGGCAACATTGTCGACCGCACTGCTTTTGCCCTCAAGTACCAGGAACTGAACTTCCTGCTCTCGGACCGCGTGGGCTCGGAATCCAAGCTGCTCTATGACCGCGATCCGCGCGAGCGCGTAGAGAAGGTCGCCCCGTGGCTGACTACGGATTCCTCCACCTACCCGGCGGTCATTGACGGCCGCATCAAGTGGATCGTTGACGGCTACACCACCCTGGATTCCTTGCCGTACACGCAGCGCACCTCCCTGACAGAGACCACCCAGGATGCACAGAACCCGACGGGTACGACGCAGCGTTTGGTCAACGATCGGGTGGGCTACATCCGTAACTCGGTCAAGGCGACTGTCGACGCCTACGATGGCACCGTCGATCTCTACGAGTTCGACACCGAAGACCCCGTGCTCAAGGCATGGGAGGGTGTCTTCCCGGGCGTCGTCAAGCCCGAGTCGGAGATCTCCGACGAGCTGCGTCAGCACATGCGTTACCCGGAGGACATGTTCAAGGTGCAGCGCAACCTGCTGGCCAAGTACCACGTGGATGACCCGGGCGTCTTCTTCAACAACGACGCCTTCTGGTCCGTGCCGGAAGACCCGACCGCAGGCGAGGCTCAGGGCCTGAACCAGCCGCCGTACTATGTGCTGGCTTCCGACCCGGAGACTAACAAGCCGAGCTTCCAGCTCATCACCTCCTACCGCGGTCTGAACCGCCAGTTCCTCTCCGCACACATGGCGGTGTCCTCGGACCCGGACACCTACGGTGACATCACCGTGCGCGTGCTGCCGACGAACACCCAGACCCAGGGCCCGAAGCAGGCCCAGGATGCCATGATGTCTTCCGACCAGGTGGCGCGTGACCGTACCCTGTGGGAAGGCTCGAATGATCTGAAGAACGGTAACCTGTTGGCCCTGCCGGTGGGTGGGGGAGAGATCCTCTACTTGGAGCCGATTTACTCGCAGCGTAAGGGCCAGGAGTCTGCGTTCCCGAAGCTGCTTCGCGTGCTCGTTTCCTACAAGGGCCGCGTGGGCTATGCGCCGACGATTGGTGAGGCCCTGGAGCAGGTGGGCATCGACCCGAAGGCCGCCCAGGACATCACCGAGATTGAGGGTGACTCCGGCAATGAGACGGAAAAGGACGAGCAATCCACCGATGGCGAGAAGAAGGATGCAGGGGACGCTAAGGACTCCGATGCTTCTGGACCGGCCTCCGCTCCGAAGGCATCTAGCGAGGGCGAGGCTATCGACGCCATCAACAAGGCTCTCGATGGCGTGGACAAGGCCAAGGACGGCTCCTTTGAGGAGTACGGCAAGGCTTTGGACGAGCTGGACAAGGCAGTGGAGGACTACCGCTCGCTGCAGTCTAAGTAAGTCCGGATAGGCGCCAGCGAAAAACTCGGCGCCTCACCTATGAAATGGCGCCTGCCCAGGGGATTTGGGTAGGCGCCAAGGTGTCTGTATAGTTACATCCGTCGCCAGCACACGGGACAGTGTGCAGAGCGCTTGATGTTTGGAAGTACATCTCGACGCGGGGTGGAGCAGCTCGGTAGCTCGCTGGGCTCATAACCCAGAGGTCGTAGGTTCGAATCCTGCCCCCGCTACCAACTTCCAAGCCCCTACCAGGAGAAACACTGGTAGGGGCTTTAGTTATTTCTCTTAAGGCGCACGTCCTGGGACTCAAATCGGGACTTTAGCGATGGCATTTTGTCACTTAAGCCGGTTTGGAAGTGATGGGGTTAAGTGACAATTTTCGATTTTGTGACCTTGGATGACTGTGTCGTTTTGAGGAGTCGTCTGCACGGATTTCAGAAGTCCTCTGTACTATCGCCATCCACTCCGGAGAGGCCGCGGGCGTTCGTCCACTTCATCTGGAACGCGATTCGACAGAGCGCATTCAATACGATGGTCTTTTTCTCCCTGCGAAGGATGGGGGCAGTTTAGGGTGCCAGGGTGTTGACCAGATCGAGGAATTCCTCAGCGTAGGCAATTTGCTTGCGTAGCTTTTCGTAGCGGGTGCGCGTCTCCTCACGAATGTCGGCAAGGGTGGCCTTGGCATTACTCCGTGCCTGCTGTGCGGTATCACTGTCCTGCCCGCCATCTGAACTATGAAGAATCTCCGCAGCTTCCAGGAATTCCCGCATCTGATCCAGAGTAAACCCCAGCGGTTTCATCCGTCGCACCAGCAAAACACGACGTACATCAGCCTCACTATAAAGCCTGAACCCACCAGGGCTACGCCCCGATGGGGTAATCAGGCCGACGTTGTCATAATAACGCAAGGTGGGAATCGACAACCCCGTCTGGTCAACGACCTCGCCGATCTTGAAATTACTGTTTTGCATTGCCTGTTCTCCTTCACGGTGATGTTGCCCACGGGTTCCTGTGCCTGGGTTGGCGGTTGAGTAAAACTCCCGCTACCATGACCACCATCACCAAACCTAAAGTTACTAGAGGGTTGGATTCCTTTCGGGCGTTCGCCCAGTTACCTATCCCCTCAAAGATTGGACATCTATGACTGAAACTAGCACGGCGGCCCCCCGCCCCCTCCTGAGTCCAGACGGCGCTGATGCCCCTACCGGGATCATCGCATCCTTCCGTTACGCATTTTCTTCCCCCGCCCGTATCCGTATAGAGATTCTGGCCGGACTGGCGGTATCCCTGGCGCTGATCCCTGAGGCCATTGCCTTTTCCATCCTTGCCGGTGTTGACCCAGCCATGGGTCTGTTTTCCTCGGTAGTCATGGCCATTGCGATCGCCTTTACCGGTGGCCGCCCGGCAATGATCACCGGCGCCACCGGGGCTATTGCCCTAGTCATTGCTCCTGTGGCGCGTGGTTACGGGATGGATTATTTCATCGCCACCGTCCTGTTGGGCGGTGTCCTACAAATCGTGCTCGGCGCCCTCGGTGTGGCGAAACTTCAGCGTTTTATCCCCCGATCGGTGATGCTGGGTTTCGTCAATGCACTGGGCATTATGATTTTCACCGCCCAACTCGAACACCTCATTGATGTGCCTTGGATAGTCTACCCACTCGTCGGCTTGGGTGTGGTGATCATGATTTTCTTCCCCAAGCTCACCAGTGTGATCCCCGCCCCGCTGGTCACGATTATCGTGCTCACCGGTTTGGTCATTGCCGCCGGTTTGACTGTCCCGACGGTCTCGGACATGGGCAAGATGC
This sequence comes from Corynebacterium sp. HMSC035E02, assembly GCF_001836065.1. Lineage (NCBI taxonomy): Bacteria > Bacillati > Actinomycetota > Actinomycetes > Mycobacteriales > Corynebacteriaceae > Corynebacterium > Corynebacterium sp. HMSC035E02. The sequence continues at coordinate 150,943 of NZ_KV827350.1, forward strand.
CGGAGACCTTACCGTCCCTGTTTATTCCGAACGTGCCGTGGACGTTGGAGACCCTGCAGATCATCGCGCCTTATGCCCTGGCCATGGCCGTGGTCGGTCTCATGGAATCGTTGATGACCGCCAAGCTCGTCGATGACATCACCGACACTCATTCCGATAAAACTCGTGAATCCTGGGGACAGGGGGTGGCTAATATTGCCTCCGGTTTCTTCGGCGGCATGGGTGGCTGCGCGATGATCGGTCAAACCATGATCAACGTCCGCGAATCCGGGGCACGTACCCGCCTATCCACCCTGTTAGCCGGTGTGTTCCTGCTGGTCCTGGTCCTGGCACTGGGCGACATCGTTGGCATGATCCCGATGGCTGCGCTGGTGGCAATCATGATCATGGTCTCGGTCGGCACCATCGACTGGCACTCGGTGCATCCACGCACCCTTAAACTCATGCCGGTCTCTGAGACCATTGTTATGGCCGTGACGATTATTGCCACCCTAGCCACCAGCAACCTGGCCATTGGTGTGCTGTTGGGTGTGGTCACCGCGATGATCATGTTCGCCCGTCGGATGGCACATATCGCTTCCATTGAAAAGGTCTCCGAGATCGACGGCGACGGCGATGGCGAGATTGATACTCGTACCTACCGGGTGCATGGCCAGTTGTTTTGGGCATCAAGCAATGACCTGGTTTATCGCTTTGATTACACCGATTCTGCCCGTCATATCACTATTGATCTCACTGAGGCGGAGATCTGGGATGCCTCCACGGTCGCGACCTTTGACGCGATTACGCAGAAGTTCCAGGACAGAGGCAAAACCGTGTCCATTATCGGGCTCGACGGTCCCAGTCAGGACCGGCTGAACCGCCTGTCTGGCCGGCTTGGCACCGGCCACTAACATCCCCCGACTCGAGCACATCGACTTGGCGCCCCAACTTATAACCGGGGCGCCAGTTTATTGGTGCTGTTGCAAAGTTGGGGCATAGGAAGAGCATAAAAGAAGCGTAGCGGTTAACCGCTACGCTGTGTTGTGGGGATTTTTACTTTTTACGGTGCACGTGTTCTAGTTAGTGGTTCGTTTCTTTCCTCGGGTGATTGCGACGGTATTCCTCGACTAAGTGAGCAATACCCGGCGCAGCCTGGGACAACATCCAGGTCATAAGCGCTATAAGAACCCCTATGACGATAAGTGTTAACGCCAACCAGCCCAGTGTTGGGCCGATGCCGTTGGCCTCCTGGACGTGACCCCACAAGGCAGACACGCCGTCGGGTATGCCGAGCATACTTAGCAGCCCGTTCCCCAAGGCTCCGACAGCAACGAGTGCGATAGCAACGAAGAGAACACTGGCTGCAATCCACGAGGCAGACATGCAGGCCTTAATAAAGTTCGTGTTCGACTTTTCCATGTCGTCGTTGTACTTTTTGCGCTCTGCACGTATCTTCTCCAGCAGCTTTTCGTTGGACTCCTTCTCCTGGAGCAGGGCGCTGCGAGCCTTCTTAGATGCTTCTGCTGCCTTGTGCAGGCTTTCGGACTCTTTCGACATTGCCTCAGATACAGCTACTTCTACCAGCGGTTCCAGGCTAGAAGTCAGGCTCGAAGTCATCTGAGCGTTCAGGCTCTGGCTGCGACCCGGACCACATCTACTCAGACACCATCTCCGGCACCAACTGGCAACGGCCTGGTCTTGATGACGCGCTGGCGTACATGCGCCCCGACGACACGCTCGGAGGGTCACGCGCTTGGACAGGCTCGGCCGCAGCCTCGCGGACACCGTGAACACCATCGCTGACCTCGCCGAGCGTGACATCAACGTCAAGGTGTTGGAGCCAGCGCTGGACACGTCGAAGCCCACCGACAAGGTGGTTATCAACGTCATGGCAAGTCTTGCCGAGTGGGAGCGTGACCTGCTTGTCCAGCGCACCCGTGAGGGCGTGGCGCACGCCCGCGCACAGGGCAGGGTCGCCGGCCCCAAGCCGAAGCTCAGCGCTGAGCAGGCGCAGATGGCCAAGGAGCTTATCGACGGCGGCAAGTCCGTCAGCGCTGTAGCGCGCACCTTTAACGTCTCGCGGCCGACGATCTATCGCGCTCTCAAGCGCATCGAAGCCGACGCTTAAGCACAGGCTGCGTCGCTAGCGCTCGCACCCGGCGAGAAGGCATCAGGCTGCGCTAGCGACGCTCGGCACACATGAGTGCTGCACTGCTGGGATACGCCTGCGACCGGCAGAGCCGGGCCGAATACGGGATTGACCACATACACCCCGTATTCGTGCAAAGGAGCACTGCCATGTCCACCCATTCTCACACGCTTGCATCCCACGGCGAGATCCTCGCGAACCTCCCCGGCATCCTCGGGTTCTACCCGAACAACTCGCTGATCCTCGCGTTCTTCGTCGACGACGAGGGCGTCGACACCGTCCGCCTCGGCCCGGTCGCACGGTTCGACCTGGACGAAGCAGTGGAGAAGCTCACCGAGAGCCGCGAGCGGTTCGCAGCGTGGGTCCACCACCTCGAACTCGACGCTGTTATCGCGTACATGATCAGCGATGACATTGCGCAGCCGGTCTTCGACGAGACGGCCACGTACCTCACCAGCGGGGCCTCGCCGCTACCGCCGCTGCTCGGGGTGGTGCAGGTGCCCGAGATCGTCACTGGGGCTGCTTGGTGGTCTGTGTACCAGCATCCGCTCATCGACGAGCCGCGCCACGGTGTTGTCGGCGAGGTCGCCGCATCAGCGGCGCTGCAGCAGATGCTAGAGCACACCGGCGAGCTGCCGGAGCCGAGCAAAGACGACATCGAGGCACGGTTGAACAGCACTGACCACGGCATCGACGCTGCCGAGCACGCCGACATCATCGAAGACGCGCTGGCGTATATCCCGCCCATGTTCGCAGACGTGCTGCAGCGTGAGTATGAGCAGGCGGCGGCAGGGATCACCCAGCCGAGCGCTCGCGCTGTTCGGTCTGCGCTGAAATGCTTCACCACGCCGCGCTTGCGGGACACGCTGCTTGCCGCACTGCTCGATGACCCGCAGGCGGGCCTTGCGTTCATAGAGAAGGTTATGCGCGCTGTCCCGACCAGCTGGCCAGGCATGCGCTCGCAGCTCACCGCCACTGTTGCCGTGCTCGCTCACGCCACAGGCCAGCCGGGGCTAGCTGGCGTGGCTGCGCAGCGAGCCACCGAGATCGGGCCAGACGAGAACTTCCCGTCGCTGGTGGCGAAGCTGACCGATATCGGCCAGGGCGAGCGGATGGTCGAGCTTGTCCGCGAGGGCGCTGAGAAGACCCGCACGATCTTGTTTGCCGAGTAGCACCACACACCCCGTTGTAGCAATGCAACGGGGTTTCTTTTTCTCGCGGGGCCTTGGCTTGCGACGACAGACACCGCAACGAGGCAGGGGAGTGACCTTTAGACAGCAGAGCTGTCTCCAACAGACGGATTGACCATCAATCCGAACAAGGAGGCACGTGATGCGCGACATCACCCACACCGACCTGGAACTGCTCTACCAGCTCGCCGACGGCATCGACGGCGAGGACGCCGATCCGGGCGCAGCACAAGAACTGCGCGACCTAGAGGCGGCAGGCACACCGCTGCCCTGGGCAGTGTTGTAACGACAGCGCAACCGCCCCGCAGCAGCAAAGCAGCTGCTTAAGTACCCAAATTGCACGGCAAATCACACCCACTCACGTAAGGAGAACCAACATGTCCAACCCCTTCAACAACGGCACCATCGTCGGCAACGCAGCTCGCGCACCCAAGCTGTTCGAGCACGCAAACGGCGGCGCGACGGTGAAGCTCAGCGTCTATGCGCGCAACACCTTCAAGAACAAGTCCACCGGCAAGGTGGAAAGCGAGATCGTGGAGCTGACCGGCTACGTCCAGGACGCCGCGAACCCCGGTGTGTTCGGCTGCATCGGCTCCGGCGATCGCGTTGCGGTGAGCTACTCGCTCAAGACCGACGTCTACACCGACAAGGACGGTGTGAAGCAGTACCCGCTGGTGGCGCGCATCGACACGGTGCAGCTGATCGATTCCAAGAAGGAGTCCGCTGCTCGCGCTGCCCGTCGCGGAGGCGAGGCGGCGACCGCCGCCCTGGCTGGCGCTGAGGGCGAAGAAGTACCGTTCTAACTACGAAACCCCGCAGGGAAACCTGCGGGGTTATTTTTTCAACCATTTCACACGCCAATTTGCTGCGAATCACTTGTGCAGTTTTACGGTGCAGTGGTGCGGTGCTTTTACTGGCGTTTCTGCTGCGCAACTCACTGCACTATGTAGTGTCTGTGACATTTCATTAACACGTAGGTTGCACTGTGTATTGGGCACCCATTTCATCGACACGTTTACTGCGCAATCAAATGCCCTGTCACTTTAATGACATGTGAATTGGGCAGTGAAGTGGTTTGTCATCCTATTGACACCTTTACTGCGCAACAGGATGACAACGACATTCTGCAGGTCTGTGTGCTGGCATGTTTGCTGTGCAGCACATGCGCCGTCGTACACACCGACGCGCTGCGCAATATCTCCGCCACTTAACCGGCCAATTCGCTGCGCAACGTAGTGACACTTGGCCCCGCTTAGCCGAGATTTCTTCGATTTTCGCCGAATCTCAGCGGTTTCATACCGCAGATGACCGACGACGCCGACGGCGCCCTGTACGGCCCGCAGACGGGCGTGCAGAGCGCATGGTGAGCTGCTAAAGCTCCATACCGCCGTCACGATCACGCTGCTGTTGCTGCTGGCGGCGCTTCTCGATACGCTCGCGCGCACGTTGCTGCGCCCCGCCCTTCTTGCCTGAGGTCTGCGACTGCTTGAACAGCGTGTAGCGCTCAAGCAGCTCCGGGCTGCGATGCAGTTCTTGCACCAGGAACTTCTTGTCCAGATGCTCCAACTGCTGTCCTGACTTCACCGCTTCTTCGATGATGATGGCTGCTTCATCTTCGGCGTCCGTGTGCGCGTTGCGGCGGATCTGATCAGCCTCATCGCGGGCATCCGTGCGCGTTACTGCAGCGTCGCGCGTGGCCTCGTCGCGGATGCTTGTGGCCTCATCTCGTGCTTCGCTGCGGATCGTCTCAGCGTCGCGCTCAGCCTGCTTACGGGCCTCGTCGGCTTGGCGTGTGATCGACTCCGCTTCGCTGCGGGCTGCGGCTGTAATCTCGCCCGCCTTGGCCTGTGCAGTCTCTTCGGCTCGTTCGAGCAGCTCGTCTGCTTGCGCTTCGGCAAGGCCCATGGTCTGCTCGGCTTCTTGCTTGGCCTTCTCGCGCGCGTCACTGCGGATCTGCTCGGCTTCTTGCTCTGCCTTCTCACGTGCCTCGTTGAGCACACGCTCGGCAACAGCGCGAGCCTGTTCTTCGGCGTGCTGCAACACACCTTGCGCTTTTTCGTTGGCAGCTTTTGCCTGTTCAAGTTCTTTTGCTGTTTGCTCGCGGTCACGATCAATTGCGTCCATATCGCGCTGCACGGATCGCTTCTTGACTTCCACATCATCCTCGCGCTTGGCGAGGTCGCGCTCCCGGTCTTGTTGTTCTGCGTAGCGTCCGAGGTTCAACGACTCGTCATGCCGCTCGGAGACTTCCAGTTCCACCGGATAGCCCAGCGAGTGCATGTGTTCGCGCAGGCCCCGTTGCGCGTCGATGAACTTCTGGTTACCCGAGATCTGCTTGCCCTTCTTCGGGCCGGATGTGTACCGCACTGAGGTGTCAGTGTTGTACGCGATGCCGGGGCGGCAACGGAGCTTGTCGGGATCTTCGGGCTTCGGTGAGAACGTATCCGCCTGGAACTGGATGTGTGGCGTTGATTCGTCGAAGTTCATATCACCGCCAGCGACTGCGTCGATACCGCCGGGAATGAAGTTCTCGGCGAGCCAACGCATTGACTCTTCGGGGTACATCATTGCTTCTTCGTAGTCGCGGGCTGCATAGCGCGGACGTTTCACTTCGCGCCCGTCCACCTCACTGGTGTAGTAGTCGGGGATCTCCTTGCACATCGACTTCGGCAGATACACGACGAACAGCGACGTCTCGAAACTGTTCTTCTGCACGCGCACTCCGTCCATCCGAGGCGTCTACGGCCGCCACAGGGCCGTACAGCCGCTGCCACAAAGATGAACCAATCGAGTCGCGGCGCTACACATTTGCATCAACAGCTGCCGCTGGATCTGCTGCGAGCGGGCGCTCGCGAAACACACGTCGCTGGCGGTGTCTGTTACATGCGCTTGCGCGCATATGGCCGCCGCGAACGTGATACGTCTGCACCGATAGTGTGCTTGTAGCACGGGCCGATATGGAGTGTGTTACTCAGCCCGTGTCGTTGACCCCCGCAGCAGCATCAACACCGCCTGGCGGCGGATGGCTCGCTGCGGGATTTGGAACACCCTGCAATGACCGCCTGACGGCGGTGCCAGAGTGCAGGGTGTGGCTGTGCGCACCACGTTAACGATGTCGGTCTTGCCGTTCGGTTAGACACCTTGCGCTCGCAGGCTCGCTGCAGGTGTCTCGATGACGCGGGAAGACGCCGCAAGCGGCGTTTCCACCCGTCATCGGCCCTTACTTTAAGACCGACATACAACGGACGTAGCCGCATGTGGTGCGCACAGCGTGGCGACCTGCAGGTTTTGCGTAGGCACCATGTGCGCTTCGCGCATCAACGGGCCGTTTCGGGTAAGGGTCGAAGACCGCATTAAGACCCGAAACACGCAGGTCGCAGCCCCCTTCTGTGTCAAAACCCCTATATGTTTGTCGTTATAGGGGTAGAAGGGGGAAAAGGGCATAAGGGGGTGCGACGCCTCCGCTGCGCTCCGGCGCTCGGCATAGCCGAGGCACTGCACCGGGTATTACTGCTCGCTGGCGCTCGCATAACCCGGTGCCCGGCGCTGGCGCGCCGCCCCCTACAGCCCCAGTCTCAGACCTCGCTCGCTCGGTCTGGCTGGTGCTGTCTTGCCCTCCGCTTGCGCTCCGGTCAAGATGCCCAATAGTGCAGCTGGCGCTGCACCTTGTGTGATGACCCATGCTCTGCATCACGACACTGCCGGCAATCCGATATATCCCGTTGATATACATTCGGATATGCCAGCATCGATGTGTCGTGTTTGGGTCATCACGAAACGCTCCATCACGGCAAGCCTGCCGAGATGGATATTGGCGTATCTCACGACGCGGCATTATGCGGCATGCGCCGCATACCATCTGCCGTCGCGGTTGCATCTTCAGCAGCACAGCTGCTGAAATCTGCTCTGTCCACGCTGCTGTCTTTGCTGCACCCACGGCCCCGTCTTCGGCATATTTCAAGTCCACACAAGACTATGCCGGCCAGAACCGCGCATAACAGCAGCGCGACATACCGCCAGCCATGTGGCGGATGATCCAGGCGACGGGGCAGACGTGTATATGCCCCGTCGCCGATACCGGCGCAAGCATCGTGACAGTGTCACGTGTAGCGGTGCCGCAGCCACCCGCACACACGCGAAAACCCCGCCCTTGCGAGCGGGGTGTGTGGCGACATCAAACGTGACGGCTGTACGTCGTCACGCCGCGTGGCCGTACACACATGAGGTGATTGCGTGTACGGCTAAAGGGTTAGTCGGGTACAACTTCTAGATGCCGCTTCGGCTTACTGCCCTCGGTGCTCTCAGGCGTGTCGCCGTCACCGTTCTCAGGTGTATCGCTGTCCCCTTCGGTGCTGGCGGACTTGTCACCGTCCCCTTCGGTGCTGGCGGACTTGTCACCGTCGAGATTCACCTCGAACTCTTCGGCATACTTGCGCAACTGCGCAAGGCGCTCCTTTGTCGCTTTGTGTGCACGGCGCGCCTCGTTCACGGTATCTTTTGCTTGCTGCTCATCGCGCAGCGCTGCTGCGTAATCGTCTCTGAAAGACATGGTTTGTTCTCCTTGGTTGAATGAACTGTTTATTTGGACTCGGGGCACGACGGTGGAGCGCGCGTGTGTAGTAGCACGGCCATCACCCATCAGCCCTCGCACTCAGTTCAAGACCCAGCCTGACTAGCTGAGCTAAGCGGCGGGATCTCGTCGTAGGCGGGTTTGTCCGCATTAGTGCTTCACACCGCCCAGCACCGTGACGAGCTGCTGGCGCTGCTCATCTGTCAGTTGGGGCGCTGCATTCACGACGGCATCGACGAAGCCGTCGAATAGCTGCGGGGCAGGGCGGCGTGCGGCCGCGAGGTAGGCGTCGAGATCGTCTTGGCGAATCCGATAGGCGGTGCCGAAACGGTGGAATGAAAGACGGCCCTCTTTAATAGCTTTTCGCAACGTGGACTCGGAGCCGACGCCGAGATCGGCGAGTTCCTGCAGCGTGTAAAAGCGTGGCGCGACGGCGGTAGTCGTGTCCTTTTCGGACATAGAAAAACGCTCCTGGGCAGATTGATCTGTCCCGGAGCGGGGTGCTTTACCGGCTTGCTATTCAGGCGGCTTGGAGTGCCGTGCTCAACTCGCTAGAACGGTGGTCTGCCGTCCCATCGCTTTACGGGAGCGCTTACTCCCTACCTGACCGCTTTTGTGGTTGGCAATGCCGTTGCCGACCGGTCTATCTCGTCGGAGGAACCGCGCCTATCACGGTCGAGAGGCTGTCTCTTTATGAATTATCCTCGGGGTTATCCCCCGTATGCGGCTGGCTAAACCAAAAACGAATTAAAACGCCACATACGGTCTGGGGGCCATCGTACGGAACTTATGCGTCGCGCACAATAGCCTGCGACCTAATCTTTACGAATCGAACCGAGCACGTTTCTACACGCCACGTGGCACGGCTGGGGTGTTGTGGTGGGGCAGCTGTTGTGTGGCGGCATGGTGACACGCAAGGGGCGCGCCTTTTTGTGACCTGTGACACGTCTATAGTGTGCTCGTTTCGTAGTTTTGACCTCGTTTCGT